>NZ_JBHZSG010000016.1:0-65581 GCF_043642205.1 Thalassotalea litorea | reverse complement strand
TCTGCAATCAAAGCCTTGCCTAAAAGCCTTTAAATTCTCACTGAGTGAGCAATAATTTAATGTGATTGGTATAACATTTATGCTCAACTTACCAAGCCCGGCAACAATTTCTTTACTCACCATTAACAAATAAGCTTTTTCATTCTTTGATAAACTCATATACTTAGGCTCAAACCCCCAAACCATGAATGGAAATTGCAATGGCAAGAGAGCAATTTGGTGTCTGCGCTGAACCGAATTTACACAGTTATTATCTGCTTTTTAACGTTCTTGATAATAAAAACGATTATCTCAGACACACCCTGGCAAAACTGCCGCAAATGTTTGTGGAATATCAGGAACAGTTTTCAGAATCCAATTTAAATACTGTAATAGCCATTGGCGCAGCCTATTGGGATGAATTTTACCCACAAGCAAAACCTGCGGGATTACGACCATTTCCGGCGATGCAGCGCGATGATCGTGTAGCGCCTGCGAATAACGTCGATTTGTACATTGAAATTCGCAGTGATCGTGCCGATGTCAATCACATCGTTAGTACCCGAGTCTGTGAAATGCTGAATTCCAGTGTCGAACTGGTGGAACAAGTAAAAGGATTCCGCTATTTAGATGGCCGAGATTTGACAGGGTTTGTCGACGGTACGGAAAACCCAAAAGGCCCGCACAAACGTGAAGTGGCTTTGGTGAAAAAAGAAATACAGCCAGTATTTGCTAGCGGTAGCTATTTGCATATTCAAAGATATCGTCACAATATGCAACTTTGGCAAACTCTCAAGACCAAGCAACAAGAAGATGTTTACGGTCGTACCAAACGTGATGATATCGAATATGCATCGCAAGATAAGGCAGACACTGCCCACACCAAACGTGCCAATTTAAAAGATGATCAGGGGAATTCACTGGAACTGGTCAGGCAAAGTATGCCTTATGGGCACATGAAGGTTCAGGGGTTATTTTTTGTATCTTACTGCAATAATCCAGATAACTTTGAACTTATTTTAAACAGTATGATTAATGGCGATGCTGACGGCAACTTCGACCATATCCTAAAATATACGCAAGCGGAAACAGGAGCCGCCTTCTTCGCACCGTCCATTGATTTTATTGAAAATTTAGCGCCTGCCTCACAATAAGACAGGCCAATTCAGCTGACAGGATGTTATATTTTCTGAAAAAGAAGGTGCAGCTTTTCCAGGGTTGCATCAATTTCACTGACCTTAGTTGGGGCGATAAATATTGTATCATCACCCGCGATCGTGCCCAGCACTCCATCGGCTTTTCCTAAGGAATCCAATAAACGGGCAATTAACTGTGCCGCACCGGGGCTAGTACGTAATATTATCATCATCTCATTCGCTTCAATATCCAACACGAGTTGACGTAGCGGGCTTTTTGCCGTTGGCACACCTAATTCTGCCGGTAGACAATAAACCATTTCCTGGCGGGCATTACGGGTACGGACCGCACCAAACTTGCTCAACATGCGAGACACTTTTGACTGGCTGATATTCTCAAACCCTTGAGCTCGCAAAGCCTCGACAATTTCGCCCTGAGAGCCAAATCGTTCTTGTTTTAATAAATCCTTAAAAGCATTTACTAATGCTTCCTGCTTTTGTTGTAATGACATAGTAGGTCTCTGACAGCCTGTTCAAACGTGAAATAACGAACGTAACGCCTTGCTTTGCCAAGCATACCATTTTTTTTCTGCTGATAAAATCGATTGTATTTTCGGCCACGATTCGGTATGGTTTGTGCGCCAAAAATTTGATTGATATTTTCCCCTTTAAACTCGATTTTTATCGAATAGCATGTTCATAAAACATTATGGGGAGCCGCTGATTTAGCAAATGTCGTAAGTTTCCGTATTTCATCCACGTCTTATTGACGTTTGAATCAATGTGAACGACGCCTGAATCAGAACAAATCTCAATCGAGTAAAGTTACTCAACAACCCTCGGAGAAGTTAAATGAAAGTTACTGTTCTAGGCGCAGCTGGTGGTATCGGTCAAGCGTTATCTTTACTGTTAAAAACTCAATTGCCTGCTGGCTCTGAATTATCTTTATACGACGTTGCACCTGTTGTACCTGGCGTTGCGGTAGATTTATCACACATCCCGACAGCAGTATCTGTTAAAGGTTACTCAAAAGAAGATTTAGACCCTGCACTCGCTGGCGCAGATGTCGTTGTGATCCCTGCGGGCATGCCTCGTAAGCCAGGTATGGATCGTGCTGATCTATTCGCTGTAAACGCTGGCATCATCAAAACGCTTGCTGAAGGCATCGTTAAAAACTGTCCGAAAGCGTTAGTTGGGGTAATTACTAACCCAGTAAACGGCACTGTACCAATCGTTGCTGAAGTATTCAAAAAAGCCGGTACTTATGAAGCAAACCGTGTTTTCGGTGTAACGACTCTTGACGTTATCCGTTCTGAAGCCTTCGTTGCTGAACTGAAAGGCCTTGATGTTGCGAACACTAAGGTTCCGGTAATTGGTGGTCACTCTGGTACCACTATCCTTCCTCTTCTTTCACAGGTTGAAGGCGTTGAGTTTACTGATGAAGAAGTTGCTGCGTTAACACCTCGTATCCAAAATGCTGGTACAGAAGTTGTTAATGCCAAAGCCGGTGGCGGTTCTGCAACCCTTTCTATGGGTGCTGCAGCGGCACGTTTTTGTCTATCTCTTATCAAAGGTCTTCAAGGCGAAGAGAACGTTGTCGACTACGCTTATGTTGAAGGCAATACCGGCGATGCACAATATTTCGCCCAACCAGTACGCCTTGGTAAAAACGGTGTAGAAGAGTACCTTGCATACGGCGAGCTAAGTGCTTTTGAGCAACAAGCTAAAGATGATATGCTAGCAACTCTAAACAAAGACATTCAAGAAGGCGTTGATTTTATCAACCAATAAGCCAGATTTGGATTTCTAAAAAAGCCCGCAATGCGGGCTTTTTTGTTTTTGCTTCTGTAGAGTCTGTAGAGGAAGATGGCGATAAGAGAAGCGCCATTTATGGAAAATTGCACAGTTGCCCTCAAGTTTTGCAGTCGAGATAAATACAAGGACAGCGCTGGATATGAACACTTATAAAACGCACACAGTGATCGTTAATTTAAGCGGAACGTTCCACGGCTATTCCCGCCAACGCAATTAGTGCTTGTTTATATTCGCTCTCTGGCAAAACAGACAAGGCGGCTATTGCTTTTTGTGACTCATCTACAGCTTTTTGATAGGTATATTCTAATGCGCCCGTGCGCTCTAAAATTGCCAGAATTTCATCCAAATGCTGCATACCATTGCAGGTTTCGATCGCTTCACGAATTCGCTTCGCTTCGGCTTCAGACCCTTTTTGCATGGCATAAAGTAAAGGTAATGTTGGTTTTCCTTCACTTAAGTCATCACCAACATTTTTTCCCATTTCCTGGGCATCTGCGGTGTAATCCAACAAATCATCAACCAGTTGAAACGCCGTACCCAAATGGCGTCCATATACCGTCATTGCTTCTTCCACGGACTTTGATTGTTCCATAATAACCGCAGCCAGTCGGGTTGCCGCTTCAAACAGTTTCGCGGTCTTGCAATATATCACCTGCATATAGCTTTCTTCGGTGGTGTCAGCATCATTACAATTCATCAACTGCAAGACTTCACCTTCGGCAACAATATTCGTTGCATCGGACAAGACTTCCATGACCGTCATATTTTGCAAGGTAACCATCATTTGAAACGAGCGGGTATAGAGGAAGTCACCGACTAATACACTGGCACTGTTGCCAAATAGTGCATTGGCAGTCTCTCTGCCTCGACGGAGTTCCGATTCATCGACAACATCATCGTGCAATAATGTAGCGGTATGGATGAACTCAATAATTGCCGCCAAACATACATGGTCTTTCCCTTCATAACCCATCGCTCTGGCTGCCAGAACCGTCAATAACGGGCGCATACGCTTGCCACCGGCGTTCACTATATACATGCCAAGCTGATTAATCAGGGCGACATCCGATGCCAGCTGATCAAATATCAGTTTATTGACGGCATTCATATCCGTTTGTGCCAGGGTTTGAATTTGCTCGATTTTCATAGTTGTTTGCTGCTATTTTTCATCATTTAGCTAAATAATCGGAACGATTAGAAAATACATAAGAATGATAGTAAATTAGGTTAGCTGATTTTACACGATTTTATGCGTTAACAAACCCTTAATCGGATTTCCCTTGCGGGTTCTAAAATCCCTTAACCGAATTAATGGTAACGCCCGGCAGGTCTACCGATTAACGAATTGCATTTTTGCTGAAAAAACTTACATAAATTTAATCATGGGGGTTGCTCTACAAAGATTCTTAGCGTAGAATCCGCGACCTATTATTTTAATTTGCGCGTCAAATAATTCGACGCATTACGGAGTAGCTATGTACGCGGTATTCCAAAGTGGTGGTAAACAGCACCGTGTGAGTGAAGGTCAAACCATTCGCCTAGAGAAACTAGAGCTTGAAGTAGGTTCGACAGTTGAGTTCGATAATGTATTAATGGTTGCCAACGGCGACGATATCAACGTAGGTGCACCTTACGTTGACGGTGGCAAGGTTACAGCTGAAGTCGTCAGCCAAGGCCGTGCCGACAAGGTAAAAATTGTTAAATTTAAACGCCGTAAGCATTCACGCAAGCAAATGGGCCACCGTCAGTGGTTCACTGAAGTGAAAATTACTGGTATTAACGGTTAATAGGAGTCGTTTGAGATGGCACATAAGAAGGCAGCTGGTAGTACTCGTAACGGTCGTGATTCAGAAAGCAAACGCTTAGGTGTTAAGCGCTTTGGTGGTGAGACTGTTTTAGCGGGTAACATTATTGTTCGTCAACGTGGTACTAAATTCCACGCGGGTAACAACATGGGTATGGGTAAAGACCACACTCTATTCGCTTTATCTGATGGTAAAGTACAGTTCGAAGTGAAAGGTCCTCAAAACCGTAAATACGTAAGCATCGTTGCTGAGTAATTACCCAAATTGAGTTCTAAAAAACCTCGCGCTGCGAGGTTTTTTTATTTCAGGGAGATAAAATCTCCCGAGAATCACCATGGATGGTGCTGAATAGGCACGCGATGACCAAAACTCAACGCAATGTGTCCTTATTCAGACCCCAGCGGTAGCGGCTGGAACATTGAAAGTTGGAAGATGTAGTGGATAGACATATACATCTATCAACCAGAGACTAGACTATAATACCAATCACATTAAATTATTGCTTATTCAGTGAGAATTTAAAGGCTTTTAGACAAGGCTTTGATTGCAGAGAATGGTTTTTCCATTATCTCAAAATCGGCCAAAATCGGTAACGCAGGATAAACGCCTTTAAAACTCACCCCTAGGGAGTTTATCTTAAGGTCCATTTTCGGCCCTAGACTTCATTAATATAGAATGACTATATCAATGAAATCTATGTTGTAACTGAACCTCTGCCCTAACTCTGAGTTGTGCACAAACTTGATGTGATTGTTATAAAGACTGGTTTACGTTAAATATCAGCCGAGTTTTATCAAGCTGATAACCCTAACAGGCCGATAGCAGGATTGGTTATTCGATTCACTAGGTGCCGGTTTGTTTCCATGCAGGAGTTGTAAAACCTCTTATGAAATTTGTTGATGAAGTTGAGATTCGCGTTGAAGCCGGAGACGGTGGCAACGGCTGTGTCAGTTTTCGCCGGGAAAAATACGTTGAATTCGGTGGCCCCGATGGCGGTGATGGTGGCGACGGCGGTGACGTATATCTTATCGCCGATGAAAATCTCAATACCTTGATCGACTACCGCTTTGAACGCTTTCACAGCGCGACACGTGGTGAAAATGGTAAATCGAGAAACTGTACGGGCAAAGGCGGTAATGATCTGATCCTTAAAGTACCGGTAGGAACTCGAGCCATTGATGAAGACACGGGCGAACAAATCGGCGATTTAACCCACCATAAACAAAAACTGATGGTGGCGAAAGGTGGCTGGCATGGACTGGGCAATACACGCTTTAAGAGCAGCACGAATCGCGCTCCTCGTCAAAAAACCAATGGTACTCCCGGTGAGATCCGCAATCTTAAATTAGAATTATTGCTTCTTGCTGACGTAGGATTGCTTGGTTTACCAAATGCTGGAAAGTCGACATTAATTCGCAGCGTTTCAGCCGCCAAGCCTAAAGTCGCAGACTACCCGTTTACGACTTTAGTGCCAAACCTTGGCGTGGTTCGCCTGAATGCGCAACGCAGTTTTGTCATTGCCGACATACCAGGGCTAATCGAAGGCGCGTCAGATGGTACCGGCCTTGGTATTCGCTTTCTAAAACATCTTGAACGTTGTCGTGTATTGTTGCATTTGGTCGATGTGCTACCGGCCGATGAAAGCGATCCGGCAGAAAATGCGCAGACGATTATTAACGAGCTTGAACAATATTCCGAAGCCTTGGCGGATAAGCCTCGTTGGCTGGTTTTCAATAAACTGGATTTATTACTGGAAGATGAAGCGGAAGAGGTAATGAATCGAGTGATAGAGAAGCTCGATTGGCAAGGTGAAGTGATCAAGATTTCCGCCTTTAATCGTGAGGGTACCAAAGAGCTTACTGAAAATCTTATGAATTTCATTGAAACGCTCCCTAGCGTTGAAGAAACGTTAGATGATGAACAAGAAGTGGAGTTTAAGTGGGATACCTACCACAAAGATACCATTTCGGAATTTGAAGATGATGATCTTGATGACGACGATTGGGATGAAGACGACTACGACGTAGAAGTTGAATATCGTAAATAATACCAATTACATTTAAATCATAAAAAACTCCCTAAATGGGAGTTTTTTGATCGTGTGACACACTAGCGTATTAAACCTATTTCAATATTGCTTCCATGCAAATTGGTCAATCGCCAGACGCGGAAAAGCTCTCTCGGTCCTTAAGGCCCAGTTGTTTTCATAAGTTTTCTAAATTATTAAATAAGGTGTAGAAAAACCCAATAGAACGTTTGTATTCGTCAACCAAAATACGTTCATTGACACCATGAAAACCTTTAAATTCTTCAGTGTTTTCTAATTGAATGGCCGTTATCGTATACACATCAGGCGCAAAATCCCTGGCCTGAAAATGCTTAGAATCCGATCCTCCGACAACAAAAAACGGAGATACGATTAAATCGTTACCCCAGGTTTGGCGAATGGTTTTTTCCAACATTTTATAACCCGGTCCATTGGCATCGGCAATATTGGTTGCAGGCGTAGACGCAGAAATATCTTTCATTTGAATACGATCATCATCGATTGCTTTTTTAATGTGCTCCATGATGACCTCAGGGGTGTCACCCGGCATAGGCCGGAAATTGACAACGGCAGCCGCCGAAGGAGGTAATACGTTGTCTTTAATACCCGCATTGAACATGGTGACCGCAATCGTGGTATGTAACATCGCGCGGGTAACTTCATTCTGCGCCATCAGATCAATAAAATCTTGCTCTAAATCGCTTATTTCGCCATCTTTGCCAAAAGCCACCGCAGAATATAGGGGTTGATGTTCTTTATCTAATTCCGGCCCCATGTAACGATACTGGGCGCGAACCGCTGGGTGTATCCGATATGGAAATTGCGCCTCTTCGAGTTTTCCTATGGCTTGTGCCAAAATGCCAATATTCGATTCTTCCATTGGCATTGATGAATGTCCGCCAATACCATGGATTGATAGTTCAAGGCTAATATAGCCTTTTTGGGCGATACCAATTAGCGCGGTGTTTTTTTCGACGCCTGGGAATATACCAGGTGTCAATGGTGCCGATTCATCAATGACAAACGCAAACCGTTCAATGCCGCGCTTTTCCAGTACATCGGCAACGTAACGAGCGCCCTCCGGGCCCCCTACTTCTTCATCATGGCCAAACACAAAATACAAAGTTCTGGAAGGCTGCCAGCCTTCTTTAAGTTTCATTTCAGCCGCTTCTAATATGGCATGTATTTGGTTCTTATCGTCTAAAACACCACGTCCCCAGATATAGCCATCTTTTACCGTACCTGCGAAAGGGTCTGCATGCCATTGATCTCTCGATTCATCAGGCACAGGAACCACATCCTGATGCGCGTATAGTAGTGCTGGTTGTAACGACGGGTCTTTACCTTCCCAGGTATAAAGCAAGCTATAAGGTCTAGGATCGCCCAGAACTTCTTTTTTTAGATTTTTATGAACATTTGGGTATGATTTTTCAATAAAGGCATGATAATCAGTAAATGCTTGTTCATCAAAGTCATTGCGATCCTGGTTAGAAATCGTTTTAAATGTAACCGCCTTTGATAAACGCTTTACTGCGCCGTCAAGATCAACGTCTACATCAATTTGTTCAACACCAGTCATCTGCATTGACGTAAAGTCAGATTCGTTATCGGCGCAGGCAAATTGGCTGATAGCAACAATTACGGCGGCAACAGCAATGTAAATAATGTTGGTTAGTCGCAACATGGTCGTTCCTTATAGCATAAATGTGTATATAACCTCATCATATTGAAAGCAATCTTAAGACGCCTTAGCGAAATGGCCGCATTTAATTGCTCACCTTAATTAAGATAGACGGTTTAACAATATTGACCAGTTAGGCTCTGCGTCTTGCCCAATACTGGTCGCGAAAAATTTGATTATGCAAGCGCAAGCCCTAAGCTGCTAGCCACTTTTTCAAGATTGCGTTAACGCGCCACAACCTAGATAACTGAGTATTGCTCTTCATAAGCAGTACGCTTAAAGACAAAAGCAATGAAAGGTAAGGTAATTGCTTGTCTGTCCTCTGGTAATTACCCGGTCGCTTGCCAAACGTCGCGTCCAGCATCTGAGGATTTTGCCATCCCGAGCCTACATCACCATTGCCGATAATCCCGATTCGTGACACAATTTGTGGTTAACCACTTACCGAATTAACAATTAAGCCAGCCGTATCACTATGCCTGTATTATCCATGATAGTTGCCCACGCCGCGGATCGCGTCATTGGCAAAGACAATAAAATGCCCTGGCATCTGCCAGCAGATCTTAAGTACTTTAAACAGACTACGTTGAAAAAACCCGTGGTCATGGGTCGTAAAACATTTGAATCTATAGGTTTCCCATTACCTGGGCGACGCAATATTGTTATATCCAGAGATAAGCACTATCGCGCTGAAGGTATTGAAGTGGTATCGAGTATCGATGCGGCACTGGCATGCGCTAAAGATTGCGAAGAAATTATGGTAATAGGAGGCGGTAGTATTTATGAGCACTGCCTGGCGTCAGCAGATCGTTTATATATCACAGAAATTGATTTGCAAACCGACGGAGATACCCGTTTTCCCGAATACCTAACCTGTGGTCAATGGCGATGTATCTCACAGCAAGCCCATCTGGCGGATGATAAAAATCCGCATGACTATACGTTTAAAGTCTATGAGCGCGCATAACGTTATTTTCTCCTAACACTCAGGTATTACCTCGATTTAAAGAGCCTGTAATGTTTATCGATACAGGCTTTACTACCCTGCCCGATTATCCTAACTTATTTTGTACCTCCGCAAAATTCTGGTCTAGACTCAAGTAATTAAATTACGTGATTTCAGCGTTCTAGCTATATCGTATATCGACCACATTAACATCAGGGATGATGACTGCTACACCCCTTGCTTCCCTCGATGTTAAGTTCACGGAAACGACAGAGGAAGGCAATGGCGAATCTAATCGACCATCTACTATTTTATTTGCGCAAGCCAAAAACCGTTTTAATTCATGTTGGCAAATGCGGTGGCGGTACCTTGCAAAAAACCCTGGCACGAGATCCACGAAAGATACGCTTCTACTCCATACATGTGGAAAAGCCAATTTATCGCAATAAGGATCGATATTATATTCTTGCCAGAGATCCCATCAGTCGGAGTATTTCAGCTTTTAACTGGCGTTATAAACTGGTTGTCGAAAGCAATGAACAAGCAGATAGGTTTCCCGGTGAATATCAAGCGTTAAGTAAACATAACAGCCTCAACAACCTTGCTGAATCCTTGTATGATGAACACGGCATCAGTAATCACCAGACGATGAAAGAGTTTGAGTCCATCCATCATCTTAAAGAAGACATAGGGTTTTATCTAAAAGATTTTTTGAAAAAATGCCCGGCCGAAAAAATTAAAGGAGTACTGATGCAAGAGTCTCTGAGCGCCGATATGCAAAAACTTTTTGCCGTCAAGAGCGAACAGATAGGCCACGATAAACGTAACCCATCATCGTCTAATGAGACATTGAGTATCCGCGCCAGAAAAAACTTGGTGCGTTATCTTGAAGATGATTACCACTGCCTTTTCAAGCTCCACAACCTCGGTTTAATTAACGACGAAACCATGCTCAATATCTACCAAAATGCCTTTTTAACGGATAAGGTTAGCACCTATGGTTAAGCGCAAACCCATCGTCAACTTTATCATTGCAGGCACCCAAAAAGGCGGTACTACGGCATTAGATTTTTACTTACGACAGCACCCTGAAATCGAGATGGCGAAAAAAAAAGAAGTGCATTTTTTTGACCGCGACGATAGATATCAGCGTTGGAGAAATATTGCCTACTACCATAAAAACTTTAATGTTAAGAGTAACAATGCGTTAATCGGCGAAGCGACACCGAGTTACATGTATAGTGGCGATGCCATCAAACGTATATACGAATACAACCCTGATATTAAACTCATTTGTGTGTTACGAAATCCCATAGAAAGAGCTTATTCGCACTGGAATATGGCACGGCAAAATCAGTTTGAAGCGCTGCCTTTTGGGCTGTCCATCGAAAAAGAAGCCGACAGGATCAGGCAACATCTACCGTCAATCTGCCAACGCTACTCATACATCGACCGAGGATTTTACAGCGAACAAATTCGCCGCATGCAACGTTATTTCAACGCTGAACAGCTGTTGTTTATTCGTCATGAATCATTAAAGCAATCCCCTACTGAAACGCTTGCAAAAGTTACCGACTTTTTACAAATATCGCCATTCCCTAAGATTCAGGCGAAAGATGTACACAGCAGACCTTATGAGACGACAATGAGTGCGACGGAAAGAGCTCGTTTGAATGATATTTATTATTATGAAATTAAACAATTGGAACGGATGTTGGGCTGGGATTGCAGTGCCTGGCTACCCCCTTCTTCTCAACAAAAAACCGTATAAAAAACCGGGCTATTGCCCGGCTTCTAATTTATCTGATATGTAACAAGTCACGGTAAGGACAAATGACCATGGCTTACGAAGCACTAGTCCAACCCTGTATTTGCGACTTCAGCCCAGTCAATATGACAGCGAAATGTCTCGACTAAATCGTTGAACGGCGGTATTGCCGATACTGCGGCTTCCAGAAATTCTTCTCGATGTTTTTCTGTAATTGCTCGTCACTGATCTCAAGCGCTAAACCTTGCGCTTGCGCCAGTTTGCCAATGCCAAAAGCGATTTTCTTACTCAACGAGGCTATCTGCGTCAAAGGTGGCAACAAATCACCGCTACCGGTATTTGCCAACGGTGATGCATCCGCGAGTGTTTCACTGGCAATCATTAACATTTCATCACTAATAAACTTAATATTGGCAGCCAAAACACCCAAACCGATCCCAGGAAAAATATAGGCATTGTTACACTGGGAAATCGAGTGGGTTTTCCCCTTATAGGTTACAGGCTCAAATGGGCTTCCGGTAGCCACAATAACCTCGCCATCCGTCCATTCAATGACTTGCTCAGGTCTCGCTTCCACCTGACGTGAAGGGTTACTTAACGGGAATACAATAGGTTTTGTACAGCCCAGTTTCATCGATTTAATCACTTGCTCGGTGAACAAGCCACCGACACCGGAAACCCCCACTAAGACAGTTGGTTTGATGTTTTCGATAACATCCAGCAAAGACGCTTGTTCGCCTTGTATGGCCCAATCGCTTAACAAAGCGTAAGGTTGCGCTAATCGTTGCTGGAAATCGCGCAGGCCATCCATATTATCCATCACCAAGCCATTGCGGTCGATCATAAATACCCGAGCGCGGGCTTCGGCATCAGATAACCCTTCCTGCTTCATTTGTGCGATTACCTGCTCGGCAATACCACAACCGGCGCTGCCGCCACCAACAAATACAACTCTTTGGTCCGACAACGATTCTTGTTTAGAACGGCATGCCGCCAGTAAAGTGCCAACAGTGACAGAAGCCGTCCCTTGGATATCATCATTAAAACAACAAATTTCGTTCTTATAACGCTGCAATAAAGGCATGGCATTTGGCTGCGCGAAATCTTCAAATTGCAACATCACATTCGGCCAACGGCGTTTCACTGCACGAATAAACAGTTCAACGAACTCGTTGTATTCTTCTTGGCTGATGCGCTTGTGGCGAGCCCCCATATACATTGGGTCATTAAGTAATTTTTCATTATTGGTGCCAACATCCAACATCACAGGTAACGTATACGCCGGACTAATACCTCCGCAGGCGGTATACAGCGACAGCTTACCAATCGGAATGCCCATACCACCGATGCCCTGATCACCAAGGCCAAGGATACGTTCACCATCGGTAACCACAATGACTTTGACTTTTTGTTTCGTGGCATTATGCAAAATATCGTCAATTTGATGGCGCTCGGCATAGGAGATAAACAAGCCGCGGTTCGAACGATAAATGTCGGAAAACTTTTCACAGGCATCACCCACGGTCGGGGTGTAAATAATCGGCATCATTTCTGCTAGATGCGCCTGCACCAAAGCGTGAAATAATGTCTCGTTTTTATCCTGAATATTGCGAAGATAAATGTGCTTATTAAGAGAGTCTCTAAAGCTCGAATACTGTAAGTACGCGCGTTCTACCTGTTCTTCAATGGTTTCGAAGCGCGGTGGCAACAGCCCCGTCAGATTAAAACTGACACGTTCTTGCGCCGAAAACGCACTGCCTTTGTTCAGTAAGGGAGTTTCTAACAGGGTTGGGCCCGCATAAGGAATATACAGTGGACCTTTTTCAGACTGTGTTGTCATAAATACTTCGCTTGTCAATGAATACCAATAGGGCACAAGGCCGCGTATTGTACTGAGTTTTCACCGCAGATAATACCAGTTCGTAGCAGATCAGACCTGTTTTGTTACCGTTCGTTAAACTCAGCGTTTTAGCATCATTGTCGACCATTTAAAATGGCCTCAATCCATCTCATCCATCCAGGCTAGCTGAATCGCTTCTAGCACACGCTCACCGCAATGATTCGGATCATCGTCAAATCGTTCCAACGCCAGTACCCATTGCATTAACTCAGGAAAGTGCAATTGTCGAGGATCGACATCAGGGTGTTGCTCCATTAGATCTAATGCAATTTCAAGGGAATCAACCCATTTCAAGCCCATAGACTATCTCCTGATTAGTTATCCATTAGCATAGTAAAAACCCACCAGAACTGCACGTACGCGCAGCTTTAGTGGGTTTAATTGGTTGCCCAAGATTGGGTGATTAACTTTTACCGCTAATTGACCAGCGCGAAGCCTCCCGGAACATGGTACACACGTTCAAAATCCATACGCTTTAATGCGTTCGCCGCGGCGCCACTGCGACTGCCACTGCGGCAAATACAAATAAATTTGGTTTGCTTTTTTTCGCCAGTAAAGCGATGGATAAAATCGGTAATACGCGTTAAAGGAATATTTACGATTTTTAGGTCATCAAGGTAAGCTCTGCGATGCGCTTCAAATTCATGGGGCTCACGCACATCAACGACCTGTACATCCGGATTTTCCACTAAGAACCGTTGGAGTTTATCCGGAGAAACATCGATCAGCGATTTATTCTGCTGGGCAATAAGGCCACATAATTGTTGCTCTTCATGCATGCCAATTGCGGCATCAAGCTTAGCTTTTTCAGCAATAAATTCCGCTTTGCTTATATTTTCCATTAAGAGTTTTGCAAGCAGTGGATTTGACGTCGCTTCCAATGCCAATGTCGTAGAAAACAATTGCTGATAATCATGTGCTGGGCATAATAACGTATCCGGACTGATAACATCGGCCAACAGTCGTATTGAGTCATAAAGGTGTTCTGGTATGGATCCATGCAAATCACTGCGACCAAGGCCACCAATCTGGATCAGATCGCCGGCAAACACATAATCAATATTGTCTTTTTTAAGCACCCCATCGATCACGTCACCAAGCAAGTATGCACGGCTATTTTCGGTATGTCCGGGTAAATTTAGCTTAGCGAGGGTTTTATTGCCTATCTGAATAGCATCTACCTGTTGGCCGTTTTCCAGCTTGACCGATACTCCCTCGTCAGGCCAACCAAGCGCATCGACAGAAGTTGTAGTCATCGCATCACTCATGACCGTGCGCAACATAGATGCACAGTCATCCTGTTCCCGGTGCAAGTGGGTATTGAGGATACCAACCACGTTAAATTGTCGGCAGTTTACTAACGTCTGAAAACGCTCACTCAATTCAGGGATGGGATCGATCAATAATACCTGTCGCTGGCTCTGGTCCACATAACACCAGGTAATTTGATTGTCATAACCCCACTGCTGCAGGCCATCAACGTCGGCATCCGATTCACCATCGGTATCAGCCAATAATAAACAATGGTGTTGCATGGCAATCACAGCATCCTCGATCGCTTTACAGGCACGATCGATTTCTTCCTGCGTTGCCGCGGGTCCAAAGGACAGACGAATCGCCCCTTCTGATTGCCACTTTGGTTTCCCCATCGCATCAAGCACGAAACTGCCAGTAACTTTTGAGCTACAGGCTGAGCCGCTACTAACACGGATCCTAGCCGCATCAAAAAGATCCATAATGTCTTTGCTGGCCAACCCCTTAACGGAAAAGTTTAACGTCGTTGGCAATGAGCAGGAAAAATCATGGTTGTAGACAATATTGGGAAAGGCTTTATTTAGTGTTTCAGCCAGCTGCTGTCGATAAGCGCATAACACGTCGTGACTCTTGAATGTATTATCGTCTTGATCCACCAGTAGATTAAAAATCGCATTTAAGGAGGCAATGCCGGGCAGGTTTTCTGTACCAGAGCGTAGACCGCTTTCCTGGCCACCACCGGCAATAATCGCCGTATACGGCGCGTTTTGGCGCACATACAACATACCAATGCCTTTGGGTCCATAAAGCTTGTGTCCGGAAAATGGTGCATAATCAATGCTGGTTTTGGCAATATCCAAATTGATTTTCCCCAAACCCTGTACACAATCTACCATCCATAAAACGTCAGGGTTGTTTGCTCGAATGACTTGCTCTAGCTTTCCCAGATCCTGAAAAACGCCGGTCTCATTGTTGGCAACCATGGTACAAATCATCAGTGCATTGGCGGCATGTTTGGCAATAAACTCACCATCAAGAATACCCCGTTCATCTACAGGAATGGCAACCACCTGAGCATTTATGTTGAGCATGTTATTCCAGTGTTTTAACGTTTCCGGCACAGCTTTGTGCTCGGTCGCGCCGTAAAGCAGCACTGGACTGTCCATCAGTTTCGCTTGCTCTCGACAGGCATTTAGTGCTGAGATAATTGACGTTTGGATACCTTCGGTAGCGCCGGATGTAAAGATAATCTCTCCCCTGTCTGCACCAATAACCTGGCGCGCCAACGTTCGGGTTGATTCGAGTATATATTTGGCTTTCAGACCCGTCATATGACTGGAACTTGGATTACCATAACAAAGGTTCATGGTGTGAATTGCAGCTTCAGCAGCTTGGGGAAGCACAGGCGTAGTGGCGTTATTATCGAGATAAATTTCATCGGCCTGAGGCTGAATATCGGTAAGATTCAACATATTTACTAACAGTCATGGTTAAACAACGAGGGCTTATTCTACATAATTATATATTGTAACACTAGGTTATAAGGGTGATTTTTGGATAAAACCTAAACAAAAGGTGAATCGCCTTTTTTCTTTGCTTTTAGTTCTTAAATTACGCTAATCCATAAAGTTTTTGTTCAACCGCCATATCCTTGCATATACTTGAAAAGCATCGTTTAAAATTAATGCAACACTGAGAACTGAGCAATGAAAACAAACTACCAGTTGTCGTGTCTTGCCGTGATACTTGCCGCCTTTTGCCGCCCCAGTTTTGCCGCAATCGAAGTGTATAAGGACGAAAATACTTCCATCGTAACCCAGGGATTTGTCCGTGTGGTCTATCAGAAAATTGATGAGTTCGACCAATTTACGGACTCGGGCTCTCGTCTTGGTTTTAAAATTTTTCATGAGATTCAGAATGACTGGACCACCGGCATCAATGTGGAATGGGGCACTCAGTTTGAAGTAAATGGTAATTTTTCCATTGGTGGTAACTCGCAACCACCAGCCGATGCTGGTGATGCGGCGCTTACCTCGCGCCTTGGTAATTTATTTTTAAAGCACGATTACTGGGGACAGATAACCCTAGGTAAGCAGTTGTCGGTTTACTATTTAGCGCTTTATCACACCGACTGGTATAACTACTGGGGGGGCTCGGCAAACGGTGCTTTCAATTTAGGTACCGATGGTGGGTTCTCTGGAACCGGACGAGCGGAACAGGCATTGAGTTGGACACAATCTTATGGCGCATTTGATCTTGGTGTGCAACTTCATGTTCAAGATGAGCCTCTCAATATCAACGTGCGCTCCTGCGCTGAAGAGGAGTTACCTGATCAACTATGCCGCCTAATTCAACAACGTAATGGGGAGGAGCTGGGTCGCACGGGCAATGGCTACGGTTTTTCATTGGGTTATCATTGGAAGCAATGGTTATTTTCTGTTGCCTATAACCTTAATACGATCAAATTAGACCCTGCTTTTGGCAACCTTGACATCGACGATGGCGAAGACAAAATCTGGGGGGTTGGTATCAAGTATGGTGAATTTGGTAGTCAGGGGCTCTATCTTGCCGCCATGTATAACCAATCATCCTTGCACGAAGTTGATGATAGCGGTCTTTTCTATGATGCCAAAGGTTCTGAACTCATGGTTAAATATAACGTCAATAAATTCGGTGTGTATGCAGGCTACAATGATCTCAGAGCCCGTGATTCGTCAACACCGTATCAACTCCATCATACGCTCGCAGGTGTTGAATACCGATTCGATCACATCAGCGGTTTGATATTTTTCGAAGCCAAACGCAATGATCTTATTTTCAGTGATAATACAACCAATGATGCCTTTGAAATCGCTCTTGGGGTGACGTACAACCTGTACTAATATCCATAGCGACAAAATGATGTGCAGCGTAAACAAACTGCGTCAGATATCAACGAATATCGCCTATAGTAAAGTACAAATTTTCCATTTATCATTAACAACCAAATCTTTTACCTTTGCAGGATCATAGAATGCGCGCCGTCTTTTTGGATCGAAGCACGATTAATCAACAAATTAATTTCGATGCCATTGAACAAACCGTTGATAATTTTAGTTACTTTGCCAGCACCAGCGATGACAAAATTGTTACACGAGCCAAGTTTGCCGATATTATCATTACCAATAAAGTGGTAATTTCAGCGAACGTAATCGCGCAACTGCCTAAGTTAAAACTAATCTGCATCACTGCCACCGGTACCAATAATGTTGATTTAGACGCTGCGAAACAAGCGAATGTGCAAGTGTGTAATGTCGCAGGCTATTCGACCTCTTCGGTCACCCAATATGTGTTTGCCATGTTGCTGGAATATTTTCAGAAAACCAGTCAGCAGATCGATGATATTCACGCGGGAGAATGGCAAAAAAGTTCGGTTTTTTGTCATTTTGCTGCGCCTGTTGAAGAGCTAGCCGGAAAGACCATGGCAATTATTGGTCATGGCGCCATCGGTCAGTCAGTAGCAAATGTAGCGAAAGCTTTCGGCATTAACGTGCTCATCAGTGAACGCAAAGAAAGTGGGCATATACGCCCTGGAAGAGTCAGTTTTACCGATGCGCTGAGTCAGGCTGATATCGTAAGCTTGCATAGCCCCCTGACACCAGAAACCGACAATTTAATTAATAAAGATACGTTATCTTTAATGAAACGTAATGCGGTATTGGTAAACACCGCGCGCGGTCAACTTGTTAATAGTAAAGACTTACTTACCGCCCTACGTAGTAAACGTATAGCGGGCGCTATTTTAGATGTATTGGAGCAGGAACCTCCTAAGCCAGGCCATCCCCTGCTGCAGCAACCAATGAGCAACCTGATGATTACCGCTCATATTGCCTGGGGAAGTCAGTCAGCGCAACAAAGGCTTATTGACATTACAGGTACCAATATCGTTAATTACAAACAAGGGCACTTAACCAATCGCGTTGCCTGACGCCTTCGTTAGCGCTGTTATCGTCTAAGTCATTAACGTCGCTGTCAAAGTAATTTTTGCAAGGTAATCGGTTCTAGCTGTGAGCGGTGGATGCTGTTAGAAATCGTATCGAATGGCAAAAACGAATAAAAACCCGGAACAACAACCCGGGCATTTTTGTTTTTTTAGCTGGGGCTAAGCGCAGGCTGAAACCGGCAAAATCCGGTCGCCAACTTTATTTAGCACGTCAACTTCACCTTCGCAGACCGCAATAATGGACTTATTGACTTTGTATTCATCCGGGATGACTACCCGACCATTGCTCTTACATTCTGCGGTGATAAATTTGTGATGTAACTCTAACGAGTTATTATCGTAGTAAATTACGGTAACTTTCATGGTTTAATCCGATATGAAATTTGCACTGTGTGTTTTTATTTTTGTCAGTTATTTAAACGCTGAATATTACGTCCTTTACCAGCTTATTTTCTCAGAATCCTTTCCATATCTTGTTGGCCATACTACCAATACGACCTCTACTGGCAACAACTTTCTGTTTGATTGACAAATAAGTTTTTCAGATAGTTGTTATAAATAGTTATCACGCACTCTACCATACTGGAAGTACAACCACTGCCCCGACCTGCGTAATGACGGTAGCGGAAACTTACGCAACCCTTGTTGATACAGAGGCAATGCCGGTAATGCTTTTCCAACCACTCGCTCCGCCAGGCGCTTACCCGCTTGCACGGAAAATGACACGCCAGAGCCACAATATCCCATGCCGTAAAAGATATTATCCTGTTCATAAACGTGGGGAATATCATCAAGCGACATACATATCCAACCAGCCCAGGCATAGTCATAACCCACATTACCAAGTGCAGGAAAACTTGCTTTTAATACGGATAACAATCGGTTCGCGTAAAATGGGTCTTCGGCGCCTTTGCCAGTGATCGCACCGCGGCCACCAAACAAAATCCGATTATCCGGCAGTTTACGGTAGTAATACTTTAACGAGCGCGTATCCATTACAACATTCGACGTCAGAAAGTTACAGGCTTTTAACTGCTCTTTCGTTAACGGCTCGGTCACGATAATTTGTGATAATACCGGTAAAAAGCGATTATTGATAACAGGATTAAACCCTTTAGGCGTATACCCATTAGTGGCGATCACCAGTTTTTTAGCGACAATTCGACCTTTAGGCGTGGTTATAACGTGACCTTTATCGGTTTTTTCATAACCTAACGCCGGCGTGCCGGTATGAATATTCACCCCCGCTTTCGCCAAAAGGTCCTGATAGCCGAGCGCTAACTTCAACGGATTTAATCCGAAACCGTCCTCAAACCGTATCGCCCCGTGCGCCATTTCATCTTGCATAAATTCATTGTGCAACTGCGCTCGGGATAAAACATCAACGTCATAACCAAACATACGCTGCAATAGTTTCGCTTGCTGCTCAAGGCCAGGCATCATACTCGGTTTGTGAGCAACCTTGATGTAACCTTTATCTTGTACCTGGCAATCAATTCCTTCGCTGATCAGGCTATTGACGATATCCACACCGGAGCAGGCTTCATGGTAAATACCGCGCATCACCTCTTCACCCCACTTTTTCTGCATCGCCGTCCATGCCATTCGGCCTGTCGATTTGAGAATAAATCCGGCATTACGGCCGCTGCAACCCCAGGCTGTCTGATTGGCTTCGATAATGAGCGGCTGTACATTGTGCTCTCGGGCTAAATGCAAAGCGGTAGACATGCCAGTGTATCCGGCACCAACAATCAATACCTCCGTGTTATGGTCGCCAATAATCGGACCCGCAGAGGGAGTCTCAGGAGATACGGTCGTCGCCCAATAACTGTTAGGATAAGGCGCGTTTTCACCGGGGAATTTATGATGGACTGGATCGTACATAACAGAAGATTTTGACCTTAAAAATTAAGCTAGAGACAAATCGACGCCAATCATGGCAAAATACGCGCAAATATAACAGGCTTGATTACACTAAATTCTATGCAAGATCGAAAAATCACCTATCAGGAACTGACAGAGCCCTATTATGAAGCGGTCGTAGCTTTGGGCACGCTCGTCCATGGCAATGGCTATTTAGACGAAAAAAATATCGTTGAATGGGCTCAAAAGGGTCAAAAGAATGGGGTTAATTCCGATTTTATCGCCTTAGATGGGGAAACCTTAGTCGGTTTTCGGCTGTGTTATTCTCCGGGTCAATGGCAAACAGATCAATGGTGCAGTCCTGAGTTGTGGAAAAGTGCTCAGTCGCAGACCGCCTATTTTAAATGCAACACCGTGGATGCTAACTACCGAGGCTATGGCATTGGCTCAAGGTTACTGAAACTCTCGATCGAAGCTTTGAAAAAACAAGGTGCGAAGGCTGGGGTGAGCCATTTATGGCGACAAAGCCCGGGAAACAGTGCGGTGAAATATTTTAGCAAGTGTGGTGGTGAATTAGTAAAAGATCATCCTGGCAAATGGCATCAGGATTCTCTTGAAGGTTATGATTGTCCTATTTGCAGCTTTAACTGCCATTGCGTTGCCGCGGAAATGGCGATTTATTTTTAACAGCCACAATTCAGTTTCTAAAGGTTATTATACCAATCACATTAAATTATTGCTCACTCAATGAGAATTTAAAGGCTTTTAGACAAGGCTTTGATTGCAGAGAATGGTCGCTCCATTATTTCAAAATCGGCCAAAATCAGTAACGCAGGATAAATGCCTTTAAAACTCACCCGTAGGGAGTTTACCTTAAGGCCCATTTACGGCCCTATATTTCATTAATATAGAATGACTATATCAATGAAATCTATGTTGTAAGTGGACCTCTGCCTTAACTCTGAGTTGTGCACAAACTTAATGTGATTGGTATTATGCGCTACTTAAAACAAGCTACCTTGATGATCCGGTGCATGACATTGCGGTGCTAGCCGCCAATCAATCGGGATCTCGCCCTGCTCTTGTAAATAGGCATTAGCCATAGAAAAATGCTGACAACCGAAAAACCCTCGATACGCCGATAGCGGAGATGGATGAACCGCCGTCAACACCCTATGCTTGGGGTTATCAATTACCTGACCTTTAGATTGCGCATGGGACCCCCAAAGCAAATAGACAATAGGCCCCGGTTGTTTGTTTAATTCGAGCATGACCTGCTGTGTAAAGGTTTCCCAACCGAGCTTACTGTGCGAGTGCGCTTTACCCTGTTGTACCGATAATACCGTATTTAGCAATAATACCCCCTGCTTTGCCCAAGCGGTTAAATCACCGCTTTGGGGTATATTAAAGCCTTCAATATCCTGCTCAAGCTCTTTGAAAATATTACGCAGTGACGGCGGAACTTTAACCCCTTCGTTTACCGAAAAGGCCAGGCCATGGGCTTGATTCGGACCATGATAGGGATCTTGCCCAAGCACCACGACTTTAACCTGATCTAATGGGGTTAATGTGAACGCTCGAAACAACTGCCCATCTTCAGGATAAATCACCTCACCGGCATGACGCTGAGCACGTATGCTGTCTTCAATTTCCCGAAAGTATGGCTGGCTTTTTTGTTGTTCAAAAAAGCCCTGCCAACTATGCTCAGGAAGTTGCCAGTGAGACACTAACTGGCCGCCTCATTCATTAACGGCGATGCATATTTTCCCATCAATAAGGTACGCAGCTGCGCAAAGTCGTTATCAAGCGGCAATGACAGAATTTTTTCAGATGCGCAATCCGCTAACTCTTTGGGTAAGGCCAAAGGCTGACCGAGCACACTTTCTACCGTTTCCTTAAACTTAGCAGGGTGTGCAGTCCCAAGGAAGATGCCAAATTCACCGGTATCCAGGTCTTGCTGTAATGCCCGGTATGCAACACAGGCATGAGGCTCACTGATATAGCCCAGACTGTTCAACTTAAGCAAAGTCATTTGCGTTTGCTCTTCGTCTATGGTTTGCGCACTCAGACTCTCAGGTGACACTAACCCAGAGTTAACTAAGTGCTCAACCCGTGGCCAGTTGTTCGGTCGAGAAACATCCATAGCGTTTGACATCGTCGCAACCGTTGGGTTTGGTGACCATTGCCCGGATTGCAAATAACGTGGCACGGTATCATTGGCATTGGTTGCGGCGATAAAGCGTTTAATCGGCAACCCTAACGCTTTTGCTAACATGCCGGCAGTGAGATTACCAAAATTACCGCTAGGCACAGAAAAGACTAAATCGTCAATTTTTCCTCGTTGACGATGCAATTGTGCAGCCGCTTCAAAGTAATAACAAATTTGTGCAAGTAAGCGGGAGATGTTGATGGAATTGGCCGAATTCAGTCCAATCGATGCACTTAATTCGTGATCATCAAAACTGTCTTTAACCAGTTGCTGACAATCATCGAAACTGCCGCTCACCGCTAATGTCGAGATATTTCCACCTATGGTGGTAAACATTTTTTCCTGCAGTAAGCTGATTTTTCCTTTCGGATAAAGGATCACCACATTGATATTTTCAAGGCCACTAAATGCATGAGCGACCGCAGCACCAGTGTCGCCGGACGTTGCGGTTAAAATGGTAATTTTCTGTTTAGACTTACGTGTGAACGATTGCAGACATTGGGCCATAAAGCGGCCGCCAAAATCTTTAAATGCCAATGTTGGTCCATGGAAAAGTTCCAATACCGAGCAATTTTCTGAAATAGGTTGGACAAGAGCCGGGAAATTAAAGGCGCGAGTTACGATATCTTTTAAATCATCTTCACTTAAATCTTCACCGACAAACGGTGCAAGAATTTTACAGCTGCGTTCTACCAATGGTAATGATAACAGCCCTTCAATATCGTCAAGTGGCGTAACGGTTTCAGGAAAGAATAACCCCTGATCTTTACCCAGTCCCTGACGTACAGCCTGGCTAAAACTTACTTTTTCATCTGGATGTTTTAAATTATAAAATTGCATTTTGATCTCTTCCCTAACACACCAATCGGGCACCATGAACGTCTGTCTGGCAAATATAGACAAAACCTTCCGATGACTGTAGATAATTTTCTTGTAAAAATGTTTTGATTTGCTCCGCCTTTTCCTTGTCATCGGATACCACAAACATGGTTGGTCCGGAACCGGAAATACCACTGGCTAATGCCCCTAATTCACTAACCCCCTGGCGACAGGCGTCAAAACCCGGTAACAGACTTGCCCGGTAAGGTTCGGCGAGCACATCTTTAAGGTGGGTCATTGCCTGGGATAAGTCCTGGCGATAACACGCATCGATAAATGTTGCCAGATTCTGGCCAAATTCAATTGCTGTGGCCTTGTCATATTGCTCGGGAAGCACTTCACGAGCAGCCTTGGTCGATACATTAATACCGGAATAAGCCATGACAAAATAACATTGCTTGAAACTTGGGATCTCACGACTGATGATCTGCGTGTCATTTACCATAAGTTGCAAGCCGCCGAGGTAGCATGGCGCAACATTGTCATAATGTAAGCTGCCACTGATTTGCGCTTCCATCTGCCCCATCATCGCCAGCAGTTGGGCTTGGTTAAAAGGTTGCTGATAGTACTCATTCAATGCCACAAGCGCTGCGACGATAGAGCAAGCACTTGAACCTAAACCACTGCCTACTGGCATGCGTTTTTCTAGGGTTAACTTAACCCAGTCGAACGCTTGTTTGTTGTCAGTCATCGCCTGTTGAAACAGTTCAATACAGGTAAATACAATATTTTCCTTAGGATCCTTGGGCAGTTTATCGACAAACGGACCTTCCATTACCAACTGATTAGCGCCATCGCAACCTTCGATAGCAACAATATCACCGAGCAACTCACCATTTATCGGCTGTACAGCCATACCCAGCACATCAAAGCCAACACTGACGTTGCCTATCGATGCCGGGGCAAAAACTTTGATCATCATTTATAGCTCCTGCTTCCATGCTAATGTTCGTAACAGATCGCCAAATACTCCGGCAGCCGTTACGGCTGCGCCGGCACCATATCCACGCAGCACAAATGGAATTGGCTGATAATAGCGAGAGTGAATCGCCAGGGCGTTCTCACCATCCTTAATCGCATATAACGGATGACTGCTGTCCACCGCCTGGATGGATACGTTGCAGCCGTTTTCATCAATACAGCCGACATAACGAAGAACTTTGCCTTCGCTGGCCGCTGAGGCAACCTTGTCCGCATACACTTCATCTAACTGGTTTAAATTCGCCATAAACTCTTCAACACTGCCACTGGCGTCAAACCCTGCAGGTAAAACCGATTCCACTTGAATGTCATCTAATTCTAATGCCATGCCTGCTTCACGCGCCATAATAAGTAGCTTACGTGCCACATCCATACCACTTAAATCATCACGAGGATCCGGCTCGGTAAATCCATTTTGCTTGGCAATTGCTGTCGCCTCAGACAGATTCATACCTTCATCGAGTTTACCAAACATATACGACAAAGAACCAGATAACACCCCTTCAAAGCGAAGCAATTGATCGCCCGCTTTAAACAGATTTTGTAACGTGTCGATAACTGGCAAGCCTGCACCGACATTCGTTTCGTACAAAAATAAACGGTGGGTTTTTGCCGCTGCAGAACGTAATTGACGATAATAATCCATCGACATGGTATTCGCTTTTTTGTTAGGTGTTACCACATGGAAACCTTCTGACAAAAAGTCGACGTATTGCTCGGAGGTTTTATCACTGGAGGTACAATCGACAATCACCGGGTTGATCAGGTGATTGGCTCGGACAAATTGTTTTAGCGTATTCAAATCCCAGGGTTGCACGTTTTCAAGCAACTGGGGCCAGCGTTCCAAATCCAATCCATTATTGTCCACTACCATGCCTTTACTATTGGCAAGACCATGAACACGCAACTCTATCTGTTGACTTTTCAGGCTGGACTGTTGACGTTTGATTTGCTCAAGCAACTCACTACCAACAACACCAGAACCGATGACAAAGGCATCGATCGTATGGCGATGAGAGAAGAAGTTTTGGTGGCAGACTTTTAAGGCATCGGTACATTTTCGTTGCTCAATCACCACAGAAATGCTGCGCTCGGATGAGTCCTGAGCGATAGCAACCACATTAACTCGAGCCTGCGACAAGGAACCAAATAACCTTGCAGCCACGCCACGTTGTTGTTGCATACCATCACCAACCAGAGAAATAATCGACAAGCTTGACTGCAATGCGATCGGCTCTAACAACTGATTTAACAGCTCAAGTTCAAATTCCTGCTGCAGGCTTTGCTGGGCGCGAACCGCATCCTGGCTATGGATACAAAATGAGATGCAGTATTCGGAAGACGATTGCGAAATCATCACCACAGAAATTTGCTCACGGCTCATGCAGTCAAATACCCGACTGGCCATGCCAACCATGCCTTTCATGCCAGGGCCTGAAACATTAACCATGGTCAGGTTGTCTAGATTAGAAATCGCTTTAACCTGTTTTTTGCCTTCATCTTCATTGGCAATCAGTGTACCCGGAGCTTGTGGATTGGTAGTGTTTTTGATTAGACAGGGAATGTGATATTGGGCAATGGGACCTATGGTTTTCGGGTGTAACACCTTAGCACCAAAATACGACAGCTCCATCGCTTCCTGATATGACAGATAATCGAGCAGCTTTGCGTCTTTAATCAGTCTCGGATCGGTATTGTAAACCCCGTCAACGTCGGTCCAGATTTCACAACAGGTCGCGCTACAACATACCGACAAAACCGCTGCAGAATAATCTGACCCATTACGTCCTAACGTTGTTAACTGACCATGACTATCAACGCCGATAAACCCCGGCATCAGCGCAATGTCTTCCAGGTTTTGATATGCGCTGGCAAATTTATCTCGACAGGCGGTTAAGTCGGCTACCGCGTTTAACGGCGAATCGTTAGTTTGAAGAAATAGTTCCGGTTGTAACACCGAGCATTTACGCAAGTTTGCCGTGACCAGCGCTTGTAAGGTCGCCACACTTAAGCGCTCTCCCATACTGATGATCTTTGCTTTAATGTGGTCTGGACAATGGTTCAACATTGCCGCTCCCTGCAAATAACGTCGTAATTGCGTCAACTGATCCGCTAACGCCTGCTCTGCAAGTTGCTGATCAAAAGCCGTTTCAGACTGAGCAAGTCCAGAAAAGATAGATTGTACCGCATGTCGCAACTTATCAAGGCCAGCCTCCAGCGCTTCACCTTCAGGCAGCTCTTCACTTAAGGCAACCAAATGGTTGGTCACACCTTGAGGTGCAGAAACCACAACCGAGATTGGTGACTCCTGGCTCTTGTCGACAATAATGTTATATACGGTTAAAAATCTGTCCGCATTGGCTAATGAAGAACCACCAAATTTCAGTACTCGCATATCTATCTACTCCTGATTTTTATTAACTATTTTGTGTCGGGATCCGTACCGACTGCCCTAAAACGAAAAAACCCGTGAACTTTGCAGGTCACGGGCTTAGGTAAAATTTTTTTCTACGCGTCAGCCAATGCCCACCATAATAATGGTGGTGGTAATAATAATGCGGGTAAGGTGCGTAAAAACATTCATGTGGCCACTCTGCCGCACAAATTATCGTCTGTCAACCGATTTTTTAACAATTATAACAGGAAATTAAATAGTGTAAGATTTCAAAGGATTAATTATGCAAAAGGTTGCTTTGGTACTGTTTTAACCAAAGGCGAGAATGTTGAAATTGCGGACAAAAGCGTTCAACCAGAGACCAAAATCTAGGCGAATGATTTTGGTGGGTGATATGACATAATTCATGAATGATCACATAATCTAATACGTTTTCAGGCACCATGATTAAGCGGTTGTTTAAGGTCACTCGGGAACGGTTGTCACAACTGCCCCAGCGCGATTTATAGTACCGAACTTTTAATTCAGAGGCGTACAGGCCCATAATCTCCTGCCAATGCTCTAACCGCTGCGTAAATCTAACCTGTGCCTGTTGCTGACAATAATCATTGAATGCGACAACAAATAACGCTTGCTTTTCAAGGTCAGAAGCTCCGAGAATTTCATCGTGTACATAAAAGTAAATTCGATGTTGTGTAAGATCTGCCCGAATACTTACAGCAGCAGTTTTAGATCGAAGATGAACTGAAGGTCGATTATTGGCACTACCTGCATCTTTGCTGACAACCTCACCAGTCACATGGACAATTTTACAAAGCTGTCCCTGGATGAGAATTTGTTGGCCATGCTCCAGCCAGAACACCTTCGGTTGCGTCAATGCGATGCGTTGTAAATCAAGTTTCTCATTGATCCAATGTTGCTTTTCTGCGATGAAACCTTGCAGCTGTGACATCTTAACCCAGGATGGGCAAAGCACCCGGACTTTTCCCGCTTTGACTTGCAAAGAAATGGTTTTGCGCCGGGCTGAACGTACAATCTCAACCCCTTCCATATAATCTGGAACCGGGCGTTTTTTAGAGAATAACATTTGCTTCATGGCCCTACATAGGCGCTGACTATGCGGATTTCTTGACTTTCGGTTTGGCCTTAGGCTCGGCTTTCGTCGTCACTTTATCAGCAACGACTGGCGCTGCCTCAGCCGCTTTGACAGCTTTGACTGCTTTAGGCTTTTTTGCCTGCAATGCGATTAAGATATCCTCACGATTTTTCGCCAGATAAATACTAATTTCTTCAATATGGTTTTCGTTTAATTGCAGTTCAGATTGCTCTAGCAAAGCGCTTAAGTTATCCGCCATATCGAGCATTTTGTCATACTCATCAGCCGTTTTCTTATCCATAAACGTCTCGACCTCCACGCCATTGCGAACTACTACGAATCGACTCTCTACAGCCATAATTATCCCTTCATCTCGATGTGTTGAATTCAGTCAGCCTAACTCTTTGCTCCGAATCGCTGACGGAACGGGTTGATACCAACAATAAATAGTGGATATTTATCCAGTATATTAACAAGTTAATTTGTGACCTGCCAGATCCAATTGTTGTTTTTAATGATATTTTGCCAAAACCCCCTCGCCAATGTAAAAATTTATGTCATCACCAATCATCAAGGTTTTCAGGTAAGTCCCCAAAAATACTGACTTAACACAAGTATTACTGCCTACTTTATAACCAGCTTCGTTACATCAATGGTTACATCCGCAAGTGTTATGGAAACAACTTATTGTCGTTAATGCGCCACTATATAGGTGAACACAACTTAACGGATTCAATTGGGGAAGACACGATGAAAACACTGACTTTAATCGCTACATGTACAGCAACATTACTCACCTTGGCAGCAACACAAGCCACAGCAAAAATGGACCCATATGTTCAATCAGCGTTGCAGGATATTTGCCAGTCAGCAAAAAGCGACAATGTAATGCGTATGAACAAAACCATTAAAAGCTATCGTCTCGATCACGAAACTGTGGCGCTGAATGTTGTTTGTAACCAGCAGGACATTATCAGCTTCGCCTATGATAATGGCGCCAGCAAAACCGCAGAACGACTGCAACAAAGTGTCGGCGAGACGAAAATCACCGACTTGGCCATGCAAACGTCATTCTAAGCCGTTGCAAATACGCGGGTAAACCAGCAATAGAGAACACCCGGTCAAGGGCACAAGACTTTTCCTATGATATCGATTCGATATCTCTAGTGGGGGAAGTCTTGTTTACCCCTTGTGTTTTCATGGTTTTTCCGTTAGCTGAATTTACGCATCATATTCAATGGTAACCAAGCTAAAAGATAACGCACAAAAGCCCAGGGCCAGGTGGGTAAAAATGCTTTATCCACTTCTTTTTCTATCGCTTTGACAATGCTTTTGCACCCCGTAGGGGCATCTACCATAAAAGGCGGTGTGTTACCCTCATCTATAATTTCGGTGGCGATATAACCCGGGTGTATAGTGGTAACCGAAATGGGTTTATCAAGGACATCAATTCGGATCCCTTCGGTTAGTGACGCCAGGCCAGCCTTGGTGGCGGCGTAGGTTGTAAATGCGCCGCGAAAGCCCCGTTCTGAGCTTACCGAGGAAATGGTTACAAGATGTCCCTCATTTTGTTCTCTGAAAATTTCCATTGCGGCTTCACATTGTGCCAATGCCGCAACGAAGTTGGTCATCGCGGTGCGCTTATTGGCGGCAAAAAAGCCTTTGCCAATTGAGCCTCCCTGGCCAATACCGGCATTGACAATCAACCGATCCAGTTGCCCTAACTGTAACTTAGCGTTGTGAAATACCTCAAAGACCTGCTGATGGTCATTGACGTCCAGAGGCAAAACTAAAATTGTCAGCTCAGGAAAGCGCTCTGTTAATTCACTGGCCAACGCCTGCAAGGCTTCCTGACGTCGCGCACACAGCACCAGGTTTCGTCCTAAGGCGGCAAATTGTCTGGCCATCTCTTGCCCCAGACCTGAGCTGGCGCCAGTAATCAAAATATTTTTTCTCATCGTATTGGCTGCTTATTGTTTATCCATGGTCCCACCATACGTTACCTTTACCTGTGATAAATTCCCAGTCGCTCACACTCAAATCAGCGTATCGAAACTTTCCCAGTGCTCAAAGCGCATCGGTTTTTAACCATAAAACGCACCATAAAGATGGTGAAAAACAGTATCCACCGGCAAAAACCTACGATTTTTTATGCAATCTGAATAATTTTAAAACAAACAAATCAGACAGTTATTTTTTCATTTGACCTTATAAAAAATTTTGCCTATTTTTGCTTTGAGAGCCCCTGTGTTGCACAGCCTATCAATAATTAAAGCCCAATATTCGTATTTCTATTTTTATTTTAAGGTATACCAAATGACTGGCAATGACATGATTGATGACGATTTCGATGATAATCTGGACTCAGAAATTGACGCTGAAGAAACAAGTACAGATTTACCGAAAAAAGATAGTGAAATGAGCGCAAAAACTCGAAAAAGAATTGATGAATTGCTCGAGAAAAAGCGTTTGCGAGAGTTATTAGATGAAGACGAATGGGAGCTATAGTGCTCCCACGACGCTATGTTTTTAGCAAAAACTACCCACGAATAAAGGAAGATTGATCAAGGCTACTCTTCGAAATAGGTGCCCCACCCGTCATATTCTACCTTGCATTTTTGCGCTAACGCATACATGGCTTTGGTTTCCTCTAACAACACATCTTCATCAAGGTACTGCTCGGTGACAATATCAAAACAAAACACCGGCGTACCGTCTTCAAGCTCGGCTTGCTCTGGCTCCTGAACTTCCAGCCCTTGTTTGAAGGCAATAACCGCTGCATTTTCTAGCGTCTCAAAATCTTCGCTGGCAAAATGATGTTCTATGGTATGCACGGCCTCAGGATTGGAACCATCTTCCAGTAGCTCTTCCAGTAAAACTGTGGTGTGTTCTAACCATTCATTTAATTCTGATTGTTCCATACTAGTTCTGCTCTGCCTGTTGACGCTCATGTAATTGATTAAACGGATTACCTGCTTCTATGCTCAATTCGTTTATTTTAGCCAACATTAGCTCATGGGTATTGTTGGCAACATGACGTACACCTTCTTTGGATTTGTCATGGATAAAGATTGGCGGTAAGAACTCAATGATCATTTTACCGTTTTTCCAACGATTTAAATCGACCATATCATGGGAGTTACTTACACAAACCGGTACAATAGGCACACCTGCCTGCATCGCAGTATGAAACGCACCCGTTTTAAAGGGCAGCAAGCCTCGACCATAACTGCGTGTGCCTTCGGGAAATAACCATACCGATATATTTCTTTCTTTAATTTTTTGTGCAGCAGAAGCAATGGTATTGTGGGCTTTGGAGCGATTTGCCCGATCGATCAAAATATTGCCGGTAAACCAGTACATCTGACCGAAAAATGGGATCCATTTAAGACTTTTCTTACCGATACTAACTGTGCCTTTGGGCAACGAAGCAGCAACCGTAAAAATGTCGTAGCTATTTTGGTGGTTACAAACGTAAACCACAGGTCCTGTGTGTTCGACACCCTCAGGCTTACGAATTTCCACATCAACGCCCACGACCGGTGACAAATTACCAACCATGTGCGCGGAAAAATATACATTATCGCGATGGAATGGACGAATAATACACATCAATAATGACGCGAATGTAGTCAGCACTAAAGAAAGCGCTAATGTCAGAATGCGCAGAATCGCTAACACAATAAACCTCTATAGCTTAATTAAGGAGCGCAATTATACACAATTGTCGATAACAGAGGAAAACTTCTTACAAAATTGAAATGGTCGGAGGTTTGCAGATGAATTTAAATCGTTTTAAATGGCTGACGAATCGTGAAAACAACAGCGCCAGAAACTAAAACAGCCGACATATGTCGGCTGTTTTAAGAAAAAGGGCAATGTTTACCCACCATCACTATTGGCTATAGCCCTCGGTTTTAGCTTTCACTACCCGAGTCAATTTCCATTCGTTCAACCCGCTGCAACCCTCTGGGTAGTTTGTTTCCGCGGCGTCCGCGTTCACCGCGATAATGTTCAAGATCGCTGGGCTTAAGCGTCAATTTACGTTTTCCTGCATACAGCGTCACCGAATCTTGATGGCCAATGGCGCTTAGAATAACCAGTAACTCCTCTCTCGCTTTTGCTCGCGCGGTTGGAATATTAATGATCTTGTTGCCTTTACCCTTACTTAATTGAGGCAAATCTTTTAGTGGAAAAAGCAGCATTCTGCCTTCCGTTGTAATGGCTAAACAAGAAAGCGAGTCGATGTCAGATACCGGTTGCGGCGCCATAACCTGCGCACCTTGAGGTAAACTTAACAACGCCTTACCATTTTTATTGCGCGACACCATATCCGCATATTTACCAATAAACCCATAGCCGCTGTCACTGGCAAGCAAAAATGCCTGTTCATCATCAGCCATCACCGTTTGCGTGATATTTTGGCCAGTGGCAATATTAAAGCGGCCAGTCAAAGGTTCGCCCTGGCTCCTTGCCGAAGGCAAGGTATGGGCGTCAGTGGCAAATGCCCGGCCTGAAGAATCAATAAACACCACAGGACGGTTACTACGCCCCTTGGCCGAACACAAATAACTATCTCCCGCTTTATAAGACAAAGCCGCTGGATCTATATCGTGACCTTTAGCACAACGCGCCCAGCCTTTTTCTGACACAACCACAGATACCGCTTCAGAGGGCACCAAATCTTTCTCTGACATGGCTCTGGCTTCTGCCCGTTCGACCAGTTGCGAACGACGCTCATCACCATAATCCTCAGCGGCTGCCAGGATCTCTTTTTTCATTAGCGTATTCAAACGGGCTTTAGAACCTAGAATTTTTTCAAGCTGATCACGCTCTTTGCTCAATTCATCCTGCTCAGCGCGGATCTTAATCTCTTCCAGCTTTGCCAACTGACGGAGTTTGATTTCAAGAATTGCTTCCGCCTGGGTTTTGGATAAATCAAAGCGCTGTATTAATTCGGTTTTGGGATCATCGTATTCTCGAATAATCGCAATCACTTCATCAATGTTTAGATAGGCGATGAGCAAGCCATCAAGAATATGTAATCGAGCTAACACTTTATCGAGACGATACTGCAAGCGTCGGCGAATGGTTTCGCGGCGATATTCCAGCCATTCCGATAAGATTTGTTTCAGGTTTTTGACCGCTGGGCGATTGTCCAATCCCAGCATATTTAAATTAACCCGATAATTTTTTTCTAAATCTGTGGATGCGAATAGATGCTGCATCAAAGGTTCAATTTCAACCCGATTCGAGCGTGGCACTATCACCAGTCGTGTTGGATTTTCATGATCCGATTCATCGCGTAAATCCACCACCATGGGCAATTTTTTCGCCTGCATTTGCCCTGCGATTTGTTCGAGGATTTTGGCACCCGATGCTTGATGCGGCAGCGAGGTAATAACAATATCACCTTGTTCCATTTCATAAACCGCGCGCATTTTGATACTGCCGCGTCCGGTTTCATAGATTTTTTCGATATCCGCCTTTGGCGTAATGATTTCTGCATCCGTCGGATAGTCCGGGCCTTTTACATATCCCAGTAAATCTTGCAGTTCCGCTTTTGGCTGGTCGATAAGATGGACACAGGCATCGGCAACTTCGCGGACGTTATGGGGTGGAATATCGGTAGCCATACCCACCGCAATACCGGTGATACCGTTAAGCATAATATGCGGTAAGCGCGCCGGTAAGGATTTTGGCTCTTTTAACGTACCATCAAAGTTCGGCAGCCAGTCAACCGTACCTTGTCCTAACTCAGACAGTAACACTTCGCTGAATTTCGATAACTTGGCCTCGGTATACCGCATCGCTGCAAACGATTTAGGATCATCCGGGGCTCCCCAGTTTCCTTGACCATCAACCAGCGGATAACGATAAGAAAAAGGCTGAGCCATTAACACCATAGCTTCATAGCATGCCGAATCACCATGTGGGTGAAATTTACCTAAGACATCACCCACGGTACGCGCAGACTTTTTGTATTTCGCTAACGCGTTCAGTCCTAATTCGGACATCGCGTAGATGATACGACGTTGAACCGGTTTTAACCCATCGCCAATGTGAGGGAGTGCCCGATCCATGATCACGTACATGGAGTAATTTAAATAGGCATCTTCGGTGAAGCGCCGTAAGGGAAGTTGTTCAATCCCTTCGAGACTCATATCAATTGCATCAGACATAGTATTACAATTTCCTGGAGGTTCGCCCGTACTATAGCAAGTCTACTAAATATCGATTCATTAGAGATCAACGAACTGCTGCGCCGAACCACCTATTGATCACATACTTAATTAGATAGGCATTATATTGTTATTATTGATAACCCTAGCTTATCGGATATTTCCTTTTCACTAAATAGAGAAAATAAAATATTCTTAAAATTTAACGGTTTTGATGATGATTGGCCTGGCAATTACGCATTTTTCAACGCCTGGGCTAATTCAAAGTCCCAGAAACTTGCTTCAATGCGGTGACCTTCAGGGTCGATAATGAAGCAACCAAAATAGGCGTCACCATAATCTTTACGCGGACCTGGCGCACCATTACACGTTGCCCCCAAAGCCAGTGCAGTTTGGTAAAATTTTTCTACCTGTGATTTATTGGTCGCCATAAAACCGATATGACTGCCGTTACCCACTGTCGCCTTCTCGCCATTAAAAGGCGTTTGTAACCAAAACGTGGGGTAGCCCTTACCAAAAGCGACAGCTTGGGCGTGTTCCGCCACCAGTCCGATATCCAGCGTTGCTAATAATGGCCGATAAAACCCTATCATTTTCGTTAAATCATTACACCCCAAAGAAAGGTGACAGATACTTTTCTGGGCTTGTTCTAACATTTTTTGTTGAGCCGTCACACGAGCGCTCCTGTTTAAAATTTCAATTGTCGGAGGTAGTTAGCAATGGCTAGCCACTAAATGTCAGTCATTGCTATGCACCATTTACAACCACGTCTGTTGTTTAGCACTATGGGTACTTAATTCGTTAAAGGTTAACGAGTTGCTGTCTTTGCAGGCACCGGTACGAACTTAACGGTCACACTGGCAATGGCCAACATCAGGGTTGCCACCATTAAGCACGCGGATAACCCATAATTTAAATACAGATACCCAGACGCCAGCGTACCAAGTAGACGTCCCATCGCATTAGCCATGTAATAGAATCCAACATCCAGAGACACCCCATCGGATTTTGCTAACGCAACAATCAGATAACTATGCAGTGAAGAATTGATGGCAAAAGTAAAACCAAATAACAGTAAACCAATAACCAATATCCATGTCAGGGGCTGATTTTCCGCGGCGAAAAAGTAAAACACAATCGTCAACGACAAGGTAGTCAGGGTTAATGTCCAACCCCACAATACCGCACTTTGTACGACATTACGTTCTGAGCGTTCGGTTATTTTTGGAGCCAGCCCCTGCACGACGCCATAAGCAATTACCCAAACCGCCATAAAGGTTCCAACGCTCCAGTCATCCCAACCCGACTGGCTGGCAAAATATACCGGTAGTGCCACCACAAACCACACATCCCTCGCCGCAAACAAACACAGACGAGCTAAGGATAGATAGTTTATCGCCGGACTTTTTGAGAATATCTGTTTAAACTTGGCTTTAAAGCTGGCTTTACCAATGTCTTGCTGTAAATAGATCGCCGATATCACCGCCATTACCGCCAAAAACATAGCCATTGCAACCATGGCATACTGAAAGCCTAAGATACTTAACAGTATGGCGCCGAGAAAAAATCCGACGCCTTTTAAGGTGTTTTTTGAGCCCGTTAGTATGGCCACCCACTGGTATAAACGACCTTGTTGTTGTTCCGATACCAAATGCTTAACGCTGGATTTAGCGCTCATCTTATTAAGATCTTTAGCGATGCCCGACAGTGCCTGGGCAGCCATCACCCAGGGGATAAGTAAATATTCCGCTGGTACCGTGAGCATAAGCAATGCCAGAACCTGCATCACCAGTCCTATTTGCATGGTTCGATTCAAGCCGATTCGAGCCCCGAGCCAACCACCAAGGAGATTGGTGACGACGCCAAAAAACTCATAAAACAAGAACAACATGGCAATTTGCAGAGCGTCATAACCGAGTTGATGAAAGTGCAATACCACTAACATCCGCAAGGCGCCATCGGTTAGCGTAAACGCCCAGTAATTTAAGGTTACCAATAAATACTGGCGTACCTTTTCGGGCAAAGCTTGGATTGCCGGCAACATCATTACAGGGATTTAGCCACTTTCAACATTAATTCAGCAGTCCGGTTTGCGTAACCCCACTCATTGTCGTACCAAAGGTAAAGCTTTACCTGGCGTTTATTGATAACCATCGTAGAGAGCGCATCAACAATGCACGACCGTGGATCAGTTTTATAGTCAATCGAAACTAGCGGGCGCTCTTCGTATCCTAAGATACCAGCTAACTCCCCTTGCGCTGCCTGTGCAAATAATTGATTCACTTCTTCAATGTAGGTATCACGGCTCATTTCAAAGGCGCAATCGGTTAATGACGCATTAGCCAATGGTACTCGAACCGCATGACCATTAAGGCGTCCTTTAAGCTCGGGGAAGATGTGCGTAATCGCAGTAGCAGACCCTGTCGTTGTTGGGATCAAGCTCATCCCGCATGCCCGGGAGCGACGTAAATCCTTGTGGGGGGCGTCAAGAATCGTTTGCGTATTGGTAATATCGTGAATCGTTGTCATGCTGCCATGGTGAATACCGATGGCTTCATGCAGTACTTTCACCGCTGGCGCCAGGCAATTGGTGGTACAAGATGCGGCCGTGACTATATCGTAGGTATCACCATCATATAAATGATCATTAACCCCCATAACAACATCCAGTACTCCGGATTGTTTTACCGGCGCGGTAACCACAACTTTTTTTACGCCTTGTTGCAGATATGCGTTCAGCGTTTCCTTCGTTTTCATTTTGCCACTGGCTTCTATAACAATATCGCAACCTGACCAGTCAGTCGCGTCAATGGTGTTATTTTGACTGGTCGTTAACCGTTTATCGCCGATCTCAATACAATCCTGGCTGACACCTGCCTCGTTATGCCAACGCCCATGTACGGAATCAAAATTCATCAAATGCGCCAGCGTACTCGCATTTCCGGCTGGGTCATTGATATGCACAAATTCAACCTCGGGCCAATCCCAGGCTGCACGCATGACCAGACGTCCCATACGTCCAAAGCCATTAATACCTATTCGAATTGTCATGGTAATCTTCCTAATAAATCATTCATTGTTAAAATCAGCCTCTAAAATCTGCAGAAGCTATGCACAGCCCGGCGCCATGCGCGTCAGGCGGGCCAAATCGGCTTGCATATAGGCTTGATGTTCAGTAAAGCACTCTCGCAATGTCTGCGCACACCAATCCGGTAAACCGGAGCTCAGAGAATAGAATACCCATTGTCCCTGGCGGCGACTTGAGATCAGTTCTTGTTGCTTTAATAAAGACAAATGACGAGATATTTTCGGTTGTGATAACGCCAGTGCCGACGTCAGTTCACATACACAAAGTTCCTGCTCGGCGATAAGCAACAGTAGAATTTTAAGCCGGGTATCATCAGCCAGGGATTTAAAAAACAGTAAAGGAAAGTTGTCTGGCATTATCAATAGACCCTCAGTGAAAAGATAGCCTGATTTATACCCCCTACAATATACGCTTAATCATATATATGCAATTGCGAATATTATAAAATTCGGATTCGAATTCTGATTCATTACCTACAACGAGTGCTTAATTTGCAAAAATAAATACCTAAGTGTTCGCCCAGTCGTAGTTGATGGGAGTCCAACCAGTCCGATTTCCTGGTTGTGCGGTTACGATCAGCCTTACCAGGGGTTGATTGCCGCGGATAACTTGAAAATCAGCCACAAAAAAGGCAGGTTTTACCTGCCTTTTTCAGTGAAAAAATATAAACCTAGTTCAGTTCATCGTTTTTCACGTATTTGGTACCTTTCAAAGTCGCCTGCAATGCTAAACCGTTTTCGGTAATTTGGTAAACAATGATATCGCCAATCGTTACGCCACCACTGGTTTGACCGCCTTTATCACCGGCTTTAGCGGCAGCATCAGCTTCTCCACCAAAGGCCCAGCCATCTTCAACAAATTTTTCCATTGCGGCTTTAGTTTTAAACACAAATACCGCCCGGAAATCTTTCGCACCCAAACCCAGTCCTACACCACCTTCATACATATCCATATAGGTGTTTTCGCCACTGGTATTATCATGAACCACACCGTAACCAGTACCGGCAGCAACAATCAGTAAGTTCACCTGAGCATTGGTAAATACGGCATAGCCCGGTGCTTTCATAATGATATCTTTGGCGCCAGGACTTTCTTTCTCAACATCAGCAACCACTTCTTCACTCATCGATAAAATGGTAGCGCGTTGTTCTTCAGGGGTATCGCCGTCGGCTGAACAGCCAGCCAACATCAATACGGCCAGTAGACTTAAAAGTTTTTTCATTGCATTGCCTCTCTTGGATAGAAATTGAGTGTCGTTAGAGGCTTACCAAATTTCCTTTTTCCTGAAGCCATTCCTTCCGATCACCGGCACGTTTCTTGGAAAGCAACATATCCATTAATTCCATGGTATGGTCGTAATCATCGACTGTCAGTTGCACCAAGCGCCTGGTATTCGGATCCATGGTGGTTTCACGCAATTGCAAGGGATTCATTTCACCCAAACCTTTAAACCGCTGTACGTTAACCTTGCCACGTTTTTTTTCTGCTTCAATTCGATCCAGTATCCCTTCTTTTTCCTGTTCATCCAAGGCGTAAAATACTTCTTTACCGACGTCGATACGATACAACGGCGGCATCGCCACATAAACATGACCGGCCTGAACCAAAGGTAAAAAATGTTGGGTAAATAGCGCACAAAGCAAGGTTGCAATGTGCAATCCATCCGAATCAGCATCGGCAAGGATACAAATTTTGCCGTACCGCAACGACGAAAGATCTTCACTGTCCGGATCGATTCCCAAGGCCACGGATATATCGTGGATCTCTTGTGAGGCGAGAATCTGTCCAGATTCCACTTCCCAAGAGTTCAAAATTTTACCTCGTAAAGGCATTATAGCCTGAAAATCGCGATCGCGTGCCTGTTTAGCACTTCCTCCGGCTGAATCCCCCTCTACAAGAAATAATTCTGTCCTTTCAGGCTCTTGAGAACCGCAATCGGTGAGCTTACCGGGCAAGGCTGGCCCTTGAGTGACCTTTTTACGAACCACTTTTTTACTGGCTCGCATCCGTCGCTGAGCATTGTTAATACAAAATTCTGCTAATGCTTCGGCAATGTCGGTATGTTCATTTAGCCACAGACTAAATGCATCTTTAACCACACCAGAAACAAACGCTGAACATTGACGAGAAGACAAGCGTTCTTTGGTTTGTCCGGCAAATTGTGGGTCCTGAATTTTAACCGATAAAATAAAACAGCATTTGTCCCAGATATCATCCGGGGTGAGCTTTACCCCCCGAGGAATTAGGTTTCGAAATTCACAAAACTCCCGCATTGAGTCCAGTAGTCCCTGGCGCAGACCATTGACATGGGTACCGCCCTGAATGGTGGGGATGAGGTTAACATAGCTCTCGCCAATGGTTTCGCCACCTTCTACTAACCAGTTAACGGCCCAGTCAACCGCTTCATGCTGGGATGAATAGCTGCCGATAAAAGGCTGCTCAGGTAAGCTGGTCCAATTGCTCACCGCATCTTTCAAATAATCTTCAAGGCCATTTTCATAACACCAATGGTGTTTTTCATTTTTGACTTTATCGTGAAATTTGATGCTTAACCCAGGACACAACACCGCTTTTGCTTTTAAAATATGGCAAAGCTTATTAACGGAAAATTTGGGTGAATCAAAATAGCTGGCATCTGGCCAAAAGCGCACCTGAGTACCGGTATTGCGTTTTCCTACGGTTCCCGTTTCAACTAAATCAGATGCTTTTTCGCCGTTTTCAAATGCCATTTCAAACACTTTAGCATTGCGTCTTACGGTCACTTCGACCCGAGTTGACAATGCATTGACAACGGAGATACCCACCCCATGCAAACCACCAGAGAATTGATAGTTTTTATTGGAAAACTTACCACCGGCATGCAGTTTGGTAAAAATAAGCTCTACGCCCGGAACACCCTCCTCCGGATGCACATCGGTTGGCATACCGCGACCATCATCAATGACTTCTAACGATTGGTCTTCATGCAGAATAACCTGGATATTGCTGGCGTGACCAGCAAGAGCCTCATCGACGGAGTTATCGATAACTTCCTGTCCGAGATGATTTGGACGAATGGTGTCTGTATACATGCCTGGACGACGGCGAACCGGATCCAGGCCACTTAGTACTTCGATTGATTCAGAATTATATTGCTCGGTCATCTGCTTAATCTGGCTGTTGAGTTATTAGAATTATTATTTAAATGAGTGTTTTGCAATTGAAAAAAATCAGCAATATCATCCAGCATATTGGCAAAACCAACAAAACTGTGATCCCCCCCCTGTTGGACAATCATTTGACATTGCTTATATTTTTCTACTGCCTGACGATAATCTAACACTTCATCACCGGTTTGTACCATCACTAATATATTTTGTGGAATTTCGATGTTAACAAAATATTCCCTTAATGATTGCAGATGGCTGGCCGTGACGTGATAGGTTTGCGCCGTATATGGGTTTGTATGCTCGCCGAGCACCCCTTGTAGTAACTCAAAAGGTCGAACCGCTGGATTAATTAATACGGCTTTGGCGTGTAACGTTTGCGCGAGATAGGTTGCAAAATAACCTCCTAGAGAACTGCCGATAAAATACCAGGTACTCAAAGGTTTTGAACGCACAATGTCCTGCAATTGCGCCATGGCTTGATCTGGTGTTGTCTCTAATTGCGGACAATGAAATCCAATTTCCGGATAGTGACGGGTGAAATATTCTCGGGCTTTTTCCGCTTTTAAGGATTTTGGCGAGCTATTAAACCCATGAATAAATAATATTTCTGAATTGTTCAAAGGTAAATCCTAATTAAATCAAACAATAACGTTGATACTTTAACTAACCCTATCGCCATCAAAAGACAGGCGCTTAATCTCGGTGGTTAGTTGCGTGTTTTGAAAACAAAATTTTCGGTACGCCGGGCCCTCAGGCAATGCTTTTACACCATCAAATTCAGGATCGAACTGAATTGACGTTGCCGGGCAACCATATAAGGGGGCTTTGTTTTGCACACCAGGCGCAATGGTGATACCACGGTGAATATGACCGCAGGCAACGCCGATTACCTTGTCCTGAATATTGACCGCATGCCAAAACTCTTCTCGGTTTAGCAATCCATGGCGATCAATAAAATAATTTACCGGTATCGCATGATGATGCATCATCACTAAAGTCGGCTTCGATACATGAGCCAGTCGTTCAAGTTCTGTCGGCCTTACGAAGCCGGCAGGCGTATCGGATTTAGAGTTTAACAAGATAAGCTGTAATCCTTGGATTTCGATATCTTTATCATGGCAAATTAACCGGTGTGTAAGTAGGTTTTCCATATATCGTAGAGAATCGTGATTGCCCGCTAACCAGTATATGGGAATGTTGATCTTACTTTCTTCAACTGCCTGGACAAAATTTCGATAGGACTGTTTACTATGATCCTGACTCAAATCGCCGCTAAAAATGGCAAACTGCATGTCACCATCTTCACCAATCTGCGCTAATACTCGTAACAGATTTTGATAAACATTCTGTCCGAAATGCATTGCGGATTTATCGCCATATAAATGGCTATCACTAAACTGGGCGAAAACGACACTAGACACGTTTAAAAACTTAATGAGTTATTTAACTGCAGTTTGCCCCAGACGAAGGCAGGTTTGCAACCACTCCGTAAGGAATTGATGTGTCTGCTGTTTTTCGTCTGGTTGCATCATCGATTGATTTGGGTAGTCATAACGCGGTTTGATGCGACGTGTTTGCGCAGACTCAATGACTTCTGCAACACGAGCATCATGGTACAGTCGGATCACCATAAACGGCTTGCTCATCAGTTTTCCCAAAACCTGAGAGCTTAATTCTTTGCGGGTTAGCTGGATAAACTCAACAACATTGGTGTAACGTGACTGCTCGGTGATGGTCAGCTGAAATGCATGGTTATCATCAATAAAAAACTTTCGCATTTCACCCACATCATTAATGCCGCCCATCAATCTTGACAGCAATACATAATTTATCTCACAGCTATTTAGTAGCTGTTTTAAATTGGGATGATAACGCTGAGATTGAGCCACGATGAATTCCACTGCTTATTGTTTGGACGTCAGATTTTGATAATTTAACGCCAGCCATTGTAAGGCAATTATAGTTGATGCATTAGTAATCTGACCCTGCATCATTAAATCGAGGGCTTGTTCGCGAGAAAAAAGGTGAGTACGAATGTCTTCATTTTCATAGTCCAGGCCATGCAACTGTCCGCTCAGATGCTCTGGTAATTCACAAAGGGCAAGATACAAATACAATTTTTCGCTGGTACCGCCAGGACTGGAAAAATACTCCATCACAAAAATCAAATCATCTTCATTTAAAGCTAAACCAGCCTCTTCCTGTGCTTCCCTAATAGCAACGGCAGATGGCGTTTCCTGTGCCTCAATCATGCCGGCAATCGGCTCAAGTAACCAAGGGTTCTCATCAGGGCGCACCGCCCCAGCACGAAACTGCTCAACCAATAACACCTTGTCCTGTCGCTTATCGTATGGGAGTACAATTACCGCGTCACCACGTTCGAATATTTCCCGGGTAAACGCCTTGGACATCCCACCAGCAAACAGTTCATGTTGCAGGTGCCATTCATCAACTCGAAAGAAACCTTTGAATACTGTCTTCTTCTCGTTAACTAAAACTTTGGCTGGATTTGCTTTAATGTTGTTGTTTTCTGAAGTCATGTTGGATACTTAGTAATCAATACAAGGCGTTAGAAATAAATTCTGTTACACTTTAGTCGATATCATTGACTAATATATCTTCAGCATACCATTAATAATCGATACAATGACTGAAAATAATTAAAGTTTGAGTAGAAACAGGAAAAACTCATGACAAATAAACTGAATGCGTTATTTGTTGGCGTGGTAATGGCGTGTACCAGCTCCGTTGTCGCTGCCGAAGATTTAAAAGAAGTTTACCAGTTGGCATTAGCCAATGATCCAACGGTTCAAAAAGCAAAAGCTCAATATCTGGCCAGTGAAGAGCGTATCACTCAGGCTCGTTCGGTACTATTACCGCAAATAAATGGTTCCCTTGGATATTCAACATCAGAATCCGAAAGTCCAGCTGAAATTGCAGGTTTCTTAGGACCAGAAACAGTCCAGGCTACAACTTCAACAGACGTATTTAGTTATGGGTTGAGCTTAAGTATGCAGCTTTATCATCACAATAGCTGGATCACTCTGGATACCACGCAAAAAGCTGCGCATCAGTTTGACTTGAATTATCAATTTGCCAAGCAACAATTGATTACTCGCGTTACAACTGCGTATTTCGATGTATTGGCAGCGCAAGATGGTTTGGAATTTGCGATTGCTGAAAAAAATGCCATTGAACGTCAATTAGAGCAAACCAAACAACGTTTCTCAGTTGGTCTTACAGCCATTACCGATGTTCATGAAGCGCAAGCCCAATACGACAATTCGATTGCAGAAGAAATTCGTGCCCAAAACGCGGTCTATCAGGCCGAGGAAATTCTTCGTGAAATCACCGGTAAATATCCTCGTAAACTAGACACATTAAATACCGAACGATTCAGTGCCGTTATGCCTAAACCGGGTTCAGCCGATAACTGGCAACAACTGGCTGAAGCGAAAAATCTGCAGTTAATTAACCAAAAGGTTGCAGTTGATATCGCCAAAGAGAATATTGATCTCGCTTTTTCAGGTCACTTGCCCACCCTAAGCTTAACCGGAAATATAGGTGGTTCATCAACGGATCGGTCTCGTGATCCTGATTCTGTCAACGAATCTGGTGAAATCACGTCAAATTTAAATGGTTACCGAGCGGATAATAGCTCACTTGGGATTCAGTTAGACGTGCCGATCTTTTCAGGTTTGCGCACAAGCTCACAAGTGGATGAAGCAAAACATTTGTATGTGTCTGCTAATCAGGATTTACAAATTACCTATCGCGCCATCGTTCGTGAATCGCGCAGTGCCTACAATACCATTGTAGCGACCATTTCTGGCGTAAAAGCGTTTGAACAATCGGTTGTTTCCGCGGAAAGTGCATTAAAAGCGACTGAAGCGGGTTTTGAAGTGGGTACCCGTACCATCGTCGACGTTTTAGACAGCACGCGTAATTTGTATAACGCGAAACGCAATTTATCAACGACGCGTTACCAGTACATTATAAACATGCTGTTGTTAAAAGAAGCGGCTGGAACCATAACCGAAGAAGATATTAATACCATCAATGCAGGCTTGCAAAAAGCCAAGCCCATGGACCCGGACAACGTCTAATCCGAAAAAAGCCCGCTAAGCGGGCTTTTTTGTTTTAGGGGAAAGATGAACAGAGGGATTCGCGTCAATCTCGACAGCGAATCGAATCAATCTTCTAATCGAATCGTATTGATAATTTCCGTGGTGGATATGCCATCTTCAAAGTTCAACACCCTGACTTCACCACCATTAAGAATCACTTCTTTACCGCCGGCAATATCTTCCACTTTATAATCGCCACCTTTAACCAGAATATCGGGTAATAATCCGGCAATTAATCGTTGCGGGGTATCCTCAGAAAAGTTCACGACCCAATCAACCGCCCCAAGGCCGGCTAATACTGCCATACGACGATCTACAGGGTTAATGGGTCGACCCGAGCCTTTTAATCGTTTCACTGAGTCATCATCATTAACGGCAACGATTAACCGGTCACCGAGTTCAGCCGCATGGCTTAGATAAGACACATGACCGGCGTGCAGAATGTCAAAGCAACCATTGGTCATAACAATTTTTTCACCGCGCTCTTTAGCCTGTACCATAATTGACTTGAGTTGCTGTTCTGTCACCACCCCGGAGCCACTTTCCTGACCGGAATGAATCGCCTGAGCAATTTCGACTTCACTGACCGTAGACGTCCCTAGTTTCCCAACCACAATACCGGCCGCTATATTGGCCAATGCACTGGCCTGACCGAATGATGAACCCGCGGCAATCGATAATGCCAACGTGGCAATAACCGTATCGCCAGCACCCGTTACGTCAAACACTTCTTTGGCATGGGTAGGCAAATGTAACGCATCTTCATTAGCGCGGATTAACGTCATACCATGCTCTGAGCGAGTAACAAGTAAGGCATTTAATTGCAAATCAACCAACAATTGCTGCCCTTTTTCCAGGATGTCCTGCTCATCTTTACAAGGTCCGACAACCGCTTCAAATTCAGACATATTCGGGGTGATCAAATCGGCGCCACTGTATTTGCTAAAATCATCCCCTTTCGGATCAACTAATACCGGAATGTTATGTTGCTTCGCCAGCGATATCAGTTTTTGTACATCACTTAAGGTACCTTTGGCATAATCAGACAGCAGCAATAAATGATGTTGATCGATGTGCTGTTCCACATGTTGATGCAAGTCATTCTTGTCAAGCGACTCAAGAGAATCTTCAAAATCAAGACGGATGAGTTGTTGATTACGACTCATTACCCGAAGTTTGGTGATCGTAGGAATGTCAGGATAACGGGCAAACTGGCAGATCACATCCAGTGACGACAGGCATGAGTCTAACGCATCACTGGCTTCATCTTCACCAGTGATCCCCGATAACGTTACCTGGCCGCCTAGACTGGCAATATTCAGCGCGACGTTGGCAGCACCACCGGGTCGGTCTTCGTGATTATTGATTTTGACGACTGGAACAGGAGCCTCCGGAGATATTCGTGACGTTGGCCCTAACCAGTATCGGTCGAGCATTATATCACCAACTACCATTACTCTTGCGTCGCTAAAATTTGGAATATCTACTTTCATACCGCTTTCCATTTTGGATATAATTTCAAACGTGTGTCCGTCACTACACTCTGAAATCACTTGTAAGTGTTAATTATGGGTATAGTGTATCATAAGCTTTTTAATGAGTTGACGTTGCCTTGAGTAAAAACAAAGTATTACAAACTAAATTCAAAGCCAGTTTTCTTCTACCAAAGTACTGGTTAACCTGGCTCGGGGTGGTTGTGCTATTCACCATTTCTCTTTTGCCCTACCGCATACAGTTTTTTCTCGGACGCGGCATTGGTCGGCTACTACAGAAAATTGGCGGCTCGCGTCAACGGGTCGCAGAAAAAAATATCGAGGTTTGCTTTCCGCAGTTAAGTCAGCAGGAAAGAGATACATTGATTCGCAAAAATTTTGAAAACACCGGAATTGCTCTATTAGAAACGGGCATGGGCTGGTGGTGGCCAGATTGGCGAGTTAAGCGTAAGTTTAGCCTCAAAGGCCTGGAGCATATTACCAACGCCCAACAACAAGGGCATGGGGTGTTGTTGCTGGCATTTCACAATTTATCCCTCGAATTACATTGTCGAGGTTTTGGTTTGCATCAAAAAAGTGTGGTTTTCTACCGCCCCCACAACAATCCGCTGATGGAATACTTTCAATACAAAGGACGAGGACGTTCCAATAAATATATGCTTGGTAAGCGCGACGTTAAAGGGTTAATCGCGGCGCTACACGATCAAGAAAGCTGTATTTATCTGCCGGATCAGGATTATGGCCGCAACCGTTCGGTGTTTATCCCATTTTTCAATGTGCCAGATACCGCAACGACAACCGGCACGATGATTTTCGCCAAACAGAAAAATGTCAAAACCTTGTTAATTGAACCAAGTCGCGATGACAAAACAGGCCAATATCTGGTAGAAATTAAACCTGTTTTTGACGATATTCCCAGTGGCGACGATATTGCGGACCTCACTAAAATAAACCAAGAACTTGAAAGAGCCATCAGCGCCAACCCCGAGCAGTATATGTGGCTGCACCGTCGCTTTAAAACCCGACCGGACGTCAATGCAGAGCCTTTCTATAAAAAGTAACCTTTGGTTGAACTCGAAGAAGGCCTTTATAACAATTATTGGTCTTGTTCGAGTAAATACCCTGACCAGCAGTTCCAAACTAAATCGACTTGTTTGCTAATATGCGCTTTGAGAATGATTTTAGGCCGGTTCTGTAATGCCAATTCATGACCCAGATCGCGCAGATAACAGTATGCTTCGCTCAGTTGCTCGGCCATATGCTGTTCTATCAATTCAAGCCTTGCCAGACTTTCAAAAATCCGCACATTGTCAGAATAGTCAGCCAATGCTTGATGGCGATTGCTGTATCCGAGTACGAAGAACTGAGCCATAAATTCAATATCAGCGAGCCCGCCCTGTCCTTGCTTGATATCAAATAAATTAGCGTCACTTTTATCCAGATGCTTGCGCATTTTCTCGCGCATACTGATCACTTCCCGTCGTAGCTTATCAAGATCCCGGTTAGACGCAAGAACAGCAATTCGAAGATCATTAAACTGATTGACCAGTGTTTGATCTCCGGCAATCACCCGCGCACGAACCAATGCCTGATGCTCCCAGGTCCAGGCATCATTTTGCAGATATTGATGATAAGTTTCGATATGAACCACCATTAACCCGGAATTGCCAGAAGGACGCAGACGCATATCCGCTTCGTATAAAATGCCACTTGCGGTGCGCGTATTAAACAAATGTAATATGCGTTGTGCCATTTTCAGATAAAACTGGCTCGCGGGTATTTGCTTATCACCACTGGTCATCGCGTTTGCGTCACAGTTGTGGACAAACACCATATCCAAATCCGAACTATAACCTAATTCAATGCCGCCTAACTTGCCATAACCTAATACCGCAAACCCTTTACTGTCGGTACCTAACGTTGCTTCTGGCTGGCCATAGCGGGTGCACATTTGTTGCCAGGCTAATTCGATCACTTCCGCAACAATGCCCTGGGCAAGACCCGTTAGCTGATCACTGACTTTCATCACCGGCAATACATCGCTAACATCCGCTGCAGCAATCTTTAATTGATGAGCCTGCTTAAACTGACGCAATGTTTCCATTTGACCTTCAAGGTCATCGTTAGGCACTCGCATCAGTGCTTCCTGAAGCAAGGTTTGATATTCCTCAGGCACTGGCAAAGCCATAAGCAACTCAGGATCAATTAATTCATCAAGCAAGATCGGAAACCGGGCTAAGGTTTCGGTAATCCATTCACTCTCACGGCACAGTTTGATCAGCTGCTTCAGCGCCCCCTGATTTTCATACAACAGCTCCAGATAAGCGGTTCGACTGACAATTTTCAACAACACATGCAAACATCGTTTCAACGTCATCAACGGCGACTGTTCCGAGATCAGACTAAGTAATAAAGGGATAAGTTTGTCTAAAATTATCTGACCACGACGACCAATCGGGCGTTTGTGAATATCCAGTTTAAAATTCAATAGCGCTTGATGGACCTTGCTATGGGGCCAATGCGGGCGCAGATCCTGAAGCCAGCTGATCGATTCTTCCGTGTCCCAGTCAGCAAGCCAATACGTTACCCAGCGATCACTCAAAGGCAATTCATTAGGGTTATCTTCACCGATCAACAGGTTAAACTCTCGATGTACACGGGCCATGTGTTCGCGACATTGCTGGTAATAATCTGCCCAGCTATCACATTGCATCACCTCAACCAAACGCAGTTGATTTAACTCATCACTTGGCAGTAATTGAGTTTGCGTGTCGGTAAATGCCTGTATAGCGTTTTCACTGCGCCGTAAAAACGTATAGGCGCTGAGTAAAGTCTGGTAAGTTTCGGCACTAATGCTGCCATATTCGGTAAGCAACGCCAGCGCTTTGAATATGTTGCGTTCCTGTAATTGAGGATGCCGACCACCACGAATTAACTGAAACACCTGGACGATAAACTCGATTTCCCGGATCCCACCCTGACCAAGCTTTATATTGTCCTGAACCGATTTTCGTCGAGCTTCCTGAGCAATCATCAATTTCATTTTCCGAAAACTCTCAATAACAGAGAAATCAATGTAACGCCGGTACACAAAGGGCCTTAGCATTGAGGACAAGCGTTTATGATATTGAGTATTGCCAATCAGACGAGCTTTCAACATGGCATAGCGTTCCCAATCTCGTCCTTGATCCTGGTAGTAGTTTTCCATCGCAGAAAAACTTAAGACTAAAGGTCCGCTTTCACCAAACGGTCTAAGTCGCATATCGACCCGATAGACAAAACCGTCCTCAGTGACCTGATTTAATGCAGAAATAAGTTTTTGTCCCAGGCGAGTAAAAAATTGCTGATTGTCGATGCTCTTTCTGGCTCCCTGCGTTTCACCACGATGGGGGTACGCAAAAATAAGATCGATATCCGAGGAGAAGTTTAATTCTCCCCCTCCTAATTTACCCATCGCATAAACCAGTAATGGTTGTTCATGGCCTGATGAATCGACTGGGCATCCCCAGCGTTGCTGACAAAACTGCGTCAACCAGTTTAATGTGCAGGTTATAAGGGCTTCGGCTAAATCGGTTAAATGGCCAAGACTGACCTTTAAAGACAAGTCGGAACAGAAATCATTAATCGCAAATCGAACTAAATACTGATTTCGAAATTGACGTAAAGCCCGATGCAATTGCGCTTCATCGGCACACTCATTCAATATCGCCGTCAATGCTATGATCAATTGTTCGCGGCTGAATTGATGCGTATCTTCTGGAGTAAATATCGATTCAATCAGGGCGGGATTACTTAGCAGGATTTCCCTGACATAATCTGACAAAGCAATGCTACGTTTCAAATCCGCAAGCTGGCTTGGGGTTAACGAGGGTAAATAAGGCGCAAAAACGCTCTGGCAATGACTCCAGAATAAGTCTGCTTGTTGCTCCATCGCAGTTAACGTAAATGAATTTGATTTACTCACGAGATAATCCTGTGCTCTGTTGAGGCTTTTTAAAACCATGGACCATACTAATACCAATCACATTAAGTTTGTGCACAACTCAGAGTTAGGGCAGAGGTTCAGTTACAACATAGATTTCATTAATATAGTCATTCTATATTAATGAAATATAGGGTCGAAAATGGGCCTCTGGTAAACTCCCTAGGGGTGAGTTTTAAAGGCGTTTATCCTGCGTTACTGATTTTGGCTCATTTTAAGAGCGGAATAACCATTCTCTGCAATCAAAGCCTTGTCTAAAAGCCTTTAAATTCTCACTGAGTGAGCAATCATTTAATGTGATTGGTATCATAATGTCACCGGGCATTAGTTAGTCGCGCTTTTCTTGTTGCTGACGCAATCAGGTAAATAGCAAGGTACGGTTTAATCTGGCAATTTTGTGCTGGCTAACACCATAACTAAACCATGAAACACCACATATAATTAACGCTAACTTAACATTTTAACAGCAATTACGCAGACCTATGAGACATTTTATATCGATAGCTTTTGTATGCCTGTTGCTGCTCAGTGCCTGTATGGAGCTTGTGGAAGAACAAATTAATCACCAGATCCCTTTAACAGAGCAGAAACTCGGACAATTACATCGCGCATTAAACCAAGGTGAAGTCGCCAACGCCAGTTTACTAATCGATTATGCGAAGCAACTTAGCGCCAAACTACCTGAACAGCAAAAGCTGATTGCCCAAATCGCCAAAAATGCGACGCCGCAAGGATTACTGTATCAGTCTCTAAAACAGCGTTTTCAAGCAGCCAACTACCAGGCTGAAATGTTCGCCAACCAGGAGCTTCGCTATCAGGAATTGCTCGATATATACCAAGCTGCCGATCCCGATTTATTTTCCGATGCGCTCAGTGATCCACTCAATGTTTTGGCGGCAATGTCTGAGGGAGAACTTGCCCGGGTCAATGCACAAACGAAGCGCGATACTCTGCAAATCAATCACGCACAGGACTTCGGGGCGGCGGCCACATTAATCGGTCATCCGGCGTTTGGGCGCTGGCAATCCGATCAAAATGGCGCGTTCGTCTGGCAATGGTTGAAACGCGCTCGAACATTAAACGCCTTGACCCGTGAACCTCCAATAACCTATAGACATTGGGCCGAAAATCGTGACTATAGCTATTATGCCGACGTAGGCCGTTCACGTTTTACTTCGATATTTCTTCAGGCAAAACAACAGAAAATAGACAATAAACTCGGCAGTATTGGCGCATTTGCACAGCAACGTCAGGGAGATAGAGATTTATCTGCGGCCAGTTTAGTGTTAAAAAGCACTTATGATTAAAATGCAAAGTAAGCAACATGTGATTTTATGGAAAAAATGTTCAGTTTCAGTCATGTAGACTCGCAAGTACTATTAATACTTGCTGCCGAGATCATCATTGCCATATTTCTACTAGGCCTGATGCGTTATTTGTTTGGGATATCCATGAAAGTGAGTACTCAACAAGAATTGGCGCAAAATGACAATTTTGCCTTTGGTATCAGCATGGCTGGATCGATTGGCGGATTGGGTATTGTTCTAACCGGCGCGATCACCCCGCAAAATAGTGCCGGCGTAGGCGATGAATTGGTCACCATGTTTAGTTACGGATTGCTTGGTTTATTGTTACTTTATCTGGGTCGTTATGTTCACGACCGTTGGGCGTTAAACCTTATCGATAAGCGTACGCAAATCGAAAATAAAAACATCACCATGGGAATTGTTGATGCGGCCTCTGTTATCGCTACCGCAATTATCATCCGCGAAATGCTACTGTGGGTAGAAGGGCTTAATGCGTTTGCTATTATCGCAATGATCAGTGCATTTATGGTTGCGCAAACGATTCTCACTATCGTCACCCGCATCCGTGAAAAACATTTCGCCAAGCACAACCAACTCGATTCCTTGCAAGAGGCATTTGTTGATGGTCAGATCGCTTTATCATTACGTTACAGTGGACAGCTAATATCTACCGCACTTGCGGTGACCGCCGCCAGCTATTTTCTGGATTACCATCCAGACACTATCGTCCAAAACCTAATCGGCTGGTTAATTTTTGGTTTCCTGATGACCCTGGCAATGTGGATACTGACCACCTTCGCAAAAAAGATCATTTTAATTGGCATCAATCTCGAGTCGGAAGTTGATCATCAGCACAATATTGGCGTTGCCAGCATTGAAATGGCGATCAGTATTGGCGTCGCATTAATGCTAACCACGTTACTGGCATAAAGTCAGCCATCATTGCTGACTATCACGATAATCCGATGCCCACTCGATCAGATTAATTAAAAAAACTTATTGACATATTATGTCTAAATGCTAATGTGTAGCTATCGACATATTATGTCACGGAAATCGTTAACAGCTAAATTCAGGATGTTAACGTTAAAAACAACGAGGAAGACTATGAATATTCACAGCATCGCTGCTTACTTGAACGAATTGGCAGACAACGCCAGTACCGGAATGGTGTTTGATTGTCAGCCGATTTCCGGTGATGTAGACGTATTGCAAATTACCGTGCAGGGACGTGAAGAGCTGCCTGTATTTTTGTCAGTAACCGACGATCAAATCATTTGCATTACCTACCTATGGGGTGAGCAGGAGATCGTAACGGAAAAACGCGTAGCTATGTTGGAAGCTATGTTAGAAATGAGCATCCCGATGCCACTTTCTTCATTTTCGAAAATCGGCGATAAATACGCGATTTTTGGCGCTCTGTCTATCAATTCCAGCTTCGATGATATCGAGCATGAGTTGGCGGTTTTAAGTAACAACGCCATCGAAGTAATTGATGATATGAGCGAATTCTTAATTTAACCGGCAAGGAAAGACGAACATGAGTATTTTTAAAAAGATTATGACCGCAATTCGTGGTGGTGCCAGTGAAATGGGCGAAACTATCGTTGATGCCAATGCCACACGAATTTTCGAACAAGAGATACGCGACGCGCAAAATCACTTAACCAAAGCCAAGCGCGATTTAACGAGCGTTATGGCACAGCAAATGTCGGCGAATCGAGATGTTGAACGCATTAAGCGTGATATTGCCGAGCATGAAGGTTACGCACAGCAAGCTCTGGCTCAGGATAATGAAGCTCTGGCTCTACAGGTTGCTGAAAAGATTGCAGGCATGGAGAATGAACTGGAAACTCAGCAGCAAGCGCTGGATAGCTACAGTACCAATGTCGATCGTTTAAAAGAGCTAGTGAAAAAGAGTGAGCGCCAAGTTTCAGAATTTAAGCGCCAGTTGTCTATGGTAAAAACCACGGAAAACGTGCAAAAAGCAACATCGGCCATTACTGATAACTTTTCTTCGAGCAATTCAAAGCTTCTAAACGCTAAAGATTCACTTGAGCGCATCAAGGCTAAGCAACAAAAGTTTGATGATCAAATGAAGGCCGCAGAATTACTTGAATCAGAAAATTCGGACGGTTCTTTGCAAGCCGAATTGAAAGCTGCAGGTATCGGTAAAGCTGATAATAACGCATCTTCGGTTCTTGACAGAATCAAAGCGAAACAGTCGTAACATTATCGACAAGGGTGTTGGTCCAGCCAACGCCCTTTTTTTGTCAAGCGGATGATAGTCAACAATAGCGAGTTATCGGATACTATGAGCGATCGTAAAATACCGCAAAAGTGGGAATCGAATGTTAAGGCATTAAAAGCGGTTCAAGTGGCTTTTGATATGGATGAAAAAGTTCAAAAAACCATCCGAAAAACAGCAGTTGATGCGGGCTTAAGCCCCTCTGATCAAATCCGCCTAATCTTAGGTCTGCCAGTTAACAAGCGTCCGAAGAGACCTCGCCTGACCGTATCTTTAAATGAACAGGACTATCAAATTCTTGCAGACAAATACCAGTTGGACGTAGACGATCAATTGGAAATTAAGCGTAAGTTAATGGAAGAACTCATCGCCTTTGTTGATGAATGATCATCATCTTGCTACACCGCATGCAACGCATGCTTCCTTGACCTTGCGAGCCAATCACTAATGCCAGTAAGGGCGTATGGTGAGGGCAACCTGACGACAATGCTCTAATGCCTGAAGCAAACTGTCGACTTTATTCTCCAACCAATTAACTAATTTTTTCGGTAATTCATTTTGTTGCAGTAATGTTGTTCGCAACAAACAAAGGTTTTCCAGCTCATCGATGCCCGAATGCATATCCATCCAGGGGCGGCGAAATTGACTACGTTCTTCCCCTTCAAATAAGTGCCCAAACCAATAGCCAGTCAGTAAACTTCGAATTAACAACGCATGGCTTTGCAAATATTGCTGCTCTTCCATACTTTGCTCCAAAGATATTGCTTGTTGCAAACGATGCAGGCCGTCATCCAGCCATTCACATGCAAATTCCATTAGGCTTTGTTTGGGTGACTCTACGTTTTCCAGCAAAAGGATCAGCTGCAACTGTGATAATTGTAATTCATTAAACTTAAGGGAGGTGAAGTATTCCTGCATTTCCTGCTCGGTTGGAAAGGTATCCAACTTATCTTTGAGCTCGACCAGTAAATTTTGACTATATTCAATCTTTTTTCGATAGTTGCCAGTTTTGGTGGTTAGCTCCTGTAACTGCAGAGCACTCTCTACCCAGGTCAAATCTTGTAAAACACCGCCAAACTGTATTCGTAATTGCTGTGAATCCTGTTCAGGTAAGTAGCGTTCATATAGCCATAAACCATGCCGGGACAATGCAAGAACATCCGCGATTTGTTTAATGATTTCCAGCTTAGGCTCTCGCAAGTATTCGGCAACTAATCGTTGCATTAGCGATAAGGCCTGGGAAAAACCGCTGGTAAAGGATTCGATAATCCCCATGTTCTGTTTGAGTTGAATCACCGCACTATTAAAGCTGACGATGGGCAAGGATTGGGCAAATGCCAAAGCATAGCCACGAGCCGCTTTACTGAGTTGCCCGGGGCGGAGTTTAAAGCGGGTAAATAACAATCGAGCAAAACTCATCAGGTGTTGCTGATCACCCTTTAACCATTCAATCTCTATTTCCCGTATCGTTTCCTGAAGACCTTCAGCCTCGATCGTGCCGATATCCAAAGCCAATTCCACTTCGCTGCCATCGGCAAATGTAATATGCCAGGCATTACGCTGAAAATCGGTGGTAAAAATCGGCCGTAGGGATGATTCCAGAGATTCGCTATCCACCTCGTTAGGCCATATATGATCAGGGAATTTAGACAAGGATGGGAAGTTGCCGATTACAGGTAAATTATATTCCGGACGTTGGTGTAACCCTGCGACGACTTTGCCTGCCGTTTTAATGGTTTGTTCGGCTTCACCGGTTGTAAATTTTCGAATACGCAGGCCGATATCCATGCCGCGTAATGATTGTGCCTGATCATCAAAATAAATATTATTCAGTGTTTTTTGTTGATGACTTGTGGTTACGTCTAACTCGTCTATAAGATCGTTAAGCTCTTGAATCAATTTACTATTATCAAGATTTTCACAGATCAGATATTTGAGTTCTATCTCAGTGTCCATTTTCGAGGAAAAATCGCCTTTTTTAAACCAGTAACAATATAACTGTACAAAAGCCAGACTACGCTGGCAAACAAATTTCCCTATTGTTGAAAAAGGTTGAGAAAACAACCAAGTAATTAAAACAATCCATATCTAATCGCTTGCTACCTTACCGCAATTGCCCGAACATTTAAATATCCCCCTATCGCGGTTGCTAAATTACACTTTTTTACTTTTCTACGTCTTGCCTTAACTGTCACAAACACCTAATATCGTTAAATCTTAAACCCATCAGTTGTAACGGTTTACATGAAAAAACTTTCAAATATCTTGCTGGTAAGCCTGCTGGCATTTTCCAGCATCAGCATAGCGCAGGAAGAAGCGCAAATCACACCCGTGAGCGTAACGCCAGGCGCGACAGGCTATGTCAGCGATAACCTTTATGTGTTTTTTCACTCAGGTGCAGGTAATCAGTATCGAATTCTGGGCAGTATTAATGCCGGCGATGAAGTCGAATTTATGGCCGGTCCCGTCAATAATTATGTGCAAATCAAAGATAGCAAGGGCAGAAGTGGTTGGATTGAACAAAGTTTCTTATCCAATAGCCCAGGCCTGAGACATACCGTAAGTCAGTTAAATTCTGAACTCGCTGACAACAAGGTCCTTACCGAAGAATTACAGACTAAGTTGAACGATGCTCGTCAACAACTTGGTGAATTGTCACGTAATCATAAGCAATTGCAAAGTGATCACAATAAGCTGACTAAAGACTATGCAACCGCTCAGGAACAAATAGACAGTGCCAGCATGGAAGTTATGAAAACCTACTTCGTTTATGGTGGTGGTGTACTTTTTGCGGGCCTACTGTTTGGGTTAATTTTACCGAAACTAATGCCGCGTAAGAAAAGTAGCTGGTAAGCGGAAAATTCATGATGTACGTGTTGTTTGATGTTTTACATCTGTATTATCTTCCGCAGTATTTGCCGGTGCAGCAAAAGCTGGCAAAGAATAATATTAAAACGGCTTTCGTTTTCTATCGCAGTAACCACGACGATATTATGGAACAGATTGCCCTGAATAACGATCTCCAATACACCTGGGTTGAAGATGACCATCAGGCCACGGACTTTTATCTGCAGGAAAAAGCTGACTGGGTATTTTTCGCCAATAGTTTCCCCCACCTTGAGCAACTTCATCAGGTCAGCAATTCAGCGCAAATTGGTCATGGTATAGGCCCTAAATCCTGTTATTACACTAAGTCCGATACAGCCATGAACGTGCGTTTTGTGGAAGGGGAATATCGTTGTCAGCGATTACGGTCCATGTACCCGGAAAATACATTTGTGGATGTCGGTTTCAGTAAACTTGATTCGTTGATTCGCGGTGAAGAAGCAGGGTTTGATTTACGACAGTTAGGCTTAGATCCGAATAAACCCACGTTGACTTATGCACCAACCTTTTATCCCAGCTCCATCGAATGTTTTGCCAAAGACTGGCCGGCGGATTTTTCTGATTTCAACATCCTGTTAAAGCCTCATTATTTTTCTATCGCCAAACAAAAATATCACCGGCAAAAAGCGCTATTGCAACATTGGGCGAGCTTTGACAATGTGTACCTTGCAAAGGCAGGCGACTACAATCTAGTACCTTTTATGGCAAGTTCCGATATTTTAATCAGTGATGCATCATCAGCATTATTTGAATTTGCCGCCTTAAATAAACCGGTGATCTGGTGTGACTTTCTTAAGTTACGCTGGAGCTACCGCGGGATATTTTCCTATCGTTTTAAAAAGCGTATGGATGAAGATTTCGGAGAATATGCCAACATTGCGGTACATGCGAAGCATTATAAACAACTGCGCCCCCTGGTGCTTGAACAATATCGACAGCCTGCTTTACTGGAATCCACCCGAATGGCACTTGCGGAAAAACTCGCCGGTCGCCTTGATGGTAAAGCCAGCAATCGCGTCGTAGATTATTTATTGAGTCAGCCATAAGCTGTATTCTACGCCCTTTATATCGAGCATGCGATTGCATGCTCAGACCATTTCCCAGTTTACTATCGGATATATAATGAAAACCATAGGTTATACCACTGGCGTATTTGATTTATTTCACATTGGCCATCTCAACGTTTTAAAACGTGCCAGCCTGGAATGCGACCATTTGATTGTCGGTATCAGCACCGACGAATTATCTTTGCAAAGCAAAGGTAAACAACCGATCATTCCATTTCAAGAACGTATGGATATCGTTGAAGCGATTAAATTTGTGGATGAAGTCGTGCCTCAGGTAAACTACGACAAATTTGAGGCCTGGAATAATCTGCGATTCGACCGCATGTTTGTCGGTGATGATTGGAAGGGCTCAGATAAATGGATTAATTACGAAAAGGAATTCTCAGACGTTGGTGTTGAAATACTATATTTCCCTTACACCAAACATACCTCTAGCACCAAACTTAGAGAAATTCTCAGTAAAATTTAATTAGAAAGTAGATTTAATGGCCGGTAAGAAGTATCTGTTTTACATATCGCAAAATTATAGCTTTGCGATTTTACGCCCTGTGCAAGATGAAATTATTCGTCGTGGAGATCAGGTAAGGTGGTTTTTGTACAGAGACGCTAACCCTGACTACTTAAAGCCTAATGAAATATCTTTGGGTTCCATCGAAGAGGTCATAAGCTACAACCCAGTTGCAACCTTAGTTCCTGGTAACGTCATTCCCAATTTCATTCCCGGTCTAAAAGTACAGGTATTTCATGGGTTTGATCCGGGAAAAATCAACCGACGTGGTGGCAACAGCCATTTTCAAATTCGCAATTGCTTTGATCTCTATTGCACTCAAGGTCCAAATACAACCAGCACGTTTAAAAATCTCGAACAAAAGCATGGACACTTTAAAGTCATCGAAACCGGCTGGTCTGCACTAGACCCTTTATTTACATCCCAACACACGCCTGCACGAAACGAGCGCCCGGTCATTCTTTTATGCCCGACATTTTCCCGAAACCTGACATGTGCTCCTCACTTATACGATACCATTGCTAAATTGAGCAAACGCGACAATTGGCAATGGCTCATCAAATTTCACCCGAAAATGTCTAAAGATTTAGTCGAACAATATAAAAATCTGGAAAATGACAATTTAACCTTTATTGAAACAGACAATATTATTCCATTATTGCAACAAGCTGACGTCATGGTTTCCGACACATCATCCGTACACATTATGTTTGCTCTGCAAGGAAAACCTGTTGTTACATTCCGCAGTTTAAACCCTAAACCGCATATGATTAATATTGAGCAAGCTCAAAATCTTGAAGCTGCAATTGAGGAAGCGCTTACGCCAAGTCAACAGCGACTTGATAAAATACAAGCATACATCAGCGAAACACACCCTTATCAGGATGGTAAATCATCGCACAGAGTTTTAGATGCTATCGACGAAATGATTCAAGGAAAACACAAGCTCGCACCTAAGCCTAAAAATTTGCTGCGCCAGATAAAAATGCGTCGTAGATTATCCTATTGGAAGTTTTACTAAATTCGAGCCAGCGACTCATTAATTAAAGATTGTTGTCGCTGTATTTTTCTTAATACCCAAGCATGTGTCAGACATTCAATTAACCCAAAACGAATAAAATTTGTTTGTTTACCCAAGCCTCAGTTAAACTATCTGTGCAATTTTCAAGCAACGAATAAAATTAGTCCCCGTTAAATAAAGCTTGTTGGTAAACCATATATGGCGGAAAAAAAATACTTATTTTACATTTCACAAAATTATAGCTTCGCGATTTTGCGTCCTGTGCAAGATGAAATTATTCGGCGTGGAGATCAGGTAAAATGGTTTTTATATCGAGATGCTAATCCTGACTATTTAAAGCCTCATGAAATAGCATTAGAATCTATCGAGGACGTTATTCGCTACAACCCAGTTGCATCGTTAGTTCCTGGCAACGTAATCCCCAATTTCATTCCTGGCTTGAAAGTTCAGGTATTTCATGGGTTTGACCCTGGAAAAATCAATCGTCGTAGTGGTAACGCCCATTTTCAAATTCGTAATTGCTTTGATCTTTATTGCACTCAAGGTCCGAATACAACGACACGGTTTAAGGAATTGGCAAAGCAACTGGGGCATTTCAAGGCAATCGAAACTGGCTGGCCGGCATTGGACCCGCTTTTTCATCAGGGTGAAGTACCAGCTCCCCACCCGCGCCCTACCATCTTAATGTGTTCAACGTTTTCTCGAAATTTAACTTGTGCACCGCATTTATATGAAACCGTCAAGCAACTCAGTCAATATAATCGCTGGCAGTGGTTGATTCAGTTTCATCCGAAAATGGCGAAAAACATCGTCGATATGTATAAAGACCTTGAGAATGAAAACCTGAAATTTATCGAAACGGATAATGTCATTCCTTTGCTCCAGCAAGCCGATGTGATGGTGTGTGATACATCATCAGTGTTAATCATGTTTGCGTTGCAGGGAAAGCCTGTGGTGACATTTAAAAATGCCAACCCCAAACCATACTTAATAGATATCGACAATCCAGAACATCTGCAATCTGCTATAGAAAAAGCCTTACAGCCATCACCGGAATTACACAATCACCTTAACCACTTAGTTGAAGATACCCATCCTTATCGCGATGGCAAGTCTGCGGGGAGGGTGTTGGATGCTATCGATGAGATGCTAAGTGGCAAATATCCGTTAAAACCACGGCCAAAAAACTGGTTACGCCAGTTTAAAATGCGTCGTAAGTTAGGTTATTGGAAGCTTTAAAGCAGCTCTTCTATTCGGGTTAAGGGTTGTGATCGGTTTTAACAATTTCGATGATTTCAGTTGTCGATACTGATGGAGTTCGTGGTAAGTAAATCACCTGACAAATATCCTTGAGGTGATCAAATTTACCTTGCCAGTCATCCCCCATCACCAAGATATCAGCATTGTAATATTTGATGTATTCGGCTTTTAATTCTAAAGATTCTTCAACAAACACCTCATCAACGCTGCGCATGGAACGGATGATATGCATGCGATCTTTTTCTGAATAGATTGGGTAACGTTTTTTCTTTGCCATATTCAGAGCATCAGACGAGACGCCAACAATTAAATGATCGCCATGCAGTCTGGCCCGTTCAAGAATATTCACATGCCCAACATGAAAAACGTCAAATGTACCGAAAGTGATAACACGCATAAAAACCACAAAACTTCGTTGAATTGTCACAAAAGTAAAGCAAAACGGCGTAAGTATCCAGACATTGTGGCACAAACCTGAACGACCGCTTGTTTTTTCAACGATTATTTATTTAAGTAATTATTCTATTTTTCTGTTGACAGTCACTTTTTGAACACATACATTTAGGGTTAATTAATTGTGACAAATATTGTATCACTAACCATGCATATCTATTTAAACAAAGGTTTACTTCTAGTTCTCCTCCTGCTTCCTGGACGCGGGCGTTTTTCTGTTGTTTAAATAAACTAAAAGATTAACAAAAACCCGCACTAACCATGCGGGTTTTTTCGTTCTCAGGTCGATATTTTAGAAAAGGGTAAGGTAACACCATGACAGACAAGGTAATAATCTTTGATACCACGTTGCGAGATGGCGAGCAGGCGTTAACTGCAAGCCTGTCGTTTCATGAAAAAATTCAAATTGCCCTGGCTCTCGAACGACTTGGTGTTGATATTATCGAAGCAGGTTTTCCGGTTTCTTCCCCGGGAGATTTTCACTCAGTTCAGGAAATTGCCAAGACCGTGAAAAATGCCACCGTTTGTGGCTTATCACGGGCGGTTGAGGCCGACATAAAAGCCTGTGCCGATGCCTTGAAGGTTGCAGATCACTTCCGCATTCACACCTTTATTTCAACCTCCGATGTGCATGTACAGCAAAAGTTGCGCAAAGAGTTTAGTGATGTTGAAGCTATGGCCGTTCACGCCGTCAAGTATGCACGCCAATTTACTGATGATGTCGAATTTTCGTGTGAAGATGCAGGGCGAACCCCAATCGACAATCTGTGCCGCATGGTTGAATCGGCGATCAAAGCTGGCGCAAGCACCGTCAATATTCCCGACACCGTCGGTTATACCTTACCAGATGAGTTTGGTGGCATTATCACTCAGCTATTTAATCGGGTTCCGAATATCGACCAGGCGATCATCTCCGTACATTGTCATAATGATTTAGGTATGGCGGTTGCCAATTCGATGGCTGCGGTGCAAGCAGGTGCCAGACAAGTCGAATGTACCGTTAACGGTATCGGCGAGCGCGCCGGTAACTGCTCGCTTGAAGAAATAGCCATGATCATGAAAACCCGAGAGCAATATCTGAATGTCAGTACTGGCATTAAACACCAGGAAATTGCCCGTACTTCGAAGCTGGTCAGTCAATTATGTAATATGCCGGTCCAACCGAATAAAGCCATTGTCGGGGCAAATGCTTTTTCCCATTCCTCTGGTATCCATCAAGATGGCATGTTAAAGGCCAGCAACACCTACGAGATCATGACACCAGAAAGTGTCGGTATCAGTAAAACCAAACTAAACCTGACCTCGCGCAGTGGTCGCCATGTGATAAAACATCGAATGGAATCTCTGGGGTATCAGGAAAATGATTACGATTTGAATTATCTGTATGAAAAGTTTTTAAAGCTTGCCGATAAAAAAGGTCAGGTATTTGATGACGATCTTGAAGCGATTTTATTTGATTCGCAGCAAAAAGTTGCCGATGACTTCTATCAGCTTCGCTATTGTTCCGTACAATCCGGTTCCGGTGATTTTGCCACCGCAAGTGTCAAATTGGCCACCGGCGACCAAGAACAAGTGACTTCAGCAACAGGTAATGGTCCTGTTGACGCTCTGTTCCAAGCCATCAAACAAGCGGTTGATATTGAGTTCGACGTTTCCGATTACAGCATATCCAATAAAGGTGAAGGCGAGGATGGATTGGGTGTTGCGAACCTGGTGGTGAGCTGGCAGGAACGCAAATTTCATGGTTATGGATTGGAAACCGATATCATTCAGGCATCCGCTAATGCCCTGATACATACATTAAATAGTATTCACCGTGCCCAACGGGTTGCACAACTAAAGCGCGATGCGCAAATACAACAAACCAGTAAACACATTTAAGGCAATAACGATAATGGCAAATATAGCAATTTTGGCCGGTGACGGCATAGGTCCGGAAGTCATGCAGGAAGCTGAGAAAGTTTTATTGCAAGTCGCCGAAAGCTTTTCACTGGATTTTTCATTAAATCATTATGATGTCGGTGGTTGTGCCATCGACAAGCATGGCGAAGCCCTGCCAGAGCAAACCGTTAAAGGTTGTGAACAGGCTGATGCTGTTCTGTTTGGCTCCGTCGGTGGTCCTAAGTGGTCTTCTTTGCCGCCAACAGAACAACCGGAACGAGCGGCATTGTTAGGATTGCGGGGGCATTTTGGCTTATTCTGCAATATGCGTCCGGCGGCGTTACAAAGTGCGCTGTCGCATTTATCGACCTTGCGTGCCGATATTGCCGAGGCGGGTTTTGATATTTTGGTCATGCGTGAATTAACCGGCGGCATCTATTTTGGAGAGCCGAAGGGTCGTCGTGGTGAAGGCGAGCAAGAAACAGGTTTCGATACCATGTTATATAGCAGCAGTGAAATCAAACGAATCACTCACCTGGCCTTTAAGGCTGCGCAAAAGCGTCGCAGTAAAGTCACATCCGTTGATAAAGCCAATGTACTGGCAACCAGCCAGTTATGGCGTCAGGTGGTAGAGGAAGTCGCCCCTGAATATCCCGATGTCGAATTAGACCATATGTATGTTGATAATGCTGCGATGCAATTAGTCAAAAACCCTGGTCAGTTTGATGTCATCCTAACCTCTAATCTATTTGGCGATATTCTTTCAGATATCTGCGCCATGGTTACCGGTTCAATGGGTCTGTTGCCAAGTGCCAGTTTAAATGAACAAGGGTTTGGTCTTTATGAACCTGCCGGTGGTTCGGCCCCGGATATTGCCGGTCTTGGTATTGCAAATCCAATCGCACAGATTTTAAGCGCTGCCTTGTTATTGCGTTATAGCTTAAATCAGGGTGACGCTGCAGATGCCATTGAATCTGCCGTTAGCGCGGCGTTGGATCAACAATTTATTACCCGAGATTTGTTAACTCAGGAACAAGCTCACTTAGCGAAAACTACCCAAGAAATGGGTGACTTTATATGCGCTTATATCAAACAAAATACAAAGGAAACCAGTCATGCCTAGCACCTTGTATGAAAAATTATGGCAACGCCATTTAGTCGAAGATAAAAGCGGAGAAACCCCGTTAATCTTTGTCGATCGCCATTTGATCCATGAAGTTACATCGCCGCAGGCATTTGCTAATCTGAAATTTCATGGCCGTAAGGTTTACAGCCCAGAGCGCACTATTGCGACCATGGATCACAACATATCTACCCGTTCTGCCGACATTAATGCTGCTGGCGAAAATGCGGCAAATCAGCTTAAGACCTTAGAAAGAAACTGTGCAGAATTTGGCGTTAAACTTTATGGTATGGGTCATAAGAATCAGGGCATAGTTCATGTCATGGGACCGGAGCTTGGTTTAACATTACCTGGGCAGGTTATTGTTTGTGGCGACTCACATACGGCGACACACGGTGCGTTTGGCTCCCTGGCATTTGGTATCGGCACCTCCGAAGTTGAACATGTGTTAGCGACTCAGACGTTGCGTCAGAACAAAGCCAAGACCATGAAAATCGATATCGTTGGTAAACGTCCTTTAGGGATCAGCGCAAAAGATATTATTCTTGCCGTCATTGGTAAAGTCGGCCATGCCGGCGCAACCGGATATGTGGTTGAGTATACGGGAGAGACTATCCGTGAATTGACCATGGAAGAGCGCATGACGGTATGTAACATGAGTATTGAATTTGGTGCAAAAGCTGGATTGATCGCACCGGACCACACGACTTTTGAATACCTCAAAGGTAAAGAGTTTTCACCAAAAGCGGATACCTGGTTACAAGCAGTTAATGACTGGCAAACCCTGCACAGTGATGAACAGGCATCTTTCGATACTGTCGTGACCATTGCGGCCAAAGATATCAAACCACAAGTTACCTGGGGTACAAATCCTGGACAGGTTACCGCGATAGATGCCGTCGTACCATCACCTGAAGATTTCAGTGATGCAGTGGAGCGTGAGTCTTGCGTCAATGCACTCGAATACATGGATTTAAAACCGGGTACGAAAATTACTGACATTAACATTAATAATGTATTTATCGGTTCATGCACCAATTCACGCATCGAAGATTTACGTATTGCCGCATCAGTTGTCAAAGGCAAAACCGTATCACCCGCTGTGACAGCGATTGTGGTTCCTGGCTCGTACCGGGTTAAGCAACAGGCGGAATCAGAAGGCCTTGATGAGGTGTTCAAACAAGCAGGATTTGAATGGCGCTTGCCGGGCTGTTCGATGTGTTTGGGAATGAATGACGACAAACTTACGGCTGGCGATCGTTGCGCATCAACCTCAAATCGCAATTTTGAAGGACGTCAGGGGCGCGGTAGTCGAACGCACCTGGTCAGTCCGGCGATGGCAGCCGCAGCAGCCATTGCTGGTCACTTTGTCGACGTAAACCAAGTTGCAGGAGCGTAATCATGGAAAAGTTTATTAAGCATACTGGTCGTGTCGTTCCATTAGATCGCGCAAATGTCGATACGGACCAAATCATTCCAAAGCAGTTTTTACAAAAGACCACACGTACGGGTTTTGCCCAGCACCTGTTTCATGACTGGCGATTTCTTGACGATGATGGTTTACAACCAAACCCGGATTTCATTCTCAATAAGGAAGAATATCAGGGCGTTAGCATCTTATTAGCCCGTGAAAACTTTGGCTGCGGCTCATCCCGTGAACATGCCCCCTGGGCGATTCAGGAATTCGGTTTTAAAGTCGTCATTGCACCAAGTTTCGCAGATATCTTTTATGGGAATTGCATCAACATTGGGGTTCTGCCAATTATTCTCGATGAGCAGACCATAGATGAATTATTTGTCCATGCATTGCAAAAAACCTTAGAGCTAACCGTCGATTTGGAAACCATGTCTCTGCGCTATGGTGAGAAAAGCTATCCATTCGAGCTAACCCAGTTTCAACAATATTGTTTACAAAACGGTATCGATAGTGTCGGCTGGACTTTACAAAGCCAGGATAAAATTGACGATTTCGCAGCGTCATTGCCAGCCTGGCAATAATACCAATCCCATTAAATTATTGCTCACTCAGTGAGAATTTAAAGGCTTTTAGACAAGGCTTTGATTGCAGAG
>NZ_JBHZSG010000015.1:0-72008 GCF_043642205.1 Thalassotalea litorea | reverse complement strand
TCAACGAAATCTATGTTGTAACTGAACCTCTGCCCTAACTCTGAGTTGTGCACAAACTTAATGGGATTGGTATAAGACAGCGCCGCCAAGTTCCGCGCAAACAAAAAAGCCACCCGAAGGTGGCTTTTAAAAAAAACGGATTGCTGGCTTAACCTAGCTTCTCGGCAATAATTGCGCTGACGTCTTCGACTTTTTGCGTACCATCGATAGTCAGGTACTGACAGTTGCCAGCCTGTGCTTCTGCCTGATAGTAATTCACTAGCGGCTTGGTTTGCTCGTGATAAATTCCTAAGCGCTTACGAACTGTTGCTTCTTCATCATCAGGGCGAACAGCGAGATCTTCACCGGTTACATCATCTTTCCCTTCCACTTTAGGTGGATTATAAACGATGTGATAAACACGGCCAGAGCCAGGATGTACGCGACGACCGCCCATGCGCTCAACAATAACTTCGTCAGCGACGTCAAATTCGATTACGCTGTCAACATTGATTTCGTTAGCTTTCATTGCATCAGCTTGAGGAATGGTACGCGGAAAACCGTCTAACAGAAAACCATTTTCACAATCCTGCTGAGCAATACGCTCTTTTACCAGGCCAATGATCAATTCATCAGAAACCAACTGGCCCGCATCCATCACTTGCTTGGCTTGTTTACCTAGCTCAGTGCCGGCCTTGATTGCTGCACGTAACATATCACCAGTAGAGATCTGTGGGATACCGTACTTGTTCATTAAAAACTGTGCCTGTGTTCCTTTACCGGCACCAGGTGCACCCAATAAAATAATGCGCATATTGCTAAACCCTAAGAAATAGTCGGATTAAATCTTATCTTCGCCAATTATTGTGTAGCAAAGAATCTGTATTTTTTAAAGGCATAATCATACTTGTATGGCAAGGCGCAAACAAGGGGCGCTGGGCAAAATAACTGAACAATTTTGTATGCAATCAGCAACGATTGATATCCGATGGGATGGTCTTAGTACAAACAAAAACGAGAAACCGATTGAGCGATATTAGTGCTCACGGGTTTCTCGTTTAGCATGGATTGGAAATGCTTTTTGTTTTGCTGACTGAATATCAGGCATGGAATCCATCCATGCCCGCAGACATTACTTAGTCAGACTCAACATAAGCTTATTAAGACGGGCAACAAAACTTGCCGGGTCTTTCAAGCTGCCACGTTCGGCTAACATCGCTTGTTCAAATAAGACTTCAGCCCATTCGCCAAACTTGTCATTGTCCGCTTCATCGGCCATATGCTTTATTAAGTCATGTTCCGCATTTATTTCAAAAATTGGTTTAGACTCTGGAACTTCCTGACCAACAGACTGCATCAACTTGATCATTTGCGAACTCATGTCGTGCTCGTCGGTCACAATACAGGCCGGAGAATCTGTCAAACGTTGCGAAATTTTAACGTCCTTAACCTTCTCTCCTAAGCTGTCTTTTAAGCGCGTAACAACCGAATCAAATTCTTTTTCCAGTTGTTCCTGAGCTTCTTTCGACTGCTCGTCATCCATATCGCCCAAATCAAGTCCACCACGAGTCACCGACTGGAATTGTTTCTCAGAAAATTCGGTTAAATGGCTCATTAACCATTCGTCGATGCGATCCGACAGCAACAATACTTCAATACCTTTTTTGCGGAAGACTTCCAGATGCGGAGAGTTTTTCGCCGCTTCAAAGCTGTCAGCTACCACGTAATAGATCTTATCCTGACCGTCTTTCATACGCTCGATATAGTCTGTCAAAGATACATTTTGCACTGCAGTGTCATTTTCCGTTGATGCAAAACGTAAAAGCTTAGCGATAGCTTCTTTATTAGCCATATCTTCAGCAGGACCTTCTTTGAGCACCTGACCAAATTCGTTCCAGAAGCCCTGGTATTTTTCCTGGTCATTTTTGCCCAAACGGTCAAGCATGGTCAGTACACGTTTAGTACAACCTTTGCGCATTGCCTGAGTAACTTTATTATCCTGCAAAATCTCACGTGATACGTTCAAAGGTAAGTCGTTAGAATCGAGCAGACCTTTTACAAAACGCAGGTAAGACGGCATAAATTGCTCCGCGTCATCCATGATGAATACGCGCTGCACATACAACTTTAAGCCATGCTGTTTTTCGCGATTGTATAAATCAAACGGGGCTTTACTCGGCACATATAAAAGCGAGGTGTATTCACTGCTACCTTCAACCTTGTTGTGCGCCCAAAGCAATGGTTCGGCAAAATCATGGGATACATGCTTGTAAAATTCCTGATACTCTTCATCTTTGATATCAGACTTTTCACGAGTCCAAAGCGCTTCGGCTTTATTAACCGCTTCCCATTGCGCAGGCTTGCCCGGTATGGCAGGGATCACTTCGCCATCTTCACCTGTGCTTTCTGGGACTTCCGGCACTTCTGGCGTCAGCATTTCCACCGGGATGGAAATATGATCCGAGTATTTGGTGACGATAGACTTCAGGCGCCAGTCATCAACAAACTCTTTCTCATCGTCTTTTAAGAATAAAATAATGTCGGTACCGCGGGCCGATTTTTCGATGTCTTCAACAGAAAAATCGCCTTCACCTTTAGATGACCACTCAACCGCCTGATCAGCATCGACGCCAGCAGCGCGTGAACGAACGACCACTTTATCCGCAACAATAAATGCCGAATAAAAACCGACACCAAACTGACCAATCAATTGTGAGTCGGCCGCTTGGTCACCGGACAAGCGGCTAAAGAAATCTGCAGTACCTGATTTAGCAATAGTACCTAAGTGGGTAATAATATCATCACGGGTCATGCCGATACCATTATCGGAAATGGTAATGGTGTTGTTGTCTTTGTCAGCGCTAATGCGCACCCGCAAGTTGCCGTCGCCATTGTATAAGCTGGCATCTGACAATGCTTTAAAACGTAACTTGTCCGCCGCGTCCGCCGCATTAGAAACCAACTCGCGAAGGAAAATTTCCTTATTGGAATATAACGAGTGGATCATTAATTGTAGTAATTGCTTTACTTCAGTTTGAAAGCCGTGAACTTCTTTATGACCTGAATCAGACATAAACACCTTTCTCCTAATGTTGTGTGTCGATAGTTATAGCAATTCCCAGTGCAATGCGATTGCATTGGAATTGGAATTGGTATGATTGCCGAGGCATTGTTTCTAGAGATCAATGTGGGGATAGGAAAAAGGTTTTAAAGAGCTATCTGGTAATTTTTTTTATTGAGCGACCACCATGTGTAAAAAAACAGGCGGAAATCAAAGGGCTGAATCGCGATTATCTGCAAAACCTCATCAGCTCAGCCCTTTTAACGGTGATTTAAAGCGTTTTACGACCAGAAAAGGCATGAGATAACGTATTACCATCAACATAACCGAGCTCGCCACCTACCGGTACGCCATGGGCAATTCGCGAGACCATTACATCGTAGGAACCGGCAAGGTCAGCAATAAAGTGAGCGGTTGCTTCGCCTTCGACGGTGGGGTTGGTTGCCAGGATCATTTCATCAAATTCATTGCTGGCCAATAAGCGTTGCAACTGGTCCAGACCTAACTCTTCAGGGCCAATGCCATCGATAGGCGATAAATGCCCCATCAGGACAAAATAGCGACCGATAAACTCACCGGTTTGCTCGATAGCAAGAATATCCGATGGTGATTCAACGATACATAACAGGCGACTGGCCTGACGTTTCGGGCTGGCACAGATGTCACATTGTTCAAGCTCGGTAAACGTGCGACAACTTTGGCAATGTCCAACCTGCTCCATAGCGTTTGCCATCGAGTTTGCAAGCTTGGTCGCCCCCTTGCGATTGCGCTCGAGTAAATGAAATGCCATACGTTGCGCGGATTTAGGCCCCACACCGGGCAAATGCTTTAAATTATCAATAAGTTCCTGAACAACCGGACTAAGTTTCATAGCTGTGACTGGTGAAATAACAATGCCCGCAAGAATAACACAGGTCATAGAAAAGAGTGAAGCAGTGAGAGCTTTAGTCTTGAAGAGCTATAGCGTCGGCTTCAGGCCTCAAAACTCAGGAAAAGCACACCAACTTAACAAGATTAAAAACAGGACGCTGATTCGCCCCCTCGGAGCAAAAAAAAGTGTCTACGGAGCAAGAGTGGGTTACGGTTAAAAACGAAACGTCTTTTATCAATGGCATAGCAGGTGCCGCCGTAATCCCTACTAACATCACCAACAACACAATAAAATATTCTGAAAATTAATTTTAATTAAATAAAATATTCTGATATATTTCTGTGCACGGTCAAATTTGCTAAAAACCTCTTTAAAATATAGAGTTAGCCAATACGTTACGTTTTAGAATTACGCCATGCCTGAACCTCAAATCACCCGTACATTCGACGCATCATCGAGCCCAGAGCACATCCGTCAGGCTATTCGAACTGCTGAATTCACTTCGCATACCTCAGGGCTGGCAAAAGGCTTTGTACAATGCAATCTGGTTATTCTTGAGCAGGAACTTGCCGCTGACTTTTTGCTTTTTTGTCAAAGAAACCCAAAACCCTGCCCAATTATCGCGATGTCGGATAAGCCAGGCAATCCGATCATTTCCGATGCCGGGAAAGATATTGATATCCGTACCGACATTCCTCAGTACAACATTTTTAGGCAAGGCGAATTACGCAAACAGGTTACTGATATTTATGACCTTTGGCAGGATAATTTCGTCAGCTTTTTGTTGGGCTGTTCATTTTCATTTGAAGAAGCATTACTGGATGATGGCATTGATATTCGAAATATTTCCGAAGGGGTCAATGTCCCTATGTATAACACCAGCATACCTTGTAAGAGCGCCGGAGTATTTAGCGGAAATATGGTGGTAAGCATGCGTCCGATGAAAGCACGTGATGCCATTCGAGCTATCCAGATTTGTAGCCGTTTTCCCAACGTACATGGTGCGCCAGTGCATTTTGGCGACCCGGCGCACATTGGTATTCATGCGATTAGCAAACCGGATTACGGTGATATGGTTACCATAAAACCTGACGAGGTTCCGGTGTTTTGGGCCTGTGGTGTGACCCCACAGGTAGCCATCAGCAATGCCCGACCAAGCATCAGCATTACCCATAGTCCGGGAAGCATGTTAATTACGGATATTCGCAATAGCCAGCTGTCTATCCTCTAATCTGTAACCAAAAATGAAAGCAAGGGAATACAACATGAAGTTAAATTGTGATTTAGGCGAGAGTTTTGCCGCCTGGACCATGGGCTTAGATGAGCAAGTCATGCCGCATATCGATATGGCCAATATCGCCTGCGGTTTTCATGCTTCCGATCCGAATATCCTGCAACAGACGCTTGCCCTTGCAATCAAACATAAAGTGACTATCGGCGCACACCCATCCTATCAGGATCTCGTTGGCTTCGGTCGCCGTTCGATTAAGCATACCGAGCGGGAAATCATCAACCTGATGCACTACCAAATTGCCGCTATTGATGGCATGGCCCAATCGATGGCCGCTTTGGTTAAGTATGTCAAACCCCACGGCGCACTGTACAACGATATGATGGCCAACGATGATATATTTATCGCAGTTGTTAAAAGTATCAATGACTATTACCGTCCCCTCAAACTGATGATCCTGGCAACGGCTAATGCGGAACATTATCAAAAAATCGCAAACGACTATGGGGTTGAATTGCTATTCGAAGCTTTTGCTGATCGACGATATACGGATCAAGGCTTGCTTACACCACGATCAGAACCTGGCGCCGTGCTCAATAAAGACCAGGTGATGGAACAAGTGAAAGGATTGGTTAACGATGGTGTTGTTATTACCAACCAAGGGAATCGTCTATCGTTAAAAGCCGACACCTTATGCGTCCATGGAGACAACCTGGATGCCATTGCTTTAGTGAAGGACATTAAAGCCTTATGTCAATAACTGCGAACGATGAAGCACCACAGCCAGACAACGGTGTACACATACCTTTTTACATCGAGGTTGCATCGGAAAATTCGTTGATAGTATATTTTGGTAGCGATAACCCGGACGTTAAGCCAGTCGTGACTCCGGCATTATGTTCAGCAATAAACCGGGCTCAAACCTTGCTTAATTCCCGGTTAGGGGAGCGAATTGTTGATACCATTGTGTCATACGCCTCACTATTGGTTACTTTCGACGTTTGGCAGGTTGACCATTTCCATGTTCGCGTCGAGATAGAATCACTGTTATCCGGCTTAACGACGGGACAGGCTGCACCAACCCGTACCATCACTTTACCAGTATTTTATGATATTAAAGTCGGTCCGGATTTACCCAGAATTGCGACGCATTCGGGTCTGAGCATCGATGAAGTGATTCTGCGCCACCAGCAACAAGAGTACTACGTCTACACCATCGGCTTTGCGCCTGGCTTTGCCTACCTCGGTGAAGTGAATGAATCTATCGCCATGCCAAGGCTGGCAACACCACGTTCGGCTGTCGCAAAAGGCTCTGTCGCCATTGCTGACAAGCAAACCGCTGTTTATCCAGCAACCTCTCCTGGCGGTTGGAATATTATTGGCCGCTGCCCTACTCCGATGTTTAACCCTGACAATGATCCGCCTAGTCCGGTTTCGGTTGGTGATAAAGTCCGGTTCAAAGCGATCACCGAAAAGCAATTTATTGCGCTTGGAGGTCAACTATGACCTCTGGGAAAAAAGCAACAATAGCTTCAACATTAACGTCAGCCAGGATGTCTGGCTTTTATGTTGAGCACCCTGGCATGCATACTCTGATTGAAGACGCTGGCCGAATAGGCCAGGCGCGATTAGGCTTGACCACTGGAGGGCCTGCAGATCGCATGGCATTTTACTGGGCTAATCGCCTTGTGGAAAACTCCCGTGGCTGTGCCGCTTTGGAAATCACCTATGGCGGTGTGAAGTTGCATAGCAACTGTAAATCCAGTATTGCCGTGACCGGCGCAGCCGTTGAAATAAAAATCAATAACCGTGTCGTTGGCAACTGGCAAAGTCATGCCGTTGAAAAAGGGGATTTGATTGAAATAGGATTTAGTCAAAATGGCATAAGAGCCTATATGGCGATAAAGGGCGGTATTCAGATCGCGCCACAATTTGGCAGTTGCTCAACCGTTACCCGAGAAAAAATCGGCGGTCTCAATGGTTCGGTTCTGGAAAAAGGTGACTGGTTACCCGTTTACGAACAGCCTTGTACTCACACCAATGCATTGCCACAAGAGGCGATCCCCCACTACGCGACGTCACTAACCTTACGAATGATCTGCGGCTATCAATATCGACAGTTTTCTGACACGCAACGGCAACGATTTTTCAGCGGTGAATATCAGGTGTCCAGCCAGTGGGATCGTATGGGCTATCGCCTGCAAGGCCCGGCCATCAAATTCCCAGAGCCAAGCCTGTTAAGCGAAGGCATTGCATTTGGCGCAGTACAGATACCGGCCGATGGCCAGCCCATTGTTTTATTAAATGACCGGCAAACCATCGGGGGGTACCCGAAAATGGGTTCCGTCTTTTCCCTCGATGCCTATCTATTAGGTCAGTGTCAGCAAGGAACAAAAGTTCGCTTTGAGCCAATCAGTATCGAAACTGCTCACAACGAACTACACCTGGCGCAATCCCGATTTAAGCAGATTTCATTTATTAAAAAGGCGGTCAATACATGACCCAAACACGTCAGGAAATAGCATTAAGTGACGCGATTGAACAGTTGTTGGTCAGCCGGGATCTGAGACAAATGAAATTTGCCCGGCAGTTTCTTAACCCGGGCTATATTCACAGGGCGGCAAAACGTATTGACGATTGTGCGGGTACTATTGTCATCGCGACCGGCTTCCCAGTTGCCGATACCTTTGAAACCGACGGCCCGGTGGGTGCGTTAGCACTCTATCAATGTCTTAAAGAGCTTGGAAAAAACGTGGTGATCGTTTGCGGCAATCCCCTATATCAGGCGCTGCAGCCTAAATATCGTTGTGCTCAGATCCCACTCGGATTTAACAAAGAGCGGCAGATAGCCCGAGTTGTTGAACAATTGGCCCCCGAACTTATTATCGCCATAGAGCGACCGGGGTTGACCGAAGATAATACCTATCGCAATATGCGTGGCGAAGATATTTCCCATCGTTGTGCGCGATTTGATGACTTTATCCGTCTGGCAGCATGCCCGACGATTGCCATCGGTGATGGCGGTAATGAGATAGGTATGGGCAACATTGCCAGTCACATTGCATCACTCGATATCACGCCTTCGGTTACAAAATGTGATGAGCTTATCATTGCCGATGTATCCAATTGGGCTGCGTATGGCTTGATTGCCTTTTTAGCTATCTGGCACCAACAATCGTTTTTAACGCGAATCAATACCAAGGCATTGTTGATGTTTTTATCACTCAATGGCAGTGTCGATGGTGTAACCCGCCAAAATCAATTAACCGAAGACAGCTTGTGCTTTAGCGCAGGCGAACAAATCATTAAACAAATAACTCGACTTTGCGAAGACCATATTTCGCAATTACAGCGATAAAGGTAGAACAACCGATGAACTGGGTATTCTTAAACAATGAATTTATGAAGGCTGAACAGGCAACGATATCGCCGATGGACAGAGGCTTTTTGTTTGGTGACGGTATATATGAAGTGATCCCCAGCTACGATGGAAAGTTTGTCGGATTTACGCCACATATCGAACGCTTAAATCAAGGCCTTGCAGAGGTAGACATCGCACTGGATTATACGCAATCCAAATGGCTGGAAATATGCCAGCAACTGGTCGAAAAAAACGGTAATGGGAATCTGGGAATTTATTTGCATGTCTCACGAGGCACCAGTCCAACCCGATACCATGCATATCCGAACCACATTTCTCCGACAGTTTTTGCTTACACATTTGCGATTCCAGAAGCCCCTAAGGCGGTTAAATCTCAAGTAAAAACCTTTAAGGTAAAAACCTTAACGGACTTGCGTTGGCAACGTTGTCATATTAAATCTACCGCTTTGTTAGGTAATGTGATGCATTTTCAGCAGGGTTATAAAGATGGATTTGATGAAGTATTGTTGTTTAATGACCATGATATGTTAACCGAAGCGGCAGCGTGTAATGCCTTTATCGTCAAAGGCGATACGGTAATAACACCGCCTTTAGATAATCAGATACTGCCAGGCATCACCCGCTTAATTTTGCTCGATGTATTGAGAAAGTATTCACGCCTAAACATTGCAGAACGCGCGGTCAGTAAACAGGAAGTGTTAACAGCCGATGAAGTCTGGATCACAAGCTCAACGAAACAAGTCGCACCGGTGATCGCCATCGATAACAAACCGGTCGGTAATGGTCAGGTTGGCGATATCTGGCTGCAGGCACAATCTCTGTTTAGCGAGCACCAGTTTGACTATCAGTAAGTGCGATAATAAAGACATAGATCACGCCGACAACTGGTATCAACAAGGCCGTTATTTCAACTACGGTGATCATAAAATATTTTATCGGGATAGTGATTTTGATGATCTGTCCGCTCTTTATAGCAGATCACCAATCGACTCTAAAAGCGTTGCGAAAGATACAACAACGCAAAAACCGGTATTGTTATTACTGCATGGATTTCCGACTTGCAGCTGGGACTTTGCGGCGATCTGGCCTCAGTTAACCAAAGATTTTCGCCTGATAACCCTGGATTTTCTTGGCTTTGGCTGTAGCGACAAACCCAAAATAGAATATTCAATCTTTCTTCAGGCCAATATAACCCAAGCATTGCTTAGCCAGTTAGATATCGAAAAACACCATATCCTTTGCCATGATTTTGGTGATACCGTGGCCATCGAATTATTAATACGCTTGCAGGAAACAGAAAGTATTCAATCATTGGTCCTTACCAATGGCGGTATCTTTGCCGATTTTCATCAGCCTTTACCCATTCAAAAACTTCTCGCATCCCGGTTGGGGAAATTCATTGCCCCGATGATAGGCTTTAAGCAATTTAGACATTCCATGGACAGGATATTCTCCGTCCCATTAACCGAACAAAAACTACAGCAGTATTGGCAACTGCTTAACCTGCAACAAGGTAAACGGGTTTTTCCCCTATTAATCCGATATATGAAGGAACGAATAAAATACCAGCAACGGTGGGAAGGTGGCTTAGCAAACACGTTAGTGCCGACGGGGCTAATTGCAGGGAGCGATGACCCCATTAGTGGCTCACAGATGATAACTCGATTTCGACAAATCAAACCAGACGAGACCACAATCGCCATGGAAAACACGGGTCACTATCCACACCTTGAAAGGCCATCACAATTTGTAAAACACCTGGTTAAGTTCTATCAAAATTTGAACACTAAAGAGACCTAGCGGCCCAAAGACTCAATACAATATACGACAGAAAGTGATACGCGTTAAACGTTCGTTCGATGGTATTATTGCAAGCGAATAGAAACGAAAAAGGCTCTGATACTAAAATCAGAGCCTTTCGAAAATGATACGGCTGGAAAGTTTATTTCAAAACCGATTGTAGATACTCTTTAAAGCCTTCGGCAAGTTCTGGGTGGCGTAAACCATATTCTACATTGGCTTTCATATAGCCCATTTTAGAACCGCAATCATGGGATTTACCGGTCATATGGAACGCTTCAACGGTTTCAATCTTCATCAAACTGGCAATGGCATCCGTTAATTGGATTTCATCACCTGCGCCTGGTGGTGTAAATTCAAGCAAATGCCAAATTTCTTCCGATAAAACGTAACGTCCAACTACCGCAAGGTTTGATGGTGCATCTTCTAGCGCGGGTTTTTCCACAACAGCTGTCATTGGCGCGGAATCTCCAGCGTTCAATTCGTGACCGTTACAATCAACAACGCCGTACGCACTCACTTTTTCCATGGGTACCGGTTCAACCATAATTTGACTGTGCCCGGTGGTCTCATATCGGGACATCATTGCTGCCAGGTTTTCAGTTTTTAGATTTGCGGAAGCATCATCAATTAATACGTCAGGCAATACGACAACAAATGGTTCATGACCAACTATGGGCAAAGCTTTTAATACGGCATGTCCCAATCCCTTGGCTTCTCCCTGACGCACCTGGATAATGGTGACATCTTTTGGACAAATCGCCTGAATTTCTTCAAGTAGTTTACGCTTGACGCGTTTTTCTAACGAGGTTTCCAGCTCGAATGATTTATCAAAATGATTTTCAATGGCATTTTTTGAGGAGTGCGTTACCAGGACGATTTCTTTGATACCCGCAGCAATACATTCATTAACAATGTATTGAATCAGTGGCTTATCAACTACGGGTAGCATTTCTTTAGGGATAGCTTTCGTGGCTGGTAACATCCGTGTGCCTAACCCTGCGACAGGAATTACCGCTTTACGAATACTCTTTCCTGCATTTACAGACATAGTACTTCCTTATTTAATTCTTTTCTTATTGCTTTTTACCACGGAATCAATGCACTTTCATGATAATTACAGATTAAATTAATTCACGTGTTAGTAATATTCTTTATACCAGCGAACAAAATTGGCGACCCCTTCCGTAACGGATGTTTGGGGGCGATGCCCGGTCACTGAATATAAGTCTTCTACCTCTGCAAAGGTTTTTTGTACATCACCAGGTTGCATAGGCAAAAGATTTTTCTTCGCTTCCATTCCCAAAGACTGTTCCAGTGCTTTAATAAAGTCCATCAATTTAACCGGACTACCATTACCAATATTAAACACCCGATAAGGCGCCGAGCTCACCGCTGCGGAACCGCTTTCTACGGACCAGTCAGTATCGATAGTTGGGATATGATTTTGCACCCGCATTATACCCTCAACGATATCATCAATGTAAGTAAAATCTCGGCTCATATCACCATAGTTATATACATCAATGGGCTCACCTGAGAGCATAGCTTTGGTAAATTTAAACAAAGCCATATCTGGACGTCCCCAAGGTCCGTATACCGTAAAGAAACGCAAACCTGTGGTTGGAATACCATACAGGTGTGAATAGCTGTGCGACATTAACTCATTAGCTTTTTTCGACGCCGCATAAAGCGATACAGGATGATCAACACTGTCTGATGTGGCAAAAGGTGTTTGCTTATTAAGCCCATAAACGGAGCTAGAAGAGGCATAAACTAAATGTTCAACCTTATTATGACGGCACCCTTCGAGTATCGCCAGATGTCCGATAAGGTTAGCATCAGCATAAGCCATTGGGTTATCAATAGAGTAACGCACCCCAGCTTGAGCTGCCAGATGGATGACTCTTTGGAATTTTTCTCTGGCAAACAATTCGGCCATAGCTTCGCGATTTTCTAGGTCGAGTTTTACGAACCGAAATTGCCCGCCATGGGTTTGGGACTGAGCCTGGGTTGTAATATCTGAACCTGCAACCAGGGTTTGTGATTGTTGCTTGCTGGAAAATTGTTGTAATTTTTTAAGACGTGACAGTTTCAGGTTTACATCGTAATAGTCGTTGAGATTATCCAAACCAACGACTTCATGCCCTTGCTCACACAAACGTGTTGCTACGAAATGACCAATAAAGCCCGCAGCGCCAGTAACCAAGTATTTCATAAGTCTTCCATATTTTAAGAGGTACTCAAATCAAAGCGTGCCGGATTTTACTTCCTTACCCTTAACACATACTTCACCAAAGCGGCGAAGGGGCTTTGACATATCCAAAGACTGCAACGCTAGAGCTTAAAAAAACGTCCGCCTCATCAAAATATAGTCGATATTATTAAGGTTAAATAAAAAAATCATATTAATCTTTGATATTTGTTAAACCGGTTTTCTTGCTGAATCAAGTCCTTAACGCGAAAACAGATAGCATTGTAGGAATATTGTTTACTTACTAATTTTTAAAGAATTATGCTGTTCTAAATCAAAGCAAAATGTCTAGGAAACATTATTCTTAACGTTAGGCCTATAAAGTTTGGAGAAACTAATGCGCAACGTTCTTGTGGTTGCAGATCCCAATTTTGAAACAACAACTGCCATTGAGCAGGCGAAGCGATTGTCAATCGCCGACGATGTTAAACTGCACATAGTGTATTTTTATTATGAAAATCTACGGGGTATGGGGAGTAAAGGCGATGCACTCAAACAATCTTTGCTGATCCGCTTAAATGAAAAAGCCGAGGCGCAATTAGAACAGTTGCTCGAAGATGAAATCCCGTTTAGTTATGAGATTGTCTGGGAGAAAAATCTTCATACCTGGGTTAATAGTTACGCAGAAAAAAATAAACCTGCGATGGTGATGAAAACCGGGCATCGCTCAGAAACCATGTTCTACACACCGACTGACTGGCACTTGATCCGAGAATGCCCTGCCTCAGTGTTAATCGTTGCTGAGAAAAAGTGGCGTAAGCAAAGTGGTATTTTGGCGGCTATTGACCTTCAAACAGAGCAAGAGGAAAAACAACGACTTAATGAAAAGATTCTTGCTACCGCTAAATATTTAGCGACAGTTTTCGATGTTCCTCTCGATGTGTGTTATACGCCTGTCGTCTCGGATATTTTGCGGGATTTCGGAGTTCAATACCTCGATGAAATCGAACAAGATGCGCGTCAGAATTTGCAGAACAAAATTAACCATTTAGGCAAAACCTATGGCATTGCTGTAGAAAATTTTCATGTAAATGCAGGCAAGCCAGAAAAAGTTATACCTAGCCTGGCAGCAAAACTGCACGTAGGCCTGGTTGTGGTTGGGACGATTGGCCGGTCAGGTATCACTGGAAAGCTACTTGGCAACACGGCTGAAGAAATTCTCAGTTTGTTAAAGACTAACGTATTAACCCTCAAACCTTAACCGATGATAAGAGCCTGACCTTGACCAGGCTCTGCTTTTTAATCCTCTCTCCTTGTCAATTTTCAACTATATTATTGAATATTGAGCCTTAGATTTGGGCGGCGAAGTACCTGTCGAAGCAACCATTAAACACCGACTTAACTTGCCAAACACGGCAACACCCTGAACGGAGAATTGCTTGAAAACCAGCCCGAATGATCATCGGCTATATCACCCTATAACTCTGGATAATGGTCTGCGGGTGGTGATTGTTGAAAATACTGAATCTACCCGAGCCGCGGCATCACTGGTTGTCAACGCCGGTCATTTCGATGATCCTGAACAAACTCAGGGGCTTGCTCATTTCCTCGAACATATGTTGTTTTTGGGGACCGAAAGTTTTCCTGATAGCGGCGAATATCAGCAATTTATTAGTCAACACAATGGCAGCAACAATGCCTGGACAGGTTCCGAGCACACCTGTTTTTACTTTGATATCGACAGCAAATTTTTTGCACCGGCGTTAAAAAGATTCAGCCGTTTTTTCAGTGAACCATTGCTCGCAGCAGAGCATATCGAGACGGAACGAAATAACGTTGATGCCGAATTCCAGATGAAACTAAAGGAAGACGCACGCCGCATCTATGACGCTCAAAAAGAAACCGTCAACCCACAGCACCCGTTCAGCAAATTTTCCGTCGGCAATTTAACAACTTTAATAGATCAACCAGAGGAAACGTTGCAGCAAGCGTTGCAACAGTTTTTTCAACGTTATTACCATGCGACAGCGATGACATTAGCCGTTGAAACCCCCTATGCTATTGCTAAGGTACAAGAATGGGTTGAGACTGAATTTAACGCGATCAGGGCCGCATCAACGCCCAAAGCAGCAATTACCGAGCCGCTTTATCAGCCAGAACACCTCGCAATCACCTTGTCGATCCCCCCACAACAATCACAGCGTAAATTGATCATTACCTTTGCTTTGCCAGGTCTGGATGATTACTACGAATATAAACCGGTAAGCTATCTGAGTTATTTACTAGGGCACGAAGGACCTGGTAGCATTTTATCCATCTTGAAAAAGCGACAATGGGCGATGGCACTGACCTCTGGTGGCGGCATTAATGGTTCAAATTTTAAAGACTTTAATATCAGTATTGCTTTGACGGAAAAAGGAGAGCGTTATCAAAATGACATCATTGAACTGCTATTTTCCTACCTTCGTCTATTAAAAGAACGAGGTATTCAGGCACGGTATTTTGATGAGAAACAGGCGTTGACTGAATTCGCATTCAACTACAAAGAAACCAGCAAACCTATCGATAACGTCAACCAGCTGGCGATCAATATGCAACACTATCCACCAAAAGATTATGTTTATGGTGACTATAAGATAAAAGCATTTAATCCTGAGCTACTTGAGCATTTTCTTACCTATTTCACGCCTGAGAATATGCGGGTTATGGAAATCCGCAAAGGTGTCAACACCAGCAAAATCAGTCGTTGGTATCAAACCCCTTATGATGTTAATCGCATTGCAGATAATCAGCTTAAACGTTGGCAAGATACGTCAATACACCAAGAATTAAAGCTACCTGATGCCAATCCATTTATCGTTGCAAATCCAGAATTATTTGAAAACGAAACGACGGCTGTTCCGATAAAAATATACGAGCAGCCCGGGTTTAACTTTTGGTTCAAACAAGACAAAACATTTAGCTCTCCAAAAGGACAAATGTTTGTCAGCCTCGAATCAGGATTTACCACTAAATCTGACAAACACATTGCGATGACACGCCTGTTTGTTGAATTATTCAGCGAATCGGTACAGGAACAAAACTACCAGGCTGAACTAGCTGGGATCCATTATCAAATTTACGCTCATCAAGGTGGGATTACATTACAACTATCGGGGATAAGCGAGAAACAACCGTTACTTCTGGAAAACTTGTTGATGGCGATTTGCGACCATGCTTTGCCGTTAGAGCGGTTTCAACTATTTAAAAAACAACTAATAAGCAATTGGCAGGACATCAGACAAGGTAAATCAGTATCGCAACTGTTTGCCGTTTTAAACGGATTGTTCAAACCTCATAGTCCGCATGCATTGCAACTTGCCAGCTCTTTGAGCAATGTCGGATTTGATGACTTTACAGGTTTTTGTGCGGAGCTTTTTCAAAAACTGAGTATTGAAGCTTTTGCATACGGTAACTGGCGAAAAGACGATGCTTTAGCGATTGCAAAAAGTATTGAGCAACATCTTGGTGCCTCCATGCGCGAAACGGCGTTGGTGCAACCGGACATCGTAAATTTTCAGGAAAAGACGCCTGCACATGTCCCCGTGCCTGTCGCCGATAATGATAACGCTTGTGTAATTTACTTTCCTTTGCCCGACAAAGATTTTGCCAGCAAAGCCATGGCTATTATTGCCAGTCAGGTCATTGCACCGCAATTTTTTCATCAACTACGGACCGTCAAGCAACTGGGATATTTGCTGGGGGTAAATTATATGCCGATGAATCGTTATCCTGGAATTGCCTGTTTTGTGCAGTCTCCCAATGTAACGAGTTCCGCTCTTGAATCCGAAATATCTAATTTTCTATCGGAATTTGCGCAAAAAGCACAGATTGAAGGTTGGGAAAAGTTGCAGCAAGGCATCATTAATCAACTCGATGCTAAGGATTCTGGCCCGAGGATCCGCAGTCAACGTTTCTGGCATAGCATAACCAACCACGATTACGAATTTAACAATCGAGAGATGCTCAAAGCGGAAATTGGTAAATTGACCGAAGCCAAAGTTGTTGAGTTTGTAAAAAATCAGTTAACCGGCCCATCAGCCATACAGCCGGTCATTATCTGTAGTGACAAACCTGAAGCCCAGATTGGTCATGGTAAAAACCAACCTTTAGTCTTTACTAACATCCATTCTTTTCACAGTAAATATCCACTGAAAAATTAGCAAGTTATTTAACGCGAACACCTACATCTCTTTAAATTGCCGGCCATTTGTTTTAAGATGAATTTTGACGTCAAAAAATCGAATAAATTATTCGACGAATAATAAAATCCCTTAGTTAATGTAATGTTACTAATAACTGAGTTGTAGCTTTCAGGGTTTAATTGTGCACTTTATTAATAATAACAAAAAGCATGCTAGCCATGTGCCGCTTTTCCATCGCATTTTTCTGTTTATCGGTCTATGCCTCAGCTTTTTTGCAACCGCAGAGCAACCTCCTCTAAAGTTTCAGCAGCTGTCGGTAAAACAAGGTTTGTCTCAAAGTACGGTTTATTCCATTGCACAAGATAAACACGGGCTAATATGGATGGCAACTCAGGATGGCTTAAACCGTTATGACGGTTATGAAATCACACACTACAAAAATGAATCTGACAATCCGTTTTCTTTAGCTAGCAATTTGGTGAGAGTAGTATTCGTAGATTCACAAAATATCCTTTGGGTGGGAACAGGTAACGGTCTTAGCAAATACGAAACCAAAAAAGATAGGTTTACGAACTACTTCCATGAAAGCGAGTCAATAAACTCACTCAAAGATAATACCATTTGGAGCATATACGAAGACAATCATCAAAATATTTGGGTAGCGACCGCTACAGGACTGCATAAATATAATAAAGATGAAAATAATTTTACCAGAGTGAATTTTCGTAGTTACGACAGCGATATTAAGGACATCAAATCGATCTACCAAGATTACAATGGTAACTTTTGGTTAGGTACGTTTGACAATGGACTATATATTCTTAGCAAAGAATTAGATTTTGTGTCCCCTGTTAATGGGGAAAATATTTGGCAATTAAATATCAACGCCAAGGGTATTTATGCGATTAACGAAGTTGATGAAAGTATTTGGATTGCTTCTGATGTGGGTGTTTTCGTTGTGGACCGGAGCTACAACCTTCATAAGGTCTATCAACCTGAGTTGATGACTGGAATACCAGACTCAAATCGAGTGAGAAATTTAATCAAATTAAACGAACAATTTATTTGGTTCGCCACCGAAGGAGGACTATTCCAATTAGATTTAGTAAACAATAGTTTGACTGAAAAACCTATTTTCACTCAAGGATTTAACATTCAAAACCAAAGTTTCTTGTACAACATCTTTGCCGACAGCACAAATTCAATCTGGCTAGCCACATTTTACAAAGGCGCCTTCAAATATAACACAAGATCTTCATTATTTACCCACAATTTGGCAGGTCGTTTGGGCCAAGAGAGATATATAAAAGCATTCGCGGAAACCAAAGATGGATTAGTTTGGATTGCCTCGGAACAAGGCGGTTTGTTTTACATGACTCCAAAATCAAATGATGTGGAGCAAGTAGAGTTAAGTCTCGACTTAAAAATTTCGTCTATACATGCTGATCATAGAATGTCTAATATTCTTTGGATAATAACCGATACCGAAGAACTTTTTACATTCAATTCTGAAACTGAGCAATTAACGAGATTCGACGACTGGTTGAATAGCTATATTCATAAACATGGAAGGCTAGATTATATATATGCGGCCGGAAAGTTTTGGTTTGGTTCATCAGCTTCTTTGATTTACGAGTACAATCCCGAGACAAATAGTACTCAAACTCATGCTTTAAATTTACCTAAAAATACAGATGTAATACTAATTAATAAAGACCAGTCTGGTAGTATTTGGGTCCAAAGCGCCAATAAAGATATTTACCTGTTCGATGCTCAAAGCCTAAACTCCAAGAAATTGAATTTTCCAAATTCAGACCGGTGGATTGATGACTCCCTAACCGTAATACAGGAATCTGATAAATACATCTGGTTCGGCTTCCGTGACAGAGGGGCATTAGCATACGATAAAGCTACAACAAGTTATATCCCTTTTGATATCAACTCAGGTTTACCGAACAACCATATTGCCGGCTTGCTAATTGATGACGAAAATAGAGCCTGGGTTAGCACTGACAGAGGTATTTCGAGTCTAAATCCTCAAACCAGAAACATTGAAAGCTTTAACACTAAACAAGGTGTTCAAGCTGATGAGTTTTTTGCGTTTTCATTCTATAAGAGTCAAGACAATAAAATGTTTTTTGGCGGCGTAAATGGATTTAATAGCTTTTATCCCTATGATATAAAACTTGATTCTGAAATTGTGAACCCTCCTATTAATATGTACCTCTATGTCGCCAATAAATTGGTACGCAGCGATGAACTCAATGAGACAGAGATTTCCTTTTCTGAGGGGGTTTCGCAATTATATCTTTCTGATGAACTAACACTATCTTATGATAAATCGCCATTTAGCATAGAGTTTATTTCACCAAACTCAACATTTTCAGGTGATGTAAAATATCGATACAAGTTAGAAGGAATCGACGATTCTTGGGTTTATGCAAATTCAAAGAACAAACGAGCCACTTACACAAAACTTAGCCCAGGAAGTTATGATTTTCATGTACAGGCATTTAGCTCTAAGTCAGAAGGCTTTAAAAATGCGCCGCCATTAACAGTAACCATACTTCCACCATGGTGGTTAACCAATTGGGCTCGGGCCGCTTATGGCTTACTGTTTCTGTGCTTTGTATTTTATTTTTACCGTCAGGCCAAGCAGAAACAACTAGTCAATTACCAAATCAAAGAAAGTGAAGAGCGATTAAAACTGGCGCTTTGGGGGTCAGGCGATGAAATGTGGGACTGGAATATAAAGACCGGTCAAATGTTTCGTTCTAATATCTGGGGTATCCTTGATTTCCCTCAGGATGGCCAGCGCAATAAGCAGGATAGCTCAAATAAGGGGAATATCCATCCACAGGATTCTACTCGTGTGAATAAGGCACTCGATGCTCATTTTTCAGAACAAAGCGATCATTTCGAAGCTGCATATCGAGTTAAAAACAAAGAAGGTCAATGGACCTGGGTGTTGGACCGAGGAAAAGTGGTAGAGCGAGATATCAATAATGCACCGTCGCGAATGACGGGTACCATCAAGGATATTTCGAAAATAAAGCAAACGGAAGAAAGTTTAAAGCTGTTCGCTAAATGTATTGCCAACATTTCCGACGCTGTTGTTGTCTACGATGACGAATTTAGAACCGTAGATTGTAACCCCTCGTTCCAAAGGATCACTGGCCAGACTCGTTCAGAAGCCATCGGCAGGCATTTAGAATTTAGATCCTATCCTCAAAGCTTTTTACAGAATCTGAAAAAAAACCTGATTCATCATGGTTCCTGGCAAGGGGAGATTGAAAGTAAACGTCTAAATGGACAACGATACCTTATTGATATCACTATGGACGTTATTCGTGATGATAACCAGAAAATCACCCATTATGTCGGTGTATTCTCGGATATTACCAAACGTAAAGAAACGGAAAAAGAATTACGTAAGCTGGCCAATACCGACACATTGACGGGTTTGCCTAATCGCTCTTACTTTCAGACTAATCACACCATATTGGTTAATCAGGAAACCGTGCATGCGTTACTGGTCTTTGATTTAGACAACTTTAAGAAAATTAACGATTCATTAGGCCACCAAATCGGTGATGTCTTACTATGTAAAGTCACAGAACGAATTGCTACCGTGGGTAATCTTAAAGATACCTGTTATCGCCTTGGCGGAGATGAGTTTAGTTTAATCATTGAAGGTACCAATGATCTTCATGAGATAACAACCATCGCCGATGAAATCCTTAAAGCCGTCGCAGAGCCATACAATATCCGCAATCAGGAAATTGCCCTGTCGTGCAGTATTGGTATTGCGTTGTTCCCGGAAGATGGGCTGAATTCTCATGAACTGCTCAAAAATGCTGACACTGCTATGTACCACGCCAAAGATAAAGGTGGAGACTGTTATCAGTTCTTTAACGACTCGATGAATACTCAGGCGGTGAAAAGGCTTCAAGTAGAAAACTTAATCCGCCACGGTCTCAAAGAAGACCTGTTCAGTGTTTATTATCAGCCCAAAATTAATATCACTACCGGTAAAGTTAGTGGTATGGAAGCTTTGGTTCGATTTGAAGCGGGTGCGAAAGGCTTGATTCGCCCAGATATCTTTATCCCTATTTCAGAGGAAACCGGGCAAATCATAGAAATCGGCGAAAACGTGCTGCGTAAAGCTTGTCATGCAACCAAGGATTGGGTCGACAAAGGCATATTTGATGGCCGAATCGCCGTGAACTTATCTGCGGTACAGTTCAGACAACCAAACCTGGTTTATATGATCGAATCTATATTGGCTGAAAGTCGACTTCCGGCACAGTATCTCGAATTAGAAATTACCGAAGGTACTGTCATGAACTCTCCACAGGAAGCCATAGAAACCATGCATCGATTAAGAAGTATGGGAATTAGTTTATCCCTGGATGATTTTGGTACCGGTTATTCTTCGTTGGCTTACTTGAAAAAGTTCCCGCTCAACACTTTGAAAATTGACAAAGCCTTTGTCGATGATATTGAAACTTCAGAACAAGGGAAAAACATGGTTGCAACCATTATCACTATCGCCCACAACCTGGGGCTTGATGTGGTAGCCGAAGGGGTTGAAAATCAAAATCAACTGGATTATTTAAAATCGAAACAGTGTGAGCAACTTCAGGGTTACTTGTATTCCAAACCTCTGAGCGAGGAAGATTTTAGTCGCTATTTACTTTCTCATATTATTACCCGGGAATCGGCCCCCTATTCAGCTACCTGATAGGTCATTTTAATAAGTAAAAAAAGCGAGGCTAACAACCTCGCTTTTTTATTGCTGATAAAAATTATCATCCCACCGGCTTGAAAGGTTGACGCCACAATCCAGGTTTACAATCACCTCTAAATTAAAACGCTACCATTCGTTACCGTTCAAACAAAAACAATGGTTTATTTTTCTGCCTGTAAATTCTGAAAACTTAAAACATCCCCATTTAGTTAAAATTAATTTTAATTTTCCAACAAAATTAAAAAGTTGGCACGCTACTAGCATTGTATTTAGCAGTTGAATTTTACTTATAAAAATAATTAGGAATAAAAATGCTTAGTTCACTTATTTTATCTGCTTTATTAACGACAGCTCCAATGCCAGCGGTTGAAAACTCAATTGATACACGCATACGTATAAAACCTTCAATTGATACCCGTATTCGTATTAAACCTGCGATTGATACCCGCATTCGTATTAAACCTGCGATTGATACCCGCATTCGTATTAAACCTGCGATTGATACCCGCATTCGTATCAAACCTGCGATTGATACCCGCATTCGTATCAAACCTGCGATTGATACCCGTATTCGTATCAAACCTGCGATTGATACCCGTATTCGTATCAAACCTGCAATTGATACCCGTATTCGTATCAAACCCGCGATTGATACCCGTATTCGTATAAAGCCTGCGATTGATACCCGTATTCGTATAAAGCCGGCAATAGCTACTAGAAATCGCGTAAAAGCCTAAGGAGATGCTCATGATTGCCAAAATAAAAACATTACTGAGCAACAAACGCCAAGCAGCGAAAGTAATCGCAGGAATTGAAATTAAAGAGATGCCAGCTAACCACTGGTGGTCATAAGGAGTACAACCATGATTAATATGATTAAAGCTATCCTTACCCCTAGAGCAAAAAAGTCATCTATCGCCAACATAGAGATGATGGAAATGTCTGCCAATAACTGGTGGTCATAAGGAGTACAACCATGTTTAATATGATTAAAGCTATCCTTAACCCTAAATCAAAAAAGCCATCTTTCGCCAATATAGAGATGATGGAAATGCCCGCCAATGACTGGTGGTCATAATCTAAGGTAGACACACTGCCTGTAAGAACTAAGCACAGATATGCGTGTACCCTGAATCTACAGGGCTACACGTAGATCAAGCTGAACAAGGTACCATGTTGCCTGTAAACAACCATGCGCTTTTCCATGGCAAACATTGGCCACACAATTGGCCCGAAGATTAAACCAGCAGTCGTCCAGCGCTTATAACCTAAACCTGACTTAATTGCCTGACAATAGAAAAACAATCCGCTTAATAATGAGAGTAAAATAAGCATCAGAGTCATTTAGCGCACCTATATAATCGAAAACGGGTCATCGTTGAAGAGAGCGGCATTGTAGCAAAAACGTCCAATTAGCTCTATTAACATTTGGTTAAAGAATGTAATTTTTAGCTATAAGGCAGGCGTTAGGAAAATAAGATATCTTTGTGCGTATTATCGAGAAAACGCTCTGCTACCCCTTTCCCTTTACCCATCAACATTTACCATTTACAACACTATTTGTTTAGAAACCGTTAGCCCAAAATAAAAAAGGGCAATAGATTGCCCCTTTGATAAGAATGGGCGGCAATTTCCTTCCGCCCGGACGATTTATTCCTGATTAGTAGCAAGTCTGCTCGTCATCAGCCATCTTAATTAATGCATCACAAGGCGCGAAGTGATCACCGTATTGTGATTGGAACGTTTGTAATTTTTCTACAACACTTTTCGCCCCGATACTATCCAGGTAGCGGAACGGTCCACCAAGGAATGGTGGGAAGCCAATCCCGAAAATTGTACCAATATCACCATCGCGACAGTTACGAATGATACCTTCGTCTAAACAACGTACCGCTTCGTTAACCATCAACAGTACACAACGTTCGCTGATTTCCTGCTCAGTCAATCTCGATTGAGGTGAAACGCCGAGCAGGCTATATACCTGTTCATCAACCGCCTTACCTTGTTTGGCTTTTTTACCGCTATATAGATAAAAGCCTTTTTGGGTCTTCTTGCCTTTTCGATTGTCATCGATCAACTTATTAAACGCCTCAGGCGCTTTGAATCGTTCCCCAAGCTCAGCTTCAAGAATCGGGCTGATTTTCGCACCGATATCAATTCCCACTTCATCCAGCAGCTTTATTGGGCCAACCGGGAATCCGAAATTAACCAAAGCTCGATCAATGTTTTCGATGGGCTCGCCAGACAATAGTATATTCGCCGCTTCATTGACATAAGGTGCCAAGATGCGATTTACATAAAATCCGGCTTTGTCTTTGACGACAATTGGCGTCTTGCCTTGCTTCTTGGCAAGGGCAACGGTAGTGGAAATGGTTTTATCGGACGTTTTCTCATGAGCAATAATTTCAGCGAGTGGCATTTTGTCCACTGGTGAGAAATAATGCAATCCAATCACATTTTCTGGCGCTTTCGCTTTCGCCGCAATTTGATGGATAGGTAACGATGACGTATTCGAGGCAAAAATCACCCCTGGTTTACAGTTTGCTTCGATGTCTGCAACCATTTGTTGTTTAAGGGCCAAATCTTCAAACACCGCTTCAATGATCACATCTGCCTGTTTAAAGCCAGTGTAATCCGTAGTTCCGCTTACCATGTTGAGCTGCTTTTGCATTTCACTCTTTTTGATAAATCGACGTTTGACTTTTTTATTCAACAAATCAAAGCTGTACTTTAAAGCATTACCAATACCAGTGTGATTGATATCTTTAATTCGTACCGGTAATTTGGCGTTATTTGCGGTGACATAAGAAATACCGCCGCCCATTAAGCCGCCGCCTAAAACGCCAACATGAGCAATAGCAGCAGGCTCTACGCCCTCCACACCCGTTTCTTTTTTCATCTCGGTTGTTGCAAAGAACAAGTTGCGTAACTGCTTAGATTCCCCGGTTTTCACCAAGCGACCAAAATGTTCAGCTTCGCGGGCTAATCCTTTTGCACGACCTTTTTCGATCCCAACCCGAATGGCATCAATAATTTTCAGCGGGGCCGGATAATTACCTTTCGTTTTTGCCAGAACCGTTTTGGTTGCCTGATCAAAGACTAATTTGCGTCCCCAAGGATTAGAGTCCAGAGCTTTTTCAACAAATGGCGCTTTGCGCTGCTTGGCTTTTTTACCACTTAATGCAAGCTCTTCGGCAACCTTTAATAATACAGATTTTGGTACAACATCACTTACCAAGCCCGCTTTTAGCGCTTGCTTAGGACGTAGATGTTTTCCCGTAAGCATCATATCCAGAGACTTCTGTAACCCGACAATGGCGGGTAATCGTTGAGTACCGCCACTACCGGGCAACAAGCCCAATTGCACTTCCGGTAAACCTAACACGGTCTTGTTATCATCACTACATACGCGCTGATGACAAGCCATCGCCAGCTCTAACCCTCCACCCAGACACGGACCATGAATGGCAGCGATGACAGGAATTGACAAGCCTTCAATTTGATCAAAAATAGCCTGACCTTGGGTGGCAATTTCAGTCGCCTGTTCGGCGGTATCACACGCATCCAACATCGTAATATCGGCACCTGCAATGAAGGAATTATCCTTGCCGCTATAAACCACAAGCCCCTTGATAGCGGCATCGCCTTTGATTTCTGCAAGAACGGTAGAGAATTCCTCGGCAAATTCTGCACGCAGGGTATTCATGGTTTCACCCACCACGTCCATTTTCAAAAACGCGATGCCGTTATCCTGACGTTCCAGGGTAAATGTTGAGTTATTTTCCATTGTCATTACTCCACTTCAAGAATCATAGCGGCACCAAGACCACCCGCGGCACAAGCGGTTGTTAAACCAAGACCACCGCCTCGGCGTTTTAGCTCGTTCAATGTCTGCGTAATTAATCTTGCGCCGGTCGCGGCAAAAGGATGACCATACGCCAGTGAACCGCCAAGCACATTGAACTTATCCATATCGATTTCTCCGATAGCCTTATCCTGACCCAGCTTCTCCCGGGCAAACTTAGTACTGCCAAACATCTTCATATTGGCAAGCGCCTGTGCAGCGAAGGCTTCGTGCATTTCAATTAAATCGAGATCAGATAAATTCAAGCCGGCACGTTTTAGCGCAAGTGGTGTTGCGTAGGATGGCCCCATCAACATATCTTCCCAGACATCAATCGCACTAAAGGCATAAGAGCGAATGTAGCCCAAAATGTCATAACCCAGTTCTTTTGCCCGACTTTCACGCATCAACAAAACGGCTGCGGCCCCATCGGTTAATGGCGTTGAATTAGCTGCCGTTACGGTGCCGTGTTTGCGATCAAATACGGGACGCAACCGAGCATACCCAGAAAGTTCGGAGTTATCTCGAAAACAGTTATCTTTGTCGATAAAAGATTTATACGGTTCCGGGTGCGCAGTCATAACTTCATCAGCCAACACGCCAGAAGCCCAGGTTTGCGCTGCCAGAGTGTGTGAACGATGGGCAAGTTCATCCTGAGCCTGACGACTGATGCCATGAGTCTTTGCCATCTGTTCAGCCGTTTGCCCCATTGACAAGCCAGTAGAATATTCCGCGACTGCCGGTGGTACCGGAAGAATATCTTTGAATTTCAACGCTGAGATTAGTTTCATTCGTTGTGACAGGGTTTTCGCTTTCGATAAATCCAATAAGGTGCGAGCGAATGTTTTTGAAACGCCGATTGGGGTGACGGACGTTGAATCTGCGCCACCGGCAATCCCGACATCAATATTCCCTACCAAAATCGATTCAGCGACATTTACTGTCGACTGAAAGCTGGTAGCACAAGCCCGAGACACACTATAAGCATCAGTATTTACTTGCATTTGCGTACCCAGTACGATTTCGCGGGCAATGTTTGGTGCTTCTGGCATTTGCACGACCTGACCAAAAACAAGCTGTTCAACTAACTGCGGATCTAAATCGTGCTTGGCAATAAGTTCATTTACTACCATTTTCCCCAAATCCACTGCTGGCACGCCATGAAAGGCAGTCGCCTGTTTTGCAAAAGGCGTTCTCAGTCCTGCGACAATTGCCACCCGGTCTCCGCCTGCTGTTTTCAAGCTTTGCATTGATGTCATTATAATTCCTTATCTAAAGAGGTCTGACCTGATCATCATTTGATTCTATCGATTAAATAAAAGAATGAAAAGTCTTGATTTCGAATTAGCTGTAACCATATATTCACTAGTACCAATCCGCATGGCTATGTAATCCACTTAGGAATACGGCCTGAGATTGTTAAAATCGACGTTGATATTGACCAATGTTCATCCATTTCATATATCACAACGGCGTAAAAGTAGCTCAGGGAGCTTCCCGCCGGCAAGCGTTTAACGTTTTGCCAAATGGCAGTTTATCTATGCGGATTGGAAATAATTTAAACAAATAATAGGCGATGCTGAAATTCCTGCATTTTGGCTGTGCCCTCTCAACGTTCAGGAAAATAATTATTATTATGACAGTTGAATACTTTTCCTCTTTAAAAGAACATTTAAGTGAACAAATTATTGGCCAACGGGATCTCGTTGAGAACTTACTAATCGCCCTATTGGCCGACGGTCATTTGATAGTAGAAGGCCCGCCTGGTCTGGCAAAAACGCGTGCGGTAAATGCGTTAGCACAAGGGTTGGATGCCGATTTTCATCGCATTCAATTTACCCCAGATCTATTACCCGCAGATTTAACCGGTACCGACATTTATCGTCCGGAAGATGGCAGTTTTGTGTTTCAACAAGGCCCCTTGTTTCAAAATTTGGTTCTTGCCGATGAAATCAACCGGGCACCGGCAAAAGTGCAATCGGCATTACTCGAAGCGATGGCAGAGGGTCAGGTCACGGTAGGAAAAACCACGTATCAGCTGCCAGAGCTGTTTTTGGTTATGGCAACACAAAATCCATTAGAGCAGGAAGGCACCTACCCGCTGCCAGAAGCACAGCTGGATCGTTTTCTGATGCATCTTGAAATCGATTATCCAGATGCTGCCAGTGAACTTGATATATTGCGCTTAAATCGTGGCGAAGCCCTTCAGCAAAAATCTCAGCCCGATAACATTATTGCCCAGGAAACGATTTTTGCTGCCCGACGCGAGGTTTTGGAAATTTATTTAGCGCCGGTTCTCGAACAATACATCGTCGACCTCATTATCGCGACTCGCCAACCGGAAAAATATGACGAACAATTGGGCAACTGGTTAGCCTATGGTGCCAGCCCACGAGCAACCATAGCATTAGATCGCTGCGCCCGAGCGCGCGCCTGGCTAAATGGCCGTGATTTTGTCAGCCCTGAAGATGTTCAGGCTGTATTCCATAACGTATTAAGACACCGGTTATTACTCACCTATCAGGCAGAAGCGGAAGGGATCACGACCAATAAGGTACTAGACCATATCCTTAATCTGGTCGCTGTCGGTTAATCCAATTATAGGGAAAATGGTGAATAATTAATGTGGTTTAACAAGGCAACTGATCCCCTGAACCATGCCGATATCGACCGTCAACTGGCGATTCTTGCCAGCGACGGTGTGCACCTTTCGATTAATGAGCTGCTGTTTTATCAGGGCAAGGTATCGCTCATTGATCTGGCGCCGAAGAAAGCACTGCATGGCCAGCTAGCCGGCAATTACCTGGCTCGTACCAAAGGCCGCGGCATGGAATTTGACGAAGTACGGCATTATCAAAATGGTGACGACATCCGGGCTATCGACTGGCGCGTAACCGCCCGAACCGGAAAAACCCATACCAAGCTATTTCGCGAAGAAGTAGAACGGCCAGTGCTGATCGCGACAGATTTCGGAAACTCTATGTATTTTGGTTCGCGGTTGTTGTTTAAATCGGTGCAAGCTGCCCATGTCGCATCTTTGCTTGCCTGGCATACCAGCAAACGTGGTGACCGGTTAGGAGGTTTAGTATTTAACCAACGTCAGCACATGGAGCTAAAACCCAAAAGCAGACAAAAAGGAGTGCTGCATTATCTTCATGCATTGGAAGAATTGCACAAGGTACAAACCAGGGAAAATACCGACAACCAATATTTCTACGATAATTGTTTGCGCTTAAAACAAATCGCCAAACCCGGTGCCTTGGTCTATCTCATTACCGATGGCTACCATTTCGACGAACAGGCAATTAAGCCGTTAAACCAAATAAGCCGCCATTGTGAACTGGTAATTTGCCATATTCATGACCCAATGGAGCTTGAGCTCCCGAGCTTTCCTCAAAAAACCTCGGTAGCGTTGACCAATGGTAAGGAGCAATTACAACTGACCCTTGGTGATAAAAAAACCGCCAGAAGATACCAACTGCAGGCCGATAATAGAGTTGAGCAATTGCAGGGGTTATTCCGAAAAGCCGGTGCTCGCTGTTTGTCATTTTCAGCCGGAGAAAGTATCGAACAACAATTAAAATCAGGAGTTGCATCGTGGATCCCTTAGCAGAATTGAAGGATATCCATTTACCTGACGCGATTTCCATCTGGCCACTTGCGCCAGGTTGGTGGATCATCATTGCCATTATTATTGGCCTAATCGTCTACGTTGCGAATCGCTGGCGCCAGCAGTTGCGTTATTTGCGGGTGAAAAATCAAGGCTTAAAGTTCCTGTCAGGCAACGATTCATTGAGCAGCGAGCAAACTCTCAATACCTTAAAATGGATATGCCTGCATTATTTTGAACGACAACAGGTCGCCAAACTGCATGGAGAAACATTGTTACGTTTCTTTTTAACCAAGTTGCCAACCGATACCCAACCAAAATTCAAAGTATTAGCGCAAAACGCCATTGTTGATCATTATCGAAAAAATCAACACGATATCTATGCGCCGGAAATGCACAAAGCCGCTATCTTATGGTGTCAGCATGTACAACTGCCAAACCGGAATGAAGATGCAACACGCGGAGGTAAGTCATGATCACATTTGCCTGGCCTTGGCTGGCTCTGTGCTTGCCATTACCTTTCCTATTGGCCAAGTTTTTACCTGCACGCGCGCAATCTAACGCCGCATTAAAAGTGCCATTCACACTCGGAGCTGTGCGTTCGAATGCGTTAATCGCTAATAATCGTAACCTCCCCTTACCCGTTTTCATTATTTTATGGTGCCTGTTTGTATTGGCACTTACTCGCCCGCAATGGCTTGGGGATCCCGCGCCTATTGCCAGCGAAAGTCGGGAAATGATGATTGCAGTTGATTTATCCGGCAGTATGCAAATAGAAGATATGGAATTGAATGGCCGTCAGGTTAACCGTCTGGCTATGCTAAAACAATTGCTAGGAGAGTTCATTGAGCGTCGCCAGGGAGACCGACTGGGTTTAATTTTATTTGCTGACGATGCCTATATGCAAACTCCTATGACCTATGACCGACAAACGGTTAAACAGATGTTGGATGAAGCGGTGATAGGTCTGGTAGGACAAAAAACCGCCATCGGTGATGCCATCGCACTATCGGTAAAGCGCTTTTTAAATAAAAAAGACTCCAATCGGGTATTGGTTTTGTTAACCGATGGCCAAAACACCGCTGGCAAAGTTTCCCCAGAGCAAGCTTTGGAAGTGGCCGTTGCTAACAATGTGACGATTTACACCATAGGCATCGGCGCCGAAGTTATGATGGAGCGATCGCTATTTGGTAATCGCAAAGTAAACCCATCCAGAGATCTGGATGAAACCAGCTTAAAGCATATCGCCAAGCAAACCCAGGGGAGCTACTTTCGCGCAACAGACAGTGTCACCATGAGTAACATTTATGAAATGCTGGATCAACTGGAACCGGTTGAACAGGAGCAACAGCAAATGCGCCCGCTGACAGCCCTGTATTATTACCCACTGGCATTATTGATGGCTATCATAGTTGCGCTTTGCGTGCTGCCTTGGCTGACCAGTTTGTACCAATCATTACGTGATAATGTGCGAGGAGAAAGTCATGTTGGATAACTTTCATTTTCTGCGACCATTTTGGCTATTGGCATTTTTTGCCTTGTTATTTATTGTTTGGCAACTAAAAAAATTGCGTTTGGCCAATTCCGCCTGGCAGCGTGTTGTCCCAAAACATTTAAACAAAGTACTGTTAGCCAATAATGAAACGGGAAAGCCTTTGGCCTTATTACCCATTTTCCTATTAGGCACACTTATGATTCTGGCTCTGGCCGGTCCAACCTGGCAGAAGCTGCCACAACCGGTCTATCAAACCGACAAGGCTTCGGTGATCGTAATGGACATGTCATTTTCCATGCTGGCCACAGACACCAAACCTAACCGACTAACCAGGGCACGTTTTAAAGCTCTGGACCTCCTTGAGAAAGTCGCCGATGGTGATGTCGGTTTAATCGCCTATGCCGGTGATGCATTTGTTATCAGTCCACTTACCGAAGATATCAATAATATTCGCTTACTGCTGCCTTCTCTGTCACCACAAATCATGCCAGAGCTAGGCTCTAATCCGTATCCCGCGTTGACGCTCGCCAATGACATGTTAATTAACGCCGGTTATCAAAAAGGCGATATTTACTGGCTCACCGACGGTATTACCCGTGACGAATTACAGGATGTAAACGAGTTTGGTCGCGAGCATGAGCATAGCATCAATATTCTTGGGGTCGGTACCGAACAAGGAGCACCGATCACACTCGATAATGGCGAACTTATGCGCGATCGGGGCGGTAATATTGTTATCCCTAAACTCAATGCACGGATGTTGGCGGAGATCAGTGAACGCAATGACGGTAACTACCAGACCATTCGAAATGATGATGAAGATATCAATGATTTAACCCGTTCCGGGAATGTTTTAGCGGTTTCTGAAAATCAGCAGCAAGAAATGCAAGGTGATCAATGGCAGGAATTTGGCCCCTACCTATTACTCGCCGCGCTGCCCCTGATCCTATTTTACTGTCGTAAAGGAGTATTATTATCGGTTATGGTGCCAGTGCTGATGAGCGCATCTTTACTTACCTCTGCACCTGTACAGGCATCCGTCTGGGATGATTTATGGAAACGCAAAGACCAACAGGCTCAGGATAAATTTAATCAACAGGATTTTGACCAGGCAGCAGCCCAATTTAAACAACCTGAATGGAAAGCGTCAGCCTTATATAAAGCCGGTGATTATGAAAACGCACTACAGGCCTTTAATGAATTAGATGGTTTGGATGCCACGTATAACCGTGCAAATACTTTGGCTAAAATGCAGCGATTCGAAGAAGCGATAAAAGCTTACGATAACGTTTTGCAACAAGCTCCTAATCATCAGGATGCTATCGCGAACAAGGCGTTAGTTGAAAAATTGCTAAACCAGCAGGACCAGCAAAACCAGGACCAGCAAAACCAGGACCAGCAAAATCAGGACCAGCAAAATCAGGACCAACAAAACCAGGACCAGCAAAACCAGGACCAGCAAAACCAGGACCAACAAAACCAGGACCAGCAAAACCAGGACCAACAAAACCAGGACCAGCAAAACCAGGACCAGCAAAACCAGGACCAGCAAAACCAGGACCAGCAAAACCAGAACCAACAAAATCAGGACCAACAAAACCAGGACCAACAAAACCAGGACCAGCAAAACCGGGACCAACAAAACCGGGACCAACAAAATTCTGAACAATCTGAATCCGACCATAAAGAGCCAGAGCCGGAAGGTGCCAATCAGACTGAACAACAAGAGCAGCAAGAAGAATCAGAGCAACCTGGACAGGCAAAGGAATCTCAGGCACAACTAACCGAGCAAGAACTTGAGCAACAACAAAAGCATCAACAAATTTTGAAAAAGGTCACGGATGATCCCAACTTATTGCTCAGGAATAAAATGCGCCTTGAATATCGCAAACGTCGTCAGAACCGCAGCAGTATCGGAGTAAAAGAAAAGTGGTAAAACTAAAATCAATTCTTGGGGTAGTCATGATGTGTCTGCTGGCACCGATAAGCTATGCTCTGGACACGTTAACCGCCAGTATCGATAAAAACCCTGCAACGGTTAACGAATCACTGGTACTAACGGTTGTTGCCAATGATTCCATGGACGCCGATGCATTTGACCCGTCGGCATTAAACAAGGACTTTATTGTTGGCCGCACTTCGGTCAGTAGCCAAACCAGCATGGTAAACTTTAAAACGACGCGGATGACACGTTGGACAACCGTGCTGGTGCCACAAAAACCAGGTAAATATACAATCCCGGCATTCACTATTGAAGGGGCAAGTTCTCAACCAATAGAGGTAGAAATTGTTGCCGAAAATGATAGTCGGGCAAAGCAAAACAAAGATGTTTTTATTAGCGCCAAAGCATCCGATACCCGTGTATACGTGCAACAGCAATTTACCCTAAAAGTGAAACTTCACCTTGCTCAGGAGTTAAAAACCGGCACATTAACTGAGCCGAAAATGACCGGAGCGGAAATTAAACAAATCGGTGAAGATAGTGAGTCGATGGAAATCATCAATGGCATTCGCTATCGTACCATCGAGCGCTCTTATTCGATTAAACCAACTACCAGTGGCGAGTTCACCTTGCATACACCGGTTTTTGCCGGTGAGATAGTTTCTGGACAGCGTCGTGCCTTATTTTCCAATTTTGATCAGGGAAAACCGGTCAGGGTTTCAGGGAAACAAATCGCGATTGACGTTAAACCGAAACCTGCAGAGTTTGTTGGTGACTGGCTACCAAGCGAGATCTTAACCATTGAAGATGAGTGGCCTCAAGAGGATAGCTTTGCGCTAGGAGAGCCTATCACCCGACGGGTTACCATTACGGCGGCAGCTTTATCTGAAGAGCAATTGCCACAAGTGAATTTTCGGGTGCCTGAGGGGATAAAAGTCTATCCAGACCAACAACAGTCGCAGTCCAACGTACAATCCGGGTTATTGATATCACAGAAAGTACAGGATTTTGCCATTGTGCCGAGCAAGCCTGGTACTTACACAATTCCTGAAGTACAAATTCCCTGGTGGAACACCAAAACCAATCAGGTCCAGTATGCGACGTTGCCACAGCGTACATTCACCATCGATGGCACTGCCAACGCAGCGATACCACCGCAATCGCAAACGAGTGTACCCGTACCGATAATTAAACCGCAGCAAACGACGCTACAGTGGTTCTTTCTCGCAGGCTGGATGCTAACCGCCCTCGCCTGGCTGATGACAACTTTGCATAAACGTGGCAAGCTTAAATTGAAATCGGGTGGGAATTTCTCACCATCAACGATAGTGTCAAACACGGCATATTTACAACTTATGGCCGCCTGTAAAGCCAATGACGGACAAAGGGTAATCTCGCTTTTACCTGAATGGGCAGCAATCGTTTGTGACGACCCACAAATTACCAGCATAAATCAAGTGAATAATGCTTTTAATGATCAGGCATTAGCAACCTTGTTAAATGAATTGCAGGGATGTTATTTCGGCAACAATGACGCGAGCTGGAAAGGTAACGCACTGCTTCAGAAAATCATGGACTTGAACAAAACTAAACCGAAATCGGAAATGCCGATGAAAATGAATCCATAAAGATAATTTGGTTCTTTACAGCGTTAAAATTACGACTTAAAAGGGCCTTGCCCACTTTTGGTAACGCACAGATCAAAAAGCACGTTTACAACGTATTACTTAGGGTCTGTTGCGTTTTATGGACGATTACGCCTTAATGTAAATGAAGAGTTAAAAGTGTGCTAACCCTATGATCCAGAAAATTTTTCGAAAGAAATCTTCACCCGCTCAGGTCTCTACAGATATGGCGAATAAACAAACAAGATACGAAGCGTTGGTAAATGCGTTGCATGCCGATTTATATCGTTACGCTTTCTGGCTAGTACACGACCAGCATGTAGCAGAAGACCTGGTTCAGGAGACATTCCTCAGAGCTTGGAGAGCCCTTGATTCTTTAAAAGATGAAAAGGCAGCCAAGTCATGGTTGATAACCATTCTTCGCAGAGAGAATGCTCGTCGTTTCGAACGTAAGCAACTGGATATGTCCGAATACGAAGAGCCCAGCATTGTTGATAACATCAGTACCAGTACTGAACAACAGTTGGAAGATCACTGGTTAAGAGAAAAGATAGCCCGGTTGCCGGCAGATTATCGGGAACCACTGGTTCTTCAGGTAATTGGCGGCTTTAGTGGTGAAGAAATCGCAAGCATGCTGAATTTAAATAAAAACACGGTAATGACACGGTTATTCCGTGCCCGGAATCAATTAAAAGATGCAATTGAAGCCGAACAGACAGTTAAGGGGCGTAATAATGGATGAATTAGAATTTCGGCGTCGGCTTTATGCTGACCCTACCGATAATGGTTCCGACATCCGTAAGAGCATTAAAGAAAACCCGGCAAATGCCCGGTTTTATGCGGAAATGCAGCAATTAAATAAGCGCATTGATAATGCGTTGCACGTCGACGTGCCAGAAAATCTGCGCAATAACCTGATTTTGAAACAAACGATGGATAGTCATCGCAAACAATCCAGCCGAAAACGCTGGCATTTAGCGGTAGCCGCATCAGTCGCCTTCATGGTCGGTTTGGGGGTAAATTATTTTAATGCATCACCGGTTTACACGTCGGTTGCAGACTACTCTTTGGCGCACTACTACCACGAGGAAGGTAAATTTGACCATAAAGCCGATGGTAGTATCAACCTCATTTCATTGAATGACAAAATGCGTGATGTAAATGCAAGTTTCAATGGTGAAATTGGCAAGATAGTCGCAGTAAAAGATTGTTATTTTGACGGCATGGATAGCGTGCATTTAGTCATCGAAGGAAAATACGACAACATTACGGTCTTTGTGATCCCCAAAGCTCAGCATTTAGCGCAAACTCAACAATTCGCAGACAGCAACATTCACGGCCGCAGTCAGGAATATCAGCAAGGTGAAGTGATCATTCTTGGCGACAAACGGGAACCGTTGGACATATGGCAACAAAAAATCGATGCAACCATCGAGTGGTCAATCTAAAGCGTTATGTAAATTCGACTGTCATCTTTAAAACGCCTGACTGTGTCAGGCTTTTTTATGCCACAAAAAATACCATCCATCGAATTGCTCTGGAAGAGACTGTTTTAACTTGCTAGGATGCAAAGCATTATTCCAACACTACAATGATAACTATGACATTGGAACTTCCTTTAATTGTAACTTTTATCGGTTACCTTCTTACGACCTTGCTAATCGGCTTTTTTGCCTACAAAGCAACAAATACGTTAAGCGACTACATCCTTGGAGGTCGTCAACTAGGTCCGGCGGTAACCGCATTAAGTGTCGGCGCGTCAGATATGAGTGGCTGGCTTTTACTGGGCCTGCCCGGCGCGATCTACTTATCCGGCATCGGTGAGATCTGGATCGGTGTGGGTCTGGTGATCGGCGCATTCTTTAATTGGATTATTGTCGCGCCAAGATTACGGGGTTTTACCGAAAAAGCCGGCAATGCGCTGACAATTCCCGAATTTTTCGAAAATCGTTTTCAAGATAAATCTGGCGTTTTACGTTTGGCATCTGCCGTAACAATTCTGGTTTTCTTCACTTTCTACGTTTCCTCTGGCCTGGTTGGTGGTGCTATCTTGTTTGAGAAGGTGTTTGGGCTGGACTATTTACAGGCGTTAATCATCGGTGCCGTGATCATCGTTTCCTATACCTTTCTCGGCGGCTTTTTGGCGGTCAGTTGGACCGACTTTTTTCAAGGGTGCTTAATGTTAATTGCCCTGATTATTTTGCCTATCGTGGCCATTCAGGAATTAGGTGGTTGGCAGCAAACCGAACAAACATTGATGGCCGTAAACCCGCAATATGCTGAGTTGTTTACAAACTTTTCCTGGATAGGTTTTATTTCCTTGATGGCCTGGGGACTTGGCTATTTTGGTCAACCCCATATATTGTCACGATTTATGGCCATTCGTTCGGTCGAAGATATCCCCACATCGCGCAATATTGCCATGGTTTGGATGGTATTATCTTTAATCGGCGCCCTGGCAGTAGGATTAGTTGGCATTGCTTATTATGCTGAAAGTCCGCTGGAAAACAGTGAAACGGTATTTATTTTTCTGGCCAAAGCAATTCTCAATCCTTGGGTCGCAGGTGTGATCATTGCCGCTATTTTATCGGCAATCATGAGTACTATCGATTCACAACTGATTGTTTGTTCATCTGTGATTGTTGAAGATTTTTACAAAAAATACAGTAAGAAAACCGCTACAGAAGCGCAATTAGTGTGGTTAACAAGGTTTTCCTTATTGGCCATTGCCATTTTAGCGACTATCATCGCATTAAATCCACAAAGTACGGTTTTGGGCTTGGTTAGCTATGCGTGGGCTGGATTTGGCAGCGCATTTGGGCCAACCATCATTCTGGCTTTATATTGGCAACATTATACGCGATTTGGCGCAATGGCTTCGATCGTAACCGGTGCCTTGGTGGTTATTATCTGGGGCGAGCTTAAGCATTTAGGTGGTATCTTTGCACTGTATGAAATGATCCCAGGGTTTATTCTGGCCCTATTGGCTGGCTTCCTGGTATCCAAACTAACCTACCGTGACAATGCCCCTGAAACACAAATGTTTAAGGCGTTAAAACAATCACATTAAAACAATAACCAACAGAAAATTCATGCGATAAAAAAGGGGCCAAAAGGCCCCTTTATTTTGTATCCATCTTATTCGAAGCCATTTGGATTTTTGGATTGCCAGTTCCAGGTATCGGCAATCATTTCTTTCAAACCGCGTTCCGCTTGCCATTCAAGCTTTTCAGCCGCCAGGTTAGCGTTCGCAAATACTGTGGCAATATCCCCCGGGCGACGAGTAACGATTTGATAAGGAATATCAACACCAGATATCGCTTTAAATTGCTCAACAATCTGTAATACCGAAGTTCCGTTACCTGTCCCTAAATTAATTGCTGTACAGCCCGGGTTTTTAGCTAAGGCTTCAACCGCTTTGAGATGACCTAAGGCCAAATCAACTACGTGGATATAATCGCGCACGCCAGTGCCATCTATCGTATCGTAATCATCGCCAAACACCTGCAATTGCTTAAGACGTCCAACGGCAACCTGAGCAACATAAGGCAACAAATTATTCGGGATGCCATTTGGGTTTTCGCCAATCAAGCCGCTTTCATGGGCTCCAATTGGATTGAAATAGCGCAATGAGATAATCGACCACTGAGGGTCACTTTTTGCCAAATCAAACAAAATATGTTCGATCATTAGCTTAGTCTGACCATAAGGATTGGTTGCAGAAGTTGGCATGGTTTCCAACAATGGTGATACATTGTGCTCACCGTAAACGGTCGCGGAGGAGCTAAACACCATATTCTTGACGTTAAACTCGGCCATAACCTGTAGTAAAACTAAGGTTCCAGCTACGTTATTCTGATAATAGGAAAGAGGAATTTCATTGGATTCTCCTACCGCTTTGAGACCGGCAAAATGAATGACACCATCAATATCATGGTCAGTAAAAATCTGACGCATTGCTGCTTCATCACAGATATCGGCTTTGATAAACGTCGGTTTCACACCACTGATTTGTTCAATCCGATCAAGCACTAACGTGGATGAATTGCTCAGATTGTCAACAATGACAACATCGCGATTAGCGTTAATTAACTCGACCACGGTATGACTGCCAATATAGCCCGTACCACCGGTAATTAGTAAACTCATTTCCCTTCCTTCTTTCGATATTATTTATAGTATTCTGAAAAAACCTGAATAAACTGCTGAACTTGAGATTCAGGTAAAGCATTGACACCAGCGGCACCTGCTCGTCCACCACCCGTTGGAAATTGTACACAAATTTCATCGGCACCTTGTTTATTGCTCAGCGGAGCCCGCACCGAAACCGTATAGCTGGCATCGACATTTCGGGTAAACACCGCGTGCGCTTTATCCGGCATCTGATTTGCCAAATCATTGCCAAAAACGCCACTTACCCTTCTCGACCATGCCGCATCTTCAAGACATACCACTTTACAATGATCGACATCAAATAATATTTCAGCCGACGACGCTTTAGCCATATCATCATTATATGCCTGTTGCAGTTGATAAAATAACGAACCTTGGTTGGCAAATAAAGGCTCCGGGCTTGCAAAATTTAGCAGTTCCTCAAACAAGGCTGCAGGATGAAAATGTAGATCTTCAACGCTGCGTCCATAACCGTTATAGTTGATATAAACACCTAACTGTTCAAGCTGTTTCGTCAGTGCTGAGGACAAACCGAGTCGCTGTGCATGGCGATGCGCCGTTGCCTGTAAGTTATCACCAAAGGCCGCTGCAATAGCCCAAAGGTAATATTTGCCCTGCAAATGATCATTGACCAGTAAACTGGTACAAACCTCAGCCGAGGTGTTCACCATAGTTTTTAGAAACGGGCTTTCGGGGATGTCTCCCGCTCGATGATGATCCACATAAAACACCGGTATTTGCTTATCAAGCAATGGTTGTAGCGCATCGATATTCTTTTCCATGGACACATCCAGAACCGTTACGGATGTTGCTTTGGCTGGATCAACTTGTTTAAGCAGTGAGATATCACGTTTAACACCCGTGATTAGAGTCGAGTCTTTAGGCTCTGCCAGGCGCAATTGTAATAACGCCAGGATACCGTCGGCATCACCATTGAACACATCATAATGCATTGTTTTTATTCCCTTTAAATATCATGAATCTTGGTGTAAACACCTTAATTTTTTACATCTTCACCCGGAATGACTAGCTGCGAAACGTCGCCCTGTAGGCATAGTGGATAAAACAAATCATCGAACGCATGATGCCAAGCTGCTCCTGTTGGCGATAAATTTGCCATTGACGCTGTGCTTTGTTCAGCTTATTACGCGAAATGGAACCCGGCGTAATTCGGTAATTTGTTAACGGTTGCGGGTAATGATACGCGTATCCGACGCGTTTGATAATGTTCAACCAAGTCGCATAATCCTGACCCGTACGTAAATCCGGCATCAAAAAATAACCGGTTTTGTTCTTATCCACAACCACGGTAGAGCAACCAAATGTCACGCGCTTTTTCAACAGGTCATCATAACCAATCTCTCCTCGCGGTAATCGATCCACCAATCCAAGATTGTTGCCTTGTTCATCCACCACTTGATAACTCGTACAGGTTAGTGGAATTTGATGGCGACGCATAAATGCGACCTGCTCCATGAGCTTGTCTTTTTGCCAACTATCATCAGCATCAAGAAATGCCAGGTAGCGGCCACTTGACTGGTCAATACCACGATTTCGTGACAAGGCCGCTCCAAGGTTCTGCTCATTGAGAAAAATATGAATATTATCATATCGTTGAGCATAAAAAGTCAGTAGCTGCCAGGTATTGTCTGTCGATGCGTCGTCGGTTATCAGTAATTCCCAATTTGGATAAGATTGCGTCAGCACACTTTCTATCGCTTCACCGACATACGCCAATGAATTGAAGGTCGACATTATAATCGAAACTTTATCAAATTTCTCAGTCATATTGCTCTGCTATATCACTCTTGCTAAACACTATGACAGATAAATCGAATATGTGTCTGCCCGTCTATACCTCCATATCCGGGCTTGATGGTTGCGGCATCCCTTCTTAACCAGATCAAAAATCCGATGTTTACCCGCCTAAGTTAATCTTGTATACCCTTGATAATAGCCCTGGATAAGACTCTTCACATAACTTAATTGCCGATACCGGAGAAAATATCGCCCTCCCCAGCGCAACAATAACAGAGGTCCCAGAGGCCCGTATCTTGAAGCCGTAGCACCACGAGCGGTGAAAATACCGTCACAGGCAAGCAATCTGCCTTGTTCACAACAGGTATGATAAACAAGCCTATGATTAAGGTTGATTACCTGCCCTTCAAGTTCGACGATATCCAGCAAAAAATTCACTTCCTCAGTGGCAGGAAATGATGTGCCCAGACCGAGTTTTTCATTAAAGCGAATGTGGTGTTCGAGAATAAATTGGCGCTCTACAATCAATTCGATTGAACTGACCTGAAGCAATTGCAAACGACTTAAGATTTTATTAGTTGCGTATGTTTTATAAGATTTGTCACGATTTTCAATACAGCCTATCTGCGCTCGGTACACTTGTGAACGCGGCTCTGCTGCCAGGGCGTTTAACAGACAGTCGAGGTTGTGTTGAGTTATAACCACATCGTCATCGAGAAACCAGATGTAATTACCGCTGCTATTTTCAATTACCAGGTTTCGGCTGTGGCTTAACCCGGTTATGGGATCAAAAATTCTGGTGACGAAATCCAAAGCAGCAGGAAACGATTCTTCCTCCCCCTGGATCACGACAAGAATTTCGACCCCAGGGGTTTCACCTAACACTTCAAGCATACTGATAAGACTCGACATTCGCCCGGTCATGGTCGAAAATCCTAATGTAATCAATGGTGGCTTAGCGTTCGTCCTATTCAACTGGCGTTTCCTCTAATTTAGGTAGCTGACGCAACGAGCGTTTGAAAAATGTTAATTGCGCCATCATGGTTCTTTTGAATAAGGGCCATACCGGAACATTACCTGAGGTAGCATTGCTTATCATTAACTGGATACAGGCATATAAGAATCGCGGATACTGAACGATTCCGCCGCGGCGATTATAGATGGCCCGGCTAATTGATTCGCCATTTTTATGCCGACAAAGATGTGTATTGAGATAAATGGCGCGACAAGCATTTTGCTGTTGTAAGGTATGTTTAGTATCGGATTCTGACTGTCCACTGATTCGATATCGCAATAAGGGCTCTGGCAAATTTGCCAATTTTACATCGTCACTTAATACCAGCCACAATGCGAGATCTTCCGCCCCTTCAAAAGTGTTATCATAGAGCCAGCCCTTGGGTAAACGGTTTCGATGAAACATAACCGACGGGTGAGCAATGGCATTGCCAAAGAAAAAACTCGCAACGATATCTTCGTGCTCTGTCTGGGTTTTGCGTTCGCCCAAACGATTTCCCTGTCGATCAATATACTCGTATCCAGTGCCAAGGATAGCAATATCCGGGTGCCCTTTGAAAAATCGAACCTGACGCTCAATGCGAGTCGGCACGCTGATATCGTCCGCGTCCATTCTGGCAATCAAATTCGCGCGGGCTTTATTTACTAGATAATTGAGCGATGCAATCAATCCATGGTTAGCCCTGAGAAATACCCGAACTCGCGGATCACTGGCAGCAAATTCCAGTAATATTTCTGCACTGTTATCGGTAGAGCCATCATCAAGGATCAGTAACTCGAAGTCCTGAAACGTTTGTTGCAAAATACTGGAAACCGAATCATATAAATAGGCACCGGCATTATAGACAGGCATGATCACACTGACCTTGGGTACTTTTGCGTTAAGTGCAGCAGCCCTATCCACCGATTCGCCGCCATTAGCTGACATTGCATTTAGCGGCTCAACCATTTTTCATCGCCTTAGTTTTACCATCCTTGTCCGCACAGGAAGCAAATCTATCTTCACGACTTAAATAATTGACCGTAGGAACATCTGAGCCTTGCTGGCATTTAATAAAGCCCAGAGTCATTAATTGTTGCGGAGAGCGATAGGCAACGGATAGCGCTTCATTGTAAAACGCAGAAGTAGATAGCAGTTGCTGATAACGAGAATACTCACTGGAGTTGTCATAGTGTTGGCGTCGGGTTTGTTCCTGAATGACTTTGGTTATATATCCGGGCGAAAATTTGAAGTGCAACAATGCGCCGGTTTCAGGTTGGCGATAACAAGTGTTCAATCGACGCGGGCTAATGGTGTGCATCGAAGACAAGTAGGCATAATAAGGACGCCATTTAACCAAAGGGATCTTCTGTAAAGCTGGTGCCTTATTAGGGGTTTTCTGATAGAGCAGTCGCTGCCTGACACCACCACGTATCATTTGTGATGAATATTTTTTGTTGTAGTTGAACTGGTAATTTGTCTTGTCAAAATAAGGGCAAATATCAAGCAAAGAGGTAAGCTTATCCTCTGCTTTGTCAGCCGCGAGTTGCTGATTATCTTGTTTTGGATACATGTCCAACATCATCGTGTAAAACGCTTGCTGCTGCTGTTGCTCCAGACGCTGACAAAGGTTGCCTAACGGTGAATCATGCCCCTGTATAGTTTCGCCTGCGGCTGTTTCATGGTGAAAAATCAGATGTTCATCGATATCACACACTAGACACCAGTGATTACTGCCATAGCGCCGCAATAAGGCATTAACCCAATGCATACCAAAATTGGCAGTTTTATAACTGTCAGGGGTATGGAAAACGCTGGCATCATAGTCCATCGCGACGAATGCAGCTCCTTGGTCCGTGGAATTATTATCAATGAAAATAAAGTGATTCACCCCCAGCTTGCGATAATGATCGAGAAATTGCGGGAGCAAATGCGCTTCATTATAGAGCGTGGCAAATAACAGAATGTCATCTTTATTAATGGCATCGAGATTATCTTGCTTAAGGGTCAGCTGTTTTTCGAAACGAGCCGCAAGATACAACGCAAAAACCTGCTCAAACAAGGCACGAGGGGCAAAAAGGAAACTTAACAACCGGGTAAAAAAGCGATTCATGGCTTACCCCTTAAGGAGACTGATTGCGCTCTCCATCCAGGAGAAGATTATATGCCGGTTGATTGTCTGGATGGCAGGAATTCATTAACGCCTGATGAAACGGCGATCGTTGCTGATGAGCAGATATGCAGGCGCAGATCCGTGAGGTATTTTCCACCGTGAACTGCGGTACAGAGTTGCTTTTCCAGCTGGCTTGTTGCTCCAATGCCAGCAAATGCAATTGCGATGCCTGACAAACAGACATATCAAACACTTCCAGCATCTGTACCTGACGGGCACTGCTGAGCACTTTCAACAGCTCATCTTCAGCACAAAATTGATAAAAGAAGACCACGCCTTTGGGATGCTGCAGACATAGTTGCTGAATAAACTCTAACCTATCATAGTCACGCAGCCGCGTATCATCAGGTTGATAACCGACAAGCGGCTTCTGTGACCCATAATCAATTCGCTCCTGAGCAAAAAGATTACCATAAACCCCCGTTTCAACGAGATGCTCTGTCAGTTTTTCCGCGAGCAAGCTAGTACTTTTTTCACTGCCTTTGTGCCAGATTATGATCGAGCATGGGACTGGTAATTGATCCAAGTCTTCATCAAACAGGCAACTGCGTTTATACCAACGCAAATTATCAGGTATTTTCCCATAGTCGATGATATTGACCTCCGTCGGGAGCTGAGCCTTGTTTAAGTATACACCGCTGAGTAAGGATACAAATTTGAGATCCCTGCTTTGAATTTTCCGGGTAAAGCATTTATTGTCAGGTAATGCCTGCAACTGATGAATATCGTTTAACGAAAAAATTTTTGGAATACCTTTGCAGTTAAACTGGTAATTCATTAACGGCGGTTTTATCTGAGATTTGTTATCGATTAAATAAGCGACTAAGGTCTGAAAAAAGAACTCATCGGGGATCCAGGTTTTTGTTAAAAAACTGAGCAATCTTGGTTGTTGCTCACACAGGGCAACGACTTTCGTGACCATCAACCAACTTAAGGTCCACCACTGTGAACCCATATGCACCGGGAAGTCGAGGGGGAATTTTCGTTTAACGCCAAGCAGCGTCAACAACTTTATCGACCATGAAAACAGTTTTGGGTGTTTGCGCCAGTTGCACCAATGGGGCAATTCCCACCTCTGTTGCTGGATCCCCTCGGTGATCCAGCGATGATGCTCAACGTTGACGGCTTCAATGTATTCACACCCAGGCGATTGTGCAAGGTAGTTTGCCAGATGCGTACTCGATTTGACGGGAAAACAGCTTCCACTTAGCAAGGTAACGTAGTCCGCTTGCTCATCGCGGTGGAGCAACGCCTTAAGACAATTTAACGTCGCCATAACGATTGACGACTCGCCCCACTCAACCGCGACTTGGGATGCCAGAATGACATTGGGAAAATGGCATTTGATAAGCTCTATATCGTGCCGATGCTGGGTGGCAAGATCATAATGCAAAGCAATGATATCGCCATTATCGGTCAGGCATTGTAATAGAGGTCGAATTTGCTCGAATGGTTCATGGGCGAGAATGGCATAGGCAAGACGCATCAGTTTAACTCCTGATTAACGATAAGGCCTAGTTGCTGAAGTTGTTTCCATCCTTGATATTTGATCGATACCCCAGGTTCAAAGTGCATCGAATTTTGCAAAAAATCCTGATATTTTTTGTACTCTAGCGAATCACCATAGTGCTCTTTGCGTTCCATTTCTTCGATAATTTTTTCCTCAAAATCAGCAATAAATTTAAAGTGCAGCAAGGCACCTGTAAGACCTTGTTGGTAGCCTTTGTTTAATTTACGTGGGATCGCCATATGCATCGAGGATATATAGGCATAATACCATTTCCACTTGATCAGCGGCGTTTTGTTCAAGGCAGGTGCTTGCACGGGATTGTTCTTAAACAAGGTTCTGAGCCGAACCCCCCCTTGCGCCCATATGGAGGTATAGGGTTTATTTTCATGGTAAAAATAGCCGCTGCGATCAAAATAAGGATGACTTAGCAGCGGGTCGGTTCCCGGTTTGTATATACATTCTCGTAACGCCCCTTTGCCATACATATCCACCATATTGGTATAAAAACTGGGCCGATGCGTTTGCTCGAGGTACTGACACAGCTGCTGTAAGCTCAGATCTTCTTGTTTGGGAAACACTAAAAATTCATCGGGATCGCATGTCATACACCAATGGTTCGAACCATAGTGGCGCAGTAAATAATTAAGCCAATGCATGCCAAAGTTGGAGGCTTTATAAGAATGTGTTGTGTAAAAGACTGACACATCCTCATGCTCCTTAATCCAATAACTAAAGCCATCATCCGAACCATTATCAACCAGAATGAAGTGATTAATACCGAGATTACGGTAATATTCGAGAAAATACTCCATCCGATGCGCTTCATTACGAAGCGTTGCAAACAGCAGTAGGTCTCCATCATTGATGTGTTGGAGCTTGTCTTGAGATAACGTTAGCTGGCGCCCAAAAAACGTTGCTTTAGCGCCATAAACAACCAACTGAGTACCATGCTTTAGCATTCGCCAGGGGCGCAGAAGTTGATTTAGCAATGGGTGCATAAGCTCTCCGGTTAACCGAGTGCAGATTTATTAAAGCTGTGCAGATAATCCTTAACCTGATCAAAATTTATGACCTTATCCTCGATACTGCCTTTGTTTTGTTTCTTTAAGGTGGTTTGCTGTTTTTGCATCGATTGTTTGGAACCGACAAAATGGGCAATGTCTTCGACCTGTTGATCATTGAGAACATCATTGTAGTCGATGACTTTGTATGCTTGGCGAGTTTCGTCCAAACGCTGCTTTATGGCACCGAAGTACTTTTGAGTTTTGTTTACGTATTGCTCAAATTCATTAATATCAAAATGTACCTGGGTGATTTTTGGCGCTTTTTCATCCCGTTTTACCCATTGCCCGGACTCTCTGGCCAGCTCCAGCGAGATAAATGAATCAACTAGATTTCTCTGCAATAAGACTTTTCTAACCCTGGGATTATTCAATAGCACCCTGCGAACATCTTTATTGTGGCCATCAAACAGGCGAAATCCCGGGATCTTGCCTTCTTTTAAGGCTTGTTCCTGGACTTTTTGAATCAGTAAAAATGGGTCCTGCTGTCTTTTTTTACGGGAGTCGGGATCATTTCTGCCGTAACCGCCATAGGAGAATTTATTGATATGAGGTCGATCGACACCGACAAAAGAAGGGTTATATAATTCCCCCAGACAAATTAGATCGTCAAAGTAATTCAACTTCTCCTGAAGCAAATTGGAGCCAGAGCGCATTGCTCCAAAAATCACAAACAGCTCGATATCATCGCATTGAACAATCTTCGGCTTGAATAGATTTGAAAACATTATTGTTCCACCATGGTTTGAGCAGTCAGTTGAGTTAGCTGTTGACGTATATATTGGCCATTAGGATTAAGCTGTAATGCCAACGTCAGCAATTGTATTTTTTGACTCAGACATTGCGGCGGTAAACTCAGCGCAATGTCTCGCAGCTGCGCACTTTGTTTGCGCTTCCATTGACCATCCTCGTCACTATCAACAAAGCTGAAATCGGCAAATAGATCCGCATAAATTTCGTTTATCTCACCCAGGGTTAACATACGGCCGTTGCCTAATTCCGGGTATTGAGAAAAGTCTTCGTTAAACAAATGTTCAGAATCCGTGAGTTTATAATCCTGATTGAGTCGAGCATTTGCTGCCTTAAATTGTTGATAGAATGCTATCGCTTCATCCTTATCCGGTAACAGCTTGTCATCATTATTGTTATTGCGCCGATCAAAATCGCGTACCGCGCGAATCAGCCGGTGCCTGGCGATACTGCCATCGGCAAATGCGGGTTGGCTCTGGTGCAAAAATAGCTGACTTATGCGCCCCAATGACTCGTTGGCTTTTTCAGGAAACTGATAATAGTCGGGCTGTAAGCCCAGTACATAACAGAAATCTTTAACAACGTCACATTCCACCAGATGTTGAGGTTCAAACACCCTCAAAATGATGTTGTCTTTGGCGAAGACTTTCGCCCACATGGATACTTTCTGTTCAAAGTCCAGATATCGTCTCGCGACTTCAGACAGCTTACTGGGTAACGCCGTTGGCTCGTGGCCATAAGCAACCGAGCAATCAAACCACTTGGTACCTTCCTGCTTTTGCGAGATCGCCAGGCTATCCTGACGACGCAGGTAAAAGATGATTTTGACTTTATGGGCGTGTTTATAAAGAACATCGCGTAATGCCATCAACTTGTTGATGTCATCCACCCAGGAAAAGTTTTCTCGGGAGATTATGGCGATGGGTTGACGCACACGTGCAAGCGCATGAAAAGCCTGAGGATACAAACCATAATTGGTTAGATCTGGCGTCGGTTTCAAAATGCCTTTCAAGCCTGGTATGGCAATGCCATCCTCGCGTAGTGCATCCTGATTGATTCGAAGAAACCTCTGAATTGAGGTCGATCCTGTTTTATGGGATCCCGCATGAATATATAAGGTATTAATCATCGAGCAGCTTTACCAAACCTTGAATTTAAGCCGTAATACCCGATCGGCACACCATAATAATGAGCTTAGCAAAAATCTTGTTATTCGCTTACTTCAAAGCTCTACGCCAGTTCCCTGATTGTCGCAATCAGAATTTTTCCTATACCAAACAATATGATAAGTACAACCGCAGCCAGTGATAAACTGTATAGTTTATCTGGATATGTATTATCCTCTGGCAACGTCGGACTCTCGACCACCACCATATATTGCAATTGTCGATACGCTTCGATTCTCGAGCGCTCTAAAGACACCAAAGACGACGTATAGGCCTGCATCGCCAAATCTACTTTGATTTGAAAAGCGGAGTAACGTGCAAGGACTTCTCCAAAGGAAATATCCTGTTGTCCTTTTTGGGAGATCAATCGTTGTTTTTCACTCATCAATTGCTTTTCAAGTGCATTAATTTCACGTTGTAATGAACGGATCTTAGGTGATGAATCTTGCATGTACTCCCGTAACGCCAACAGCTGTGTTTTCTTATCGGACAGAACTTCTTCAAGTTTAAAAGCGATTTGTTGAACTGCCTGAGCCTCTTGTTGCGGATCAAACAAGCGGTATTTTTGCTGAAACCTCAATAAATCGGTTTTCGCCTTACGTAGTCGGTCTTCAATCAAGCGATGCTCAGCTTCGATAAAGGTTAAGCGTTTACGTGCCAGAGACTGACCAATACTGTTAATGTAATCTTCCGATTTGGCGATAATTTGTTGATTTAGCTGCTGTGCATAAGCACCACTATAGGCTTGACTTTTAATGCTCACCACAGACGAGGCTTCATCAACATCGACAACGATATGCCGCTGATAATATGACAGGAATTGATCATTACTGGCAGCACCACTTAAGCGGGAAATCACGTCCCGTTGGTTCGATGTATAGTGCTCAAATAGTGACAGTTCGCTTTGTAAATGATTGAGCATATCCCGGGATAAGATAAATGCGCTAATCAGCTGGGTATCTCCTGCGGCGGTCCCTGCCCGATTGCCTAACAATGGTGCTGATGCATTGTCGCCCAGCTGCGCATTCGGTTTGCGAATAATCACCTGAGCATGACTTTCAAATCTAGGGCTGGCCCACAATAAAAAGTAGGTAGCGATAACAATCCAGGGCAAAACCACAAACAAGGTAAATGGCTGACGCAGCCAAAACACGAGGCGCTGATGCCAAGGCTGCCGGTGTTTTTCTATTGTGTTATCAATCAGACTTTCCTCAGCCTGATTATCAGCCGAGGAAAGAATTAAAATCGGCGACTCTTCTTCCATCAGCAGTTGTCGATATTCCTGTAATTTATTTTTGATCACTGGACCGACAGGACGAAGATTGTGGGCGCGTTGCATAATGCGGTATGCCAACTCTAAATCCGTTTCTTCAAGTTTCAGAGCTTCCTCACGCAGAAAGTCCGCATCCTGCCACTGCTCTTGTGTCCAGGCACTTTCCAGCGCGTTAAATCTTTGTTCGAGATTATCAATATCCGTCTGGCTCATTTTTTAATTAGCCTCATAAATATCAATGGCTTGTTCAAGGTCATTATAAAAGCTTAGCTGACCTTGCTGAATTAAAATGGCGCTGTCACAAAACAACCGTACATCGTCCAATTCATGACTGACCATGATCACGTTCGAGGTCTTACTTTTTCGAAGCAGCGCATCTTTGGTCTTTCTACGAAATTTAGGGTCACCAACAGAGATGGCCTCATCAATCAGATAAATATCAAAATCGATCGCAATACAACACGCAAACGCAAGTCTGGAACGCATCCCCGATGAATAGGTCCGAACCGGTAAATCATACTTTTGCTTTAATTCCGCAAACTGCTTTACCTTCTCTTCATACAGTTCTAAGTCCTGGACGCCATTAACACGGCCGATGAAACGGGTATTTTCCCGGCCAGTCATTTTCGGATGCACGCCAGTCGCCAGTGCCACCGGCCAGGAAATATTATAAGAGGTTCGTATTTTCCCCTCATTTGGATACTCACTGCCAGCCAGAAGTCGAAACAGCGTCGATTTACCCGCGCCATTTTTCCCCAGCAAGGCAATATTATGCCCTCCGGGAATGGTAAAATTCAGATCATTAAATACATACTGGCGACCCAGTTTTGATGGATAGTATTTGCTAACGCTATCTAATTTAATCATCGACTAATCACCTGGCGCCAAGTGAGTTGATAGAAAACCAGAGCACTAAACATCAATGTCAGTGTTGTCAGATTTACATAGGTTAACGATACCCCCTGTGCCTGATATCCTGCATAGGCGGCCTGGCGAGACAACTCAATACTATGCAGCAACGGATTCCAGTTAAGAAATGGCCAGTATTGCTCTGAGATATCCTGCAAGCTAAAAAACACCCCGGAGATAAAAAACATGGGACGGGTGATCAGGTTACGAATCTTATCCACTTCAACGATGAATGCTTTGGCTAACGCCATAATCAAGCCAAGACTTGTTGCAATCATCCAGACGTTAAACAACATCAATAAGACCATCAGGGAGTCATCTAAGCGCATTTCAATGCCCATGAAATATACCGCTAACCAAAGAACGAAAATAACGGCCACCTTCACCAAAATTTCAAACAAGGCATTTGCCATCACCGCGCTTAAGGGCTGAACCTGACGAAAGGAAAATAAGGCTTTGTTGCGATGTATAGAATTGGCCGTGGATGACAACGTAGACAGAAACAGTTGAATCATCAACATGCCATACATCATAAACATAAAGGTAGGCATCGTATGGGTTAAACCGCCATCCATGCGACCGCGAATAAAAGACAGGATAAATATGAACGATACGGGTTGGATTACGGCCCAGCTGATCCCAACTTTATCGTCAAACTTACTACGGATCTCTCGTATAAAAATGGCAAAGACAACATCTTGCCATACCTGGTAAGCCAGTCTCGTTTTAACCTGGGCCATGTCGTTCACCCTTAGGTAATACATTACTTATTTTTCGTTTTTGTGGACGTCCCAGTGAGCCCTGATTCAGGGTTTCCGTGAAAAATACACGATCTCCGTCGTTTAGGGTCAGCCTTCTAAACTCCTCAAGGGAATAGGTTTGTTCAACGTTACCCGATGGAGTTTCACTAACCAGTTTTACCTGGATAATATATTTAGGTACTGTCAGCAAAGACAATAATTCCTGACCTTGATACGGCTGTTGGATCAATTCATAACTTAGCGGGATTTTTCCGGGTAAAATGGCCGTCACGCGAACACCAGATTGGGATACAAAAATGACATCAAAATCCTGCAAGGAGATACTCGGCAACTCTCCGCTTTGCAAGAAAGGATACAAATCGATGTTAGCCACCGTTTTACCCGCACGACGCACTTGAATACGTCGATAGCTTCCCTGACGAATATCGATCCCCTGAGCTTTGCTCAGGTAATACAAAATACCGTCACCGCTGGAACCAAGGTATTGACCCGGGGCGTTCACTGCGCCACTGACCAGAAGTGGAATGGGCGCAACCTGATATAAGTTTGCATACAGTTCGACCCCTTGATGATACACCTTGGCTAACTTATCGCGCAGGTAGTCACTTAAGTTGGTAACCGAAACACCCGCAACTTTAACGGGCCCAAGTTGCTCCAAAAATATCTGGCCTCGGGAATCGACTTTATGTTGTTGTTGATATTCAAACGCGCCCCAAATCCAGACACTGATCACATCCCCATTACGCAATACATACTCGGGTTGAATTGCACTATTTGACTCAAGTTCGCCGCGATTATCGAACAATGAATAACCAAAAGGCAGAATAATTCCCTTATCCGAGTTGCCCAGGCTTTCCATTAAGGGTCGAAAACGATTACTCCGATAGTTTTCTTTAATGTCTAATTCGGCAGCTAAAGGGGTGGTCGACTGTGCCGATACGTTACCCATAACAAAACAACAAACCGTGAACACAAATGAGGTTATGAAACCGAGATAGAAAGGAGTTTGAGATGCACGAAAAGCGTCCGGCCAGATTATCTGAATCCGCCGTAAACCTTGATTAGCACAGAGAAAAATGTAACTACAGCTGCCGCTTTCGCCCATTAACTTATTAGATTTTATCGTTTTTCTATGGAGTTAACTTATTATTTTAGTCCATATCAGCAAGAGCATGTCATTTAGGCGATTAAATTTCTTCGTGATACTCAGGCTTATTATGTTTTGGCTCTCGCAGAAACTGTTTTAGAACGGCCGTGTCGGTCAAAGCCCAATGGTAAACACCGAAGACGGCAATAAACAATGCAAACATCACACTTTGTGGAATACCAAAAAACTCACCCAAAATTCCAATCGCCGACATCACAACCGCGGCCAGTGAAATCGACAATAAAGCTTTCTTTGGGCTGTTGCCGATGCGCATCAAGATATGATGAATATGATCTCTGTCCGGTTTAAGCGGTGATAAACCTTGCCTGAATCGTCTGATCACAATTGAAAGCATATCCATCAAAGGCACGGCGGTAAGCCATAATGCGGTTACCGGACTAAAGGCATGTTGCTCCCCCTGGGTTCCGCATGCCAACAACCAGACCACACTCAGGCCGATGAACATACTCCCGGAATCCCCCATAAATATTTTTGACTGCATATGCTTTCCAACCTTCAGATTGAAAAGCAAAAATGGCAACAACGCCGTCGCCAGTATCAGCGCGACACTGAGATAACTGCTTTGATCCGAGAGCAAAAATAAAATGGCAATTGCTGTAAATGTGTTGATACTCAAAGCGCCTATCAGACCATCAATACCATCAATCATATTAAAGGCGTTAATCGCTACGATGATCACGAAATAGGTAAACGGGATCCCCAGCCAGCCAATATCAACATCCCCGAGGTTAAACAGGTCCCCTAAATTACTAAAATACGCGCCAACCCCATAAATCATCAAACTAGCAATGATCATTTGCCCCACTAATCTAACCCGGACGCTTAAATCATACTTATCATCAAGTGCTCCGATAAAGACCGTCATTGCCGATGCGATAAGGTACAAGCGCAATTCCTGGGTATTGGGAAGCCAGATAATGGCGGCAAACAGTACGGCAGCGAAGATTGACAGACCGCCAATAAGAGGAATGTTACCCTGATGAAGTTTACGGGCACTGGGACGATCCACTAGCCCGATATCCAGAGCTACTGGCTTAAATACTTTAATTGCGGCAAATGCAAAAACAAATGACGTTAAGACCTGAAAACTCAAGGTCAACCACTCAGGCATAGTTATCGCTCAATCGTATACGAGACCTGCCACCAAATGTTCCAAATTATCAGCTCAGGCGTCGATTATGGGCATAAATTTGACAGCGTTTAGTTTTCAGCCAAGCTCCGTCTCACCCTAAATTCTGAACAAATTCTTTGCATAGTACGCTTCAGTATATTCAACAATTTGTGAATAAGACAAAAAATGAACAATATTTTTAACCCATCTGCCCCTGAATTTCCATGTAACGTCTTTTTAATCAACACCTTCGACAAAACCACGGTTTGTTTCGATTTATTGACACCCGGAACAGCTATTCAAAATCTTATGACTTTTTCTGCTTTTTTGCTGTACCAAACATAGATAATTGTGCCTAATCCCTTACGCTGCGGCCAACAACTTCTATAATATTGGCTGAATTGGCGGTGAATAAGTGTGCAACTAACCTGACGAAAATCAGAACATCTTGCATTTACTCAGGCCGCTAGGTATAAACGAGTGGCAAAAAAATAAACTCATACCAATTCCATTAAGTTTTTACACAGCTCAGAGTTAGCACTGAGGTCCATTTGCAACATAGATTTCATTGATATAGTCGTTCTATATTATTGACATCTAAGGCCGCAAATGGGCTTCTGACAAACTCCTGGTGGAATGGGTATTAAAAGTAATTTAAGGAAGTTTAAATGTCTAACGTAAAAACGGATACCTTATTAGGTCATCCGAAAGGCTTGTTCCTGCTGTTCGGTACAGAGATGTGGGAACGAATGAGCTACTACGGCATGCGTGGTATCTTTGTATTGTACCTAGTAGCATTTGCCAGTAATTTCGGCTGGGATATGGCCTACTTTGGGATCGACCCTTCAGCCGAGGGTGCCGAAAAACTATTCAACACAGCCATTCAATCAAAAGCGCTTGGTATTCTTGGAATCTACGCGTTTTTTGTTTATGTAACGCCGGTTATCGGTGGTTGGATGGCCGACAATGTGTGGGGCCAGCGTAAATCAATCATTGTCGGTGGTATCTCAATGATGCTCGGACAATTTGCATTGGGTACACCGCATGCCATCATCCCGGGTATGGAGACGACATTCCTTTGGATTGGTTTAGTCTTTTTGATCATCGGTAATGGCTTTTTCAAACCGAATATCTCGACCATGGTGGGTGACCTTTATGAAGAAGGTGACAAACGTCGTGACGCGGCATTCACGATTTTCTACATGGGTATTAACTTAGGTTCCATTTTAGGTTATCTGGTTGTTGGTACCATAGGTGAGAAAATTAACTACCAATATGGTTTCCTAACCGCTGGTGTGGGGATGTTAATTGGTGTTCTTTTACAACTTGCCCTTTCTAACAAATATTTAGGCAATGTTGGTGTTGAGCCATCAGCCAAACAAGCCAATGGCGCAAATGCGAAACCCGATGAACCATTAACGCCGGAAGAGCGTGATCGCGTTAAAGTCATTCTGATCATGAGTTTCTTTACCATCATTTTCTGGTTAGGTTTTGAGCAAGCTGCCGGTTCGATGAACCTGTTCGCAAAATATAAGACCGATCTTGTGTTCTTTGGTTGGGAAATGCCAGCGTCCTGGTTACAAACCGTAAACCCGATCTTTGTCATCATCCTTGCCCCGATTTTTGCCGCGACCTGGCTTAAAATGGGTGCTGCGGAACCAAACTCGCCGAAGAAATTCGGGTTGGGTATGTTCTTCTTAGGCCTAGGTTTTATTTCGATGGTTATGGCCGCATTGCAAATTGGTGATTCCGATACGGCTAAGGCACATGTCATTTGGTTAGTGTTAGCGTATCTATTCCATACCATGGGCGAATTATGTTTGTCTCCGATTGGCTTATCTATGGTGACTAAACTTGCGCCACTGAAATACACATCATTGTTAATGGGTATGTGGTTCTTCTTCTCTGGTGTGGGTAACTACCTTGCAGCCTGGGTTGGTCAAATGGTTGGTGAAACCGGACCGCTTCAAGCATTCTCTGGCGTTGCCATTATGGCTTTTGTTGCAGGTATCATCCTGTGGCTTCTAAGCGATAAACTGGTCGACTGGATGCATGGTGCTGAAGATAGCAAACCTCAGACGATGACTGAAAAAATTGAAGAGGAATTGAAAGTTACTGACGACAAAGACTAGTAACTGGGTAATTCCATAACGTAAATTTCGAAAAGGCAGCATTCGCTGCCTTTTTTATGCATAACGATTTTTTATCGCTTCGTCTTCGCACATCCATCTAGCCAATCCCCTATTTCTTCACCCTCTTCTTGTTTTGATAAAACAAAAACCATTGCATCGTATGAAAGACATATGCCCTGAACGACTTAGTATTCGTGTTTGTCGAGATCGGTTAGATTTCGATAGTTCTAGCTAGGAGTGACTAGGGTATGAGTGGCACAGCAATTATACCAATGAAAACGGTTTAATGGGGATTTGATGATAGGCTGGGATATCCGATAAACAAAGCGGTTAATGCTGTGGAAAGCCTGACTAAAAGAACGTAATCAGGCGATTACAGAAAAGGTTTAAGGAGCTTTAAAAGGCAAACCTAGATGCCGTGCATCGCTACATGAACAGCATGAGTAAAGGTTTAACTTCAGCACCTTAGCATTTCATAATTAGAAACTTAATTCGTAATTAAAAAATTAAAAAATGAGATGCATAATTGCCAGTGCCATAAAGGCGGCAACAACATCATCAAGCATAATGCCAAAGCCACCTCTTACTCTGACATCAATCCATTTTATCGGCCAGGGTTTTAGGATATCGAAGAACCGAAACAGTAAAAACCCCACTAAGATGGATTGCCAACTTATGGTGATGCCCAGCATACAAATAAAAAAACCAACGATTTCATCCCAGACTATAGCGCCATGATCATGGACACCGGCATCCGCTGCCGCTTTATCACACACATAGATACCGAATATTGCCATCGCGATAGTCAATATAATAAGGGCATACAAGGGCAAATAGGACGCCAGCAATAACAACGGAATTGCCGCCAACGTACCAAAGGTCCCAGGGGCTTTAGGGATGAGACCTGAGCCAAATCCTACGGCGAGAAAATGGACAGGATCGGAAAGCTTAAATAACTTGTGAGCGGGAATATTTTTTTTCATTATTAACTAAAGTGCTCAAATCCCGATTCGGCGAAAGACAATAGCTTGTCACCCCGAGAGATATTGATTTCCTGTGACGTGTTCATTTGACCAATACAGGACGTTTTAATATTGGCATGATTGAGTTCGGTTTCTAACGCAACTCGATTGGTATCGGGTACGGTAAAAATCAGTTGATAATCATCACCCGCCGTCAATGCCAAACGTGCGGCATCTTCTTCCCCTAATCTGTCGATTAACACAGGTGCGATGGGAATATCGTTAACGTCAATATTCACCCCCAGCGTCGATGCCCGACAAAGGTGGGTCACATCCGCCAACAACCCATCAGAAATATCGATAGCTGAAGACGCATATTCACGAATTATCTGACCCGCCAATACCTGAGGCTTTGGGTAGTTGAGCGCTTCCATCGCATGCTGCATTTCCCGGGGCGACAATACCACTTGCTCCCGCAATGCTTGCAATGCAAGACCCGCTTCACCAATTTCGCCGGTGACATAAACCCAATCACCATTGGTAGCACCATGTCGACACAGAGCTTTACCTTTAGGGACGGTGCCTTGCGCAGTTATGGTAACGCTTAAGGGACCGCTGGTCGTATCGCCACCAATCAGTTGTACATTAAAGTATTCCGTCAATTCGAAAATACCCGCCGTAAATTCGGCTAACCACTCACTGTCAACACTTGGCAGGGTTATCGCAACACTGATCCAACAAGGCTCTGCGCCCATCGCAGCGAGATCGCTCAGATTCACCGAAACAGCTTTATGACCGATCGCACGAGCCGGAGTATCTTCAGGAAAATGGACGCCACTAACCAAGGTGTCAGTGGTGATCGCGATATATTTGTGATCGCTGGCGTGGATCAGCGCACAATCGTCACCGATCCCCATGGCTACGTCTTTACGATTCACAGGTTGAGCCGTAAAGAACTCCTTAATAACTTCAAACTCTTTCATAAATTAAGAGTAGCCTTATGATCTAAGGGTTTTTACCGTTTTGTCTAAGACACCATTCACAAATTTGTGGCTGTCATCTGCGGCGAAAGATTTCGCTAATTCAATCGCCTCGTTGATCACGACCTTATACGGCACATCGTCCTGACTGAGTTCATATACGGCAACACGCAAAATCGCTTTTTCAACGTGGTCAATGTCTTCCAATGGACGGTCAACATGGGGACGAATCGCTTCATCCAACCCTGATACATTCGCAGCTACGCCGCGCAACAAGGCTGAAAAGTAATCCGTATCAAGACGACGTTTGGCGTTATCGGCAAGAAAATTTGCTTCGATTTCGCTGATATCGTTATTGGTCAACTGCCAGGAATAAACCGCTTGTACAGCAATTTCTCTGGCTTTACGACGTGGGGATGGTTTCACTTAAGGGTCCGCCTATAGTTGTTCAAGAACATTGACCATTTCAATCGCGCTTAAAGCTGCTTCTGCACCTTTATTGCCAGCTTTTGTACCAGCACGCTCAATGGCTTGTTCAATGGTGTCGGTGGTGATAACACCGAAAGCAACAGGTGTATCGAATTCCATCGCAACCTGGGCCAGTCCTTTGTTACATTCACCAGCAACGAAATCGAAATGAGGTGTACCACCTCGGATCACAGCACCGATGGCAATAATCGCGTCAAAGTCACCTTTTTTCGCCAGGCGCTTCGCCGCAACCGGCAGCTCGTATGCACCAGGAACGCGAACGACGGTAATGTCTTCATCGTTTACCTGACCCTGACGTTTCAATGCATCAACCGCACCTTCAAGTAAGCTTTCAACAATAAAACTGTTAAAGCGCGAAACTACGATAGCGAACTTTTTACCCTGCGCAGCAAAAGATCCTTCAATAACGTTCATTTTTATCAACCTGTCTATAAAAAAATTGTCGGCAATTTTAGCAAAAGCTTTATCAATAAGGTATCGATTTGTTTACCTATAGTATGTTTAAGTGATGAATTTAACGGACAGATTTCGTAAACAATCGGTTTATTTGCTAGAATAGCCTTCTTTTTCAACCCTGAAACTTTCCAAAGTCTAGTTCAAACCCTATGAAATTCTATTTTTCCAGCAACCAAATCGAGGCTTTACAAGCATTTAACCTGCATGATCGTAAGCAAATCATCGACATTGCCGGTAACAAAATTAAGCCGACTCAGAAATTCGTGTTAAACCTGATAAAACTGGCCATTTTGATACCACCATTTATGATGCTGGCCAAAGTGGATTCCTGGATGTTCATCTTGCCACTGATATTCGTTATGGTGGGATATTTTATCGTGCTTCGACCTTTTTCGCTGTATTTCGCCAATCAATATATCGACAAGGCGATACGCGACTTTAAGCGCCAGCAACAAGCATAAATGCGGATTGAGCGTGCTCCTGGTCAACGGAATTAATCGCAACGATAAATCCGCTTAGGAGCACTGCATCACTATAGGTCATCCAACAAATCTTCGAGATCTTCATCCAGTTCCGCTTCTTCATCTTCGTCAATAATAAGCGGCGGATTACCATCATATAATCGGAAAGTAATGTTTTGGAAATAGACCGTTTTGACAAACTCATAAGGATCGGAAGAGTCTTCGAGTAATGCTTCCTGTTCTTCCAGTTGTGCCCGTGTTTCCAGACCAATAATCATATAGCGAGCGACATTAGGCCAAAAATCAATAACCGCCATTGGCCAATACAGGCCATCGATAAGATCTCCGGTTTCATCGCGAACCGAAGAAGGACCAAGCAACGGTAACATTAAATAGGGTCCATCGGGTACCCCATAGTAACCTAGCACCTCACCAAACTCTTCTTCCTGTCGGTCCAGACCAGCATAAGATGCCACATCAAAAAAACCCAGCAAGCCTACGGTGGAGTTAAGCACGAATCGTCCAGTTGTCTGTGCAGCTCGATTGACTTTTAATTGCAACAGACTATTCACTGCGCTAAACGGCTCATTAATATTAAGCACAATATTATAAACGCCAGTTCTCAGTGGTCGCGGCACATAGGTTACGTAAGTTTTTGAGGCGGGCTTTAACACATATTTATCGGCATAATCCCAGTTAAATGTCCAGATAGCCCGATTCACGGGTTCAAGCGGGTCAGAGTATTCACCGTCACCAGAATTAGTTGTTGAACAAGCCGTTAAACCCAGGGTGGCACACACCAGAACAGATTTAGCAAAAGAAAATAGGGAAAATTTCATCCTAGTCGCCTGAAATACCTACGAAAACTTAATTAACTGCGGATTATAACCTGCTTCGTAATAAGCTAGATAGTCAATCTCGCAAAAAACTTGCAAAATAACCTGATAGGATAGCATCTAGCGCTCAAACTCTATGCCATGCTCGCGCATTTTCGCAAGCTTATAGCGCAACGTTCGCGCACTAACACCGAGCCTTTCAGCCACGTCTTTGCGCGAACCATTGCAGGCTTTAAGAGCGTCGAGAATTATCTGAAATTCCTGTTGCTTCAAGCCAGACTCCAAATCTGCCGACGGATTGTTTAAGCTGACAGCGCTTTGCGCTATAGGTGCAGGCATATCACTGACACAAATCTCTTCAATCATTAAATCATCAGCATGAATCATATTGTCTTGGTTGAGAATCAACGCCCTTTGCACGACATTGTCCAACTCCCTGACATTACCTGGCCAATCATAACTAAGCATTTTGTGTTTCGCGGCATCGGAAATCTGTACCGGATGTTGTGGATGGTATTTACGCAACAGATGTTCCGTCAAAGGGATAATATCATCACACCGTTCACTAAGCGGTGGCCAAGTCAACGGAAATACATTGAGACGATAGTACAAATCTTCCCGGAATATTCCTTCATTGACCGCTTGTTTCAGATCCCGGTTTGATGTTGCAATCACTCTCACATCAAGGCTGATGGTCTTACGTCCGCCTAACCTCTCAACCTGCCTTTCCTGGATTACCCGAAGTATTTTTGCCTGTAGTGCCAAATCCATTTCGGTAATTTCATCCAACAAAATCGTGCCATTTTGCGCTTGTTCAAATTTACCCGGACATGCATTAACCGCGCCGGTAAATGCGCCTTTTTCATAGCCAAACAGTGTTGCTTCCAACATATTTTCAGGGATGGCGGCACAATTGATAGCAACAAACGGCTGATCGGCTCGGTGAGACTGATTATGAATATATTGCGACAAGACTTCCTTGCCTGAGCCACTTGGGCCAAGCACCATTACTGAGGCATCAGATAAGGCAACCTTTTTTGCCAGGGCTAATAAGTTGACGCTTTTTTGATCGTGAGCAACCGGTTGATCGGTTAGCTGTTCCGGTTCCGGCAAGTATTGACTGATCATATTGACCAGAACTTCCGGCGCGAAAGGTTTTGCCATGTAATTACTGGCGCCATCTTTCATGGCTTGAACGGCATCATCAATCGTCGCATAAGCGGTCATAATAAGTACCGGTAACTCGGCATAATGGTGTTTGATGTTGCGCAGCAGATCTAAACCTGACATGCCGCCCATTTGTACATCCGTAACGACGATGTCCACAGCGTGCTTTTTAAGCACCAACAAAGCGGATTCCCCACTGTCGGCTTCGACGCATTGGTAATCGGATAACATCAAGGTGTCGACAACCGCTTCTCTTAAGCCAGGATCATCCTCAACCACCAATACCAGACTCTGCTTCATGTCATCCCTTACTTATTTTTCAATTTCCTGGTGCTCAGTTTTAAACTGCGGAAGTTTCAAACAAAATTCTGCACCGCCTGAGGCTTCAGAGCTCAGCTCTACATCACCATGGTGGGCTTTGGCGACAGATTTTACTACAGCAAGCCCCAGACCGGTACCCTGCATTTTTGAGGTATAGAACGGTTCGAATATTTTGTCGTGGTCTTCTGCGCTGATACCATTGCCATTATCTTTGACCCGAACCTTAACCCAATCCCCTTGGGCTTCGATACGAATATCAATATGGGGTTGTTCTTCGATGACTTCTAAAGCGTTCTGCACCAGGTTTTGAATTGCCCCTTCGAGTGCACTTTTATTGGCAAGTAATTTTAACGGCTCACCGTGGACCTGCGCATAATGAATATTATAGGTTGCGCCAGCTTCATCCAGCTGCGCTTCCACGCCGGCGATGGCATCATCTATGATGTTTTTTACCTCAACTACTTCAACAACCTGCTTACCGCCGCTTTTGGCATACAACAGCATATCGTTTACCTGTTGCTCAAGTTCTTGTAATCGGGCGTGTAACTTTTCCTGGAACAGCTGCTGTTTTGCAACCGTCATATTTTTTGCTTTTAAATTGGCGCAATACAACATGGCTGACGATAAAGGCGTGCGAATTTGATGAGCCAAGGTTGACACCATTCGGCCAAGGGACGATAGCCTCTGCATCTGAGAGATCTTTTCCTGCAAAACCCGAGTTTCGGTTAGATCAGTGATTTGGATTAATTGCCCAGTTTGGGAATCAAAGGAAGATATATCAAGCTTTACCCGGCGTCCATTTTTTAAGGAAACTTCATGACCATCATCTGCGCGAGGGTGAAATACGGTTTGGATCACGTCAATCCAATTCTTTGCATGCAAATCGCAATCAAGCAGTTTTCGTGCGGCTTTATTGGCCTTAACCACTTTGCCGTCACCATCGATTATCACAACGCCTGCGGGCATAATATCAAACAATTGATTCAACTGATTGGATTCAAGCATCAATGCACTCAAATCAATGGACTCGCTATTTAAGCTGACGTCAGATTGATCGCCAATTGCGCGCTCTGGGCTGTTGGCTTGCGACAATTCTTGCTCCGCCCCGGCCATAAGGTACCTCTGCAATTATTTTTTATTTATTATTGTCTCGCAAACCAAGAATAAAAGTTCACGTTAGCAGATGCAAATGCAAATCGATTTGCTCACTACAAAACACCATCATAGGGTAAATAGAAGATCAGCAAAAGGAATATCTTTAGATTAGGCAAAACAGGCACTACGCCCGAATTTAGCTTCGATGGTAAGAGATTATGGTTTGAATTGAATGGGCTATGAATATTATTATAACCAAATCGCTCAGCCCGGCAGCTTAGCCGTTGGTCAGCATGCCGGCATATGGAAACGCGCCTATCGTTCGTGAGTATTGTCCCGGCGGACTATACATTGTAAAGGCCTTGCAAGACATTCTCAGACAAATTAAATGCTGTCATCCCTTATCAACAGATTTAACGAAAAATCCACTTGCGTGTTATTTTCTAAGACTAATTGTAGCCTGTTAGATTCCGGATGGGTGGCGACACGAATTATTTTTTGAAACGTGCTTACCGCCAGAGCATGCAATTCCTGACCGAGAATTGAAGACACAATAAAACGATAAGCACCAGGCTCTACCGGTTTTCCGAATCTGTCATCTCCTTGCCAACGGAAAAGTGCCTTCCCTTTTGGTAGATCTCCGAGCGGTATCATTTTAACAATATCACCGCTAGCATTTTGTACATAAACCAATATATGCCGACCTTTTGCCGGTAGCTCTATCTGTCCATGTACGTCCATGGCATCGTCCAGCTCCACTTCGTTTTGCTGAGCTAATAGGTAACGTCCCACCAAAGCGCTGGCTTGAAGTGCAGCACTGGAAGATGAAAATTTTGCCAGAGCATTACCGCAACCCTGCATATGCTGATGATTAAGATTGTTAAGTCTGCCACCCGTATCAGCAAGCATCTGAGCAACGCCAGATTTAATATCTAACGGATCGTCTTCAGCTTCGACTTTTGGCATTGGCAAAATACGCGAGAGTAAATCACCGATTCGAATGACAGTGGTAATAGAGGTTATAAATGACGGTTCAATTCTAGCCATCTAGGGGCATCCTGCCTTTGTTATTTTTATATTTATATTTTTATTTATAGTCATATTGGATTAACAGCTTGGTTGTTCCTGGTGAATTCAATCGGTAATACGTATTCAATAAGAACACAGCATAATCGCTTAATATATCCTTCTAAATTTACATACAATTAACGTGCCAAAAAAACGTCAAAATCACCTAAACAGAGTCCTTTCGGATAAAAAACAACCAAACAAAACAAAATTCCCTGCGTAACCCAAGCGCATGTTCAAAATACATGCGAATATTATTGACGATAGGTGGATAACATTAGGGCGAAAAGTTAAAAAAAGCGTTTTTCGGCGGATATAATTGCAGACATGTATCCATATTTTATTGAGAGGCAATTCATTGCCGCTCGCTTCTATCGGCTGTTTTTGCGCGGTTCGGCAATGATTTGCCGCTCGCTATCCCCTTTCCAATTTTTGAGCATCAGCATTGATTTACCAAGATGAGTTACCAAGAGAGTTTACGTCGGTTTATTATCGATAAGGGTTTCATAAAGAGGTAGTCGCGATTTTGATCTAACTGGTGCAAATTGAAATGGAAACTTAAACAATAAATTGCTTTAATGGAAAGCGTTTACTCAGCTTAGATATTTGCAATATCCAACACAGTCCCCTTAGTTTAATGGATAAAACAAGGACCTCCTAAGTCTTAGATACAGGTTCGATTCCTGTAGGGGACGCCATCAACCTTGCCTTTTAAAAGCAATGCGACCCCAAATAAACGCAAGGTCGTAAAATCTGCAGCTGCAATAATTTGGTTAGGTTAAGGACTTACGGTATGTCGAGATATCATGGATGGAAATATCTCGGCTAAATACATCTCTGTGCAAACCCTCCCTTGCTCCCATCCATGGTACGGGAGGATATGTGAATGGACTTACGGTATGTCGAGATATCATGGATGGAAATATCTCGGCTAAATACATCCCTGTGCAAACCCTCCCTTGCTCCCATCCATGGTACGGGAGGATAAATACATCCCTGTATAAAAAAAAACCTCACATAAAGTGAGGTTTCAAAGAAATTCAAAGCAATTTCTTATTTTTGTTGTTCGGTAACAAGGTTGACTTCCATATCCTGAGAGGCATTTGAGGAAGTAAACATGGCCGATACTCCCAATACCAATACCGCAATAAAAACAGTACTCAGCTTGACTTCCCTTAAAGACGATTTGTTCATTACGTTTGCCTTCAAAAGTCGATAAATTATTTATTAGCAGATTCAATTTATCGTGTTTAATCGCGGGTTACAAGGAGAAACTTGATTAATTAACAAAATAATTTGTAAATTCAAAAAATTGGTCTACTCCTAGTTAAACGATTGTCGGTTTAAAAGCCATATAACGGATGCTATTACATCTATCTAGTACCCTTTATCGCGATCAACGATGTAATTAAGGGTTTGACCAGATTGCAATTTTTTATAGTGTTCGACGATTTGGCTGATAATATTTTGTTGTCGGGTAACGGCGGCAATATGTGGGGTAATCACCAGATTTGGCAGCCCCCAGAATGGATGCTCTTGGGGTAAAGGTTCCGTTTTAAAAACATCCAGACAGGCACTTTGAATAACACCATGTTGTAACGCTTGGTACAAGTCCTCTTCCACCACTGAATTGCCCCGCCCGACATTTATAAATAACGCATGGGATTGCATCTGTTGGAAAAAATTCCGGTTAAATAAATTGTCAGTTTCTTTGGTTGCAGGTAACAGACTGATTACACAATCGGCGTTTGCAACAGTTTCTGCCAAAGCCTCAATACCAAAAACACAAGAATAAACCCGATCGGGCTTTGGGCTGTTACTCCAACCTGTAACTTGATAGCCCCGACTATACAGGTCCATCGCCACCTGATGACCAATCTGCCCTACTCCCAATATTGCAACCGATTTGATCGCAACAGGTTCTCGTTCACACCATTGATTGTTATGTTGTTGACGGCAATACGCGGAAAATTGATATTGAAAATTTAAGATCTGAGCCAGCACGTAGTCGCACATTTGTCGGGTGAGATCCTCTTCAACAATTCGACACACTGGAACATCCGGTAAATCTGCTAAAGCCAGGATGCCATCGACCCCAGCGCCTAGCGAACAGATAGCCTTTAAGTTAGGTAATTGCGACAATAAATTTTCCGGACTCTTCCAGGCAACAACGAATTCAATCGCCGCTAAATCCGTCAATGTAGGCCAAACCTGAATTTCGACACCCGGTAAAGCGTCCGATAAACCAGACCGTAACGCTTCAACATCCCGGCCCTGAATAATTAATGCGATTGCCATAAACACACCCTACTGTTAATTCGCGGTGAAGCTCAGAGAAACGGTCAATCTAGATTAAAACAACACGTCATCCGATTCATCCCAACCAATATAAAGAAAACTTTCAACCACCACTACAAAAAACTATGCAGTAACGCAACACCCTGTTTTTACTCGTCATAAACCTTAAAACTGCCACGCAACAGGTGGCCGATGACAAATCTATAACAGGACAAACCAGTCATAGATGAAAAAAATCTACACAATTTCATTGCACCTAACTGCCAGGTAAGGGAAAATACCCCGGATTTTTTACCAGGTCATCACAGAACCCATGTGCAGACCAAGAGCGATAATAGGCATAAATGATATGGCTCGTCTATAGTTCATCTAAATGCTGAACAAGACTATCGTACCGATTTTTTTCTACTTAAAATGAAAGGTCGATGCTGTGACCTTTGAATTATGACAATAAAAATTGCAATAAATGGCTTTGGCCGAATTGGTCGCTCTATCTTGCGGGCTTTGTATGAAAGTGGCCGTACTGACGAATTTCGTATCGTCGCGATTAATGAATTAGCAAAGCCTGAAGGTATTGCGCATTTATTAAAGTATGATACCAACCATGGCCGTTTCTCTTTTGACGTGTCGTTATCCCATGGCTACTTGAATGTCGATGCCGATGCCATTGCCCTTATTCACCAACCTGACATTAGCGGCCTTCCCTGGGAAGAGCTGGGTGTTGATATCGTATTGGATTGTACCGGTGTGTATCAAGGCAAACATGAAGCACTAAAGCACATCGAGCAAGGCGCTAAGAAGGTATTGTATTCGCAGCCTGCATACAATGACGTCGATAAAACCATTATCTATGGTATAAATCATCAGACGCTCGAGCATGATGATCAAATAATTTCCAATGGTTCTTGTACCACCAATTGTATCGTGCCGGTTATTCAGGTCCTTGATGACGTTTTCGGTGTTCAAAAAGGCACGATAACCACCATACATTCATCAATGCATGACCAACAGGTGATCGATGCCTATCACGATGATTTACGACTCGCCAGAGCCGCAAGCCAATCCATCATTCCGGTAAACACCAAACTCGCCGCGGGTATCGAGCGAATTTTACCTAAATTTGCCGGTCGATTTGAAGCCATCGCGGTACGTGTACCAACCGTCAATGTAACAGCGATGGATTTAAGCGTAACGCTAAATACCGATGTCGATATTGATGTCGTAAACGCGGCACTAAACAACGCCCAACAAGGCGTATTAAAAGGCATTCTCGGTTTTACTACTGAACCGTTAGTTTCCTCGGATTTTAATCATGATCCACACTCTTGCATTATCGATGGTAATCAAACACGTGTCAGTCACAACCGTCTGGTTAAACTACTGGTGTGGTGTGATAACGAGTGGGGCTTTGCCAATCGAATGCTCGATACAACATCAGCCATATTTAATATCGCCGATTAGCCCGTCGCTCAACGACAGGTAAATCGGTGTCATCAAAAATTTGTAGCTTAATGGAGAAAACTCATGTCTGTCATCAAAATGACTGAACTTGACTTAGCGAACCAACGGGTACTTATCCGTGAAGATTTAAACGTTCCGGTAAAAGATGGAAAGATCACCTCGGATGCCAGATTAAAGGCCGCTTTGCCAACAATTAAACTTGCTTTGGAAAAGGGCGCAAACGTTATGGTGATGTCGCACCTCGGCCGCCCGGTTGAAGGTGAGTACGATGCCCAGTTTTCCTTGCAACCTGTTGCCGAATATTTGCAAAACGCGCTAAATGTTCCAGTGCGTCTCGTGACAGACTATTTAGACGGTATTGAGCAACAACAAGACGAAGTACTGCTGTTCGAAAACATTCGCTTTAATCAAGGCGAGAAAAACAACGATGCCCAGCTTTCCAAGAAACTGGCAGCCCTTTGTGATGTCTTTGTGATGGACGCTTTCGGTACCGCTCATCGCGCTCAGGCAAGCACTTATGGTGTGGCACAATTTGCGCCTATTGCTTGTGCAGGTCCATTATTGGCCAATGAACTATCAGCATTAACCAAAGCATTAGACAACCCTGCCCGCCCTATGGTTGCGATTGTTGGTGGTTCAAAAGTATCAACCAAGCTGACGGTATTAGATTCTTTGTCCAGTGTGGTGGATCAATTAATTGTCGGCGGTGGTATCGCCAATACGTTTATTGCTTCTCAAGGGCACAGCGTAGGCAAATCTTTATACGAAGCCGACTTAATCGACGAAGCGAAACGCTTAACCGATGCCGCCCAACAAGCTGGTGGTGATATTCCAATTCCAACCGATGTTATCGTTGCCAGTGAATTTTCTGAATCAGCAGCGGCCACAACCAAATCCGTATCTGAAGTCAGTGATCAAGACATGATTTTTGATATTGGCCCGGATTCGGCTAATACTTTAGCTAACATCCTGGAAAATGCTGGCACTATCGTTTGGAATGGTCCCGTTGGCGTATTTGAGTTTGATCAGTTTGGTAAAGGCACCGAAATCGTTGCCAAAGCCATTGCTAAATCGAAGGCATTTTCCATAGCCGGTGGTGGCGACACATTAGCCGCTGTCGATAAATATGGTATTGCCGATAACGTTTCTTACATTTCAACCGGTGGTGGTGCCTTTCTTGAATTCCTGGAAGGGAAGAAGTTACCCGCAGTAGCCATCCTTGAAGAACGCGCATCACAACTAAAATAATTAAAATAATCGTGTGGCGAAAACAAAAGAAAAACGAGTGGCGGTTTAACCGCCCTTTTATTATTGCAGGAGAATTTCTATGCCTTTAATTTCCATGCGTCAAATGCTGGATCATGCAGCGGAGCACGACTATGGTATCCCCGCGTTTAACGTAAACAACCTGGAGCAGGTTCGCGCGATTATGATGGCCGCAAGCGCCACCAACAGTCCCGCGATTTTACAAGCGTCAGCAGGTGCCCGAAAATATGCCGGTGCGCCATTTTTGCGTCATTTAATTCAAGCCGCTATCGAAGAGTTTCCCGAGATCCCTGTGGTAATGCATCAGGATCACGGAACATCACCAGCGGTTTGTCAACGCTCAATTCAGTTAGGCTTTTCGTCTGTGATGATGGATGGCTCTTTAATGGATGATGGTAAAACCCCGTCCAGCTATGAATATAACCTGGAAGTCACCCAGCAAACCGTTGCCATGGCGCACGCCTGTGGTGTCAGTGTCGAGGGAGAGCTCGGGTGCCTTGGTTCTCTGGAAACCGGTATGGCGGGTGAAGAAGATGGTGTTGGTGCCGAGGGTGTGCTTAGCCATGACCAGTTGTTAACCGATCCTGAAGAAGCGGCAGATTTTGTCGCAAAGACCCAGGTAGACGCCTTAGCAATCGCATGTGGTACATCCCATGGCGCGTATAAATTTACCCGCCCACCGACAGGCGACATTCTCGCCATTGACCGCATAAAAGAAATCAATCGTCGTATTCCAAACACCCATTTGGTTATGCACGGTTCGTCGTCGGTCCCTCAGGATTGGTTGGCCATTATCAATGAATTTGGTGGTGCCATCCCGGAAACGTACGGCGTTCCGGTTGAACAAATCCAGGAAGGTATTAAAAATGGCGTCCGTAAAGTAAATATCGATACCGATCTACGTTTGGCTTCCACCGGCGCTATCCGACGTTTTTTGGCTGAAAATCCGAGTGAATTTGATCCGCGTAAGTACCTGACAGTCAGCACTCAGGCAATGTATGAGATCTGTAAAGCGCGCTACGAAGCGTTCAACACGGCAGGACAAGCCAGTAAGATCAAGCCAGTTTCATTAGATGACATGGCTTTAAAATACGGCAAAGGTGAGTTAAACGCACTGATCAAGTAAACGAACTTTGAACGTTCGTTAGCGCTAATACTTTTTAGCTCAATCCGAAAAAACCGCGAGCAGTCGTCAATTAATTGACGACTGCTCGTTTTTTTTCGATATAATGGCGCTAACCCCCAAATAACAAAACCAAAAGGCTGGTGGTTAACATCAGTTAAAGGCTATGAACAAAATAATAACTTTAATTGGCTTATACGCCCTTTCTTTACCATTATTGGCTGCTCAGGATTCTGAAGCCATATCCGAAGCCAATGAAGCATTGGTTCGCTCGCTCTACAATGAAAAAGAGCCAACGTGTTATAACTTCACCGATGAAATTCCACCAGAAAAATATATCGCGCTGCCCGAGTGTAACAATATTCCTTCGTCATTTAGCGGCGCTTTTGAAATTGGTGCTTTTTTCAAGACCGATGTCAGAAATTCTGCGTTTGCAAAAACCGGATTAGATTTGGATCATGAACGTGGAAAATTAAGAACCAATGTGCGTCTTGATTTATTTATTCGTAAAACAGAGCAAACCGATTCACAGACCAACGAAACTGATTATGAAACCACTGACCAAAAATGGTCCTCGACCGTTCAAAGTAATTACACCTTTGAACGAGGTGGTAAAAACTATGGTTTCGGATTTGGTTCATACGAAGATGACCGTTTCAATGGTTTCGAATATCAAAGTTCCGTCGCTGCCGGTTGGGGTCGCCGTTGGTTTGAAGACGATATTTCATATTTTGATGCGGAAATTGGTCCGGGTTACAAAATTGATGAACTGACCAACCCAGGTCCTGAAGAAGAGAAAACTCAAAAAGCATTCATTGTTCGTACCGCAGCAACGTACGAAACCCGCGTATTCGAATCGATTCAGTTTAAACAAATTGTGAGTGCGGAATTCGCGCCAAGAGCTGGCGAAAGCAGTAAATATAAATCGATAACGGCATTCAGTACTCAGTTGATTGATGCATTAGCACTCAAGTTTGCATTTACCGTGGATTACAATAGTAAAGTTCAGGGAAACATCCAAAAAACCAGAACCGAAACATCACTTACATTGGTTTATAGTATTTAGAAGCGCACAAGGTAATCTCACAACGAGCAAGGGTATTTCATGAATTTAGCCGACATCGATTTAAACCTGCTCGTTGCCTTCGATATCTTACTGCGAGAAAAAAACGTCAGCCGCGCAGCAGCACAACTCAATATTACCCAACCGGCAATGAGCAGCAACCTTAAACGCTTGCGCAAACTTCTCAATGATCCGGTTCTGGTGAGAACGTCCGAGGGAATGCAGCCGACCGAAAGGGCGCGAAAGCTAGCCCCAAAACTTCGAAAAATCCTGCTCGATTTAACCGACGCTCTGCAAAAGGTGGATAGTTTTGATCCGCAGGCAAGTCAGCGGTTGTTTCGTATTATGGCCAGTGACTATGCCGCTTCAACCCTGTTGCCATCATTACTCAATCAACTCAATGAACTTGCCCCCGGGATCACTCTGGATATCATGACGCCTAGTGATGTAGATTTTGTTGATGTGGAAAATGGTAAGATAGATATGGCCATTAATCACTTCGAAAAGCTGCCTCAGTCGTTTCACCAAAAAGTGCTTTGGCAAGACAGCTTTTCCTGTATCACCCATTGCGACACCCCTCTTACCTCACCGCTTACCCTTGAAAACTACCTTAAAGCGCAGCATGTCTGGGTGTCAAAAACTGGGTTTGGAGTCGGTGTTGGTATGAATCCCAAAGATGTGCAAAAACTCGGCTGGGTTGATGAAGCTTTGGCGAAGATTGGCCATAAACGTAAAATAAAACTGTTTACCCGAAATTATCAGGTTGCGATGCAACTAGCCCACGATGACCGGTTATTAGCTACCTTGCCTAGCAAAGCGGCAAACATTCATGCATCGCATCCCAACTACAGAGTACAAAACCCGCCCTTTTCAATACCTGACATCGAATTGAAAATGATTTGGAGTCCACTTATTCATCACGAGCCAAGCCATATCTGGCTCAGGCAGCAGGTCATAGAAGCTGCGAAACTCGTTTAACAATCACTCCTCTAGCGGGCAGAACGCCTTTATAGCGTATGGTTGCTAAGGCTTATACCCTAACTCTGAGTTGTGCACAAACTTAATGTGATTGGTATTAATCCCTCTTGTTAACTCGCCTGTAACGACTCGCGGCAAATAAAGCCCCTATCGCAAATAACACTATGCTGCCTGGCTCTGGCACCGACTGTGTTGGAGGCCCGGTTTCACCTGGACCATTTCCGTCCGGATTACCACCATCACCGCCACCCGGAATAGTCGGTCCGGTCAAGTCGCCGCCACTACCATCGGGAACTCGGGTATAAATCGAGGTAATAAAGACTTCTGCTTCGCTTGCGGCGCCTGAGTAATCAAAGTTTACTTCCAGATATGGGGCGATAGTTAACGGGTTGGCATCGGCGTTATTGCCAATTATAAATAGGGTGCCGCCCTGCTCCGCGTGCTTGACCTGATACTCCAGCCCTGTAATGTCCAATTCTTCACCTTGATAGAGGAAGGTAAATTGTAAAAATTCACCGATCCCAAGAATGTCCATAGGCTCATTGCTACAACCACGGTTGCCTTTGCAAACCAGTAAACCATTAGCAGGGTCGAGCAATTCTTGAAAATTAGCGGGATTATCAATACTAAGACTCAGTCCAGGTTCGATAATATCTAACGGTAGGGAAAAGTTTTGAGAATTACTTATAAGGATGCGTTGGTTTGCCAACTTTTTGAAGTCAACAAGTTGTACGAGCTCCGCCAAAGTACCAGAGCTGAATACGACCAACAGCGTTAATAGGCAAATCCTGAAAACGTTAATCAATTTCATATTACAACTCCAAACATCGGGATATGAAAACAGCGATAAAACAACGTTTATTAATTTTTTACCCCGCAAGTATAGTACAAAATAGAAAAATCAATTTTGACAACGACTTGTTCAATCGTAAGCCCCCTTTAATCTGTGCAGGATACAGGGAAAAATCAGGTGTTCATTAGATATCAGTAAAGACTGAGGGTAATACCAATCACATTAAATTATTGCTCACTCAGTGAGAATTTAAAGGCTTTTAGACAAGGCTTTGATTGCAGAGA
>NZ_JBHZSG010000014.1:0-79291 GCF_043642205.1 Thalassotalea litorea | reverse complement strand
TTCTCTGCAATCAAAGCCTTGTCTAAAAGCCTTTAAATTCTCACTGAGTGAGCAATAATTTAATGGGATTGGTATAATGAAGCTAGATCAAATGCGATCCGTTCGCGCTTACCAGACTTTTACCCGCAGCGCTTCGGGTAAATACACTCTGTCGGTTTCGTCTACCTCAAACGCCTGATAAAACTCATCAATATTACGGACAGCGCCATTTACACGATGCCGAACCGGCAGGTAATTATTTTGTTGTTGTAATTCCAGAAGTCGTTCTTCGCTATACAAGACCCGCCAGCGTTGACTATAACCAATAAAGAAGCGTTGCATACCGGTAAAACCATCTGCAGTTGATGTCGCTGTACTGCCCGAAGATAATTTATAGGCGTTAAGCGAAATCGACAGAGCGTTAACATCTCGAATGGCTTTGTACACCGTTTTACGACCATCGACCATGGGTAACGAGGGCATTGCTATGCTCTGTTGCTCTACAGCTGCCGAATCCAGAACATTCTCCGGGTTGTGATCACCAACCTTAGTTGTTTGCTGTTTACTATCAGCATTACTGTCACCTCCGTCCGGTTGGATTGCAGCAACATTGGTACTGATGTCTTCTGTCGATTGGCTGGCTGGTAGTTCATCATTTGCAGGTAACGTTTCTGGCGCTACGGCGGGCATGATTTCGATATTGCCGTCGGAATCATCATCTATTTCCTGAGGGGCTAATTCATTTTCAGGTGAAACCTGTTCTTCTGGACGGTTTTGTTCTATTAATTCAGCATCGCTCGCGGCGATGGCCCGTTGTTCGGCCAACAGTTGCTGACGCTGTCTTTCCTGAAGTACCCAGGCATGGATTGCAGCGTCATCTTCTTCATGGATGGCAAGCATGTCGTATTGATCGCCTAGTCTGGCGGTAAGAATACGATATTCGCGTTTATCTCTGCCATACCACCAGGGAGCAAAGACTCCCGAGCGGTTAAAGTTTCTTCCTTCACGATCGATACTGGCAATTATGGTATCGGCAAGGACAGTACCAAAGGCACCATAATTAATGGCGTCTTCGGCATTACTGTCAAATAATGGTGGCTGAATGCTTCCCGCCGGAATAAATATTTTGTTAGCTTCGGGTAGGTAAGTCATGCGCGTAGATTGGGGAAGTATGGGCCATTGATTAGGACTTACGGTCTGCGTTAGTCGCATTCTTCGAGACTGATAGTCAAATAAAGCAGCTCGCTGGCGGTTACCAAAATAGTCGCCAAATTTAATGTCGAGGTTGGCATAATCTCGCCAACTCGTTGGCCCACCTACCTGCACTTTTAATCCTTCAAGTTTTTCTAAAGCGGTTTCCTGAGTACTTTCATAAAGCCACTCAATATCTTCAAGTTGAATGGTCAGGGCACGAATTTGATTGGTTGACATTTGGCTGACCCGTTGCTGCTTTTGGCGAGTCATTTGTTCATCAATATAGGTCTTGCCTACAATATCACCGAGTACGTTATTGACTGCATCAACAGCCCGCCACTTTGCAGGCTTCATGCCTTTTTGTTGCCTGAGTTGCTTACCATAAAATGCAAAGTGCTGGCGTTCGATATTGCGAGTCAGGTGAGTGGCATTAGCGTGAAGCGCGTGCCAGGTAAAATAGAGTTTCCAGTCGGCTAACTCTGTCGTGACTAACATTTCATTAAGACCACGTAAATAATTTATCTGCGGCACTACCAGGCCTTCTGCATTGAAAATACCGGTACCCGACATGTATTCTTTCCAATCGAAATAGGGCATGATTTGCGGCAGGTTGTGGTAAAGAAACTTGTTATATAGCGAGTCAATGTTGCGATTGTCTGCCTTATCTTCGTGATGCCCTGCAAGCTCGGTTTCCAGTACTACGACTTTTCTCGCTGCCAGTTCAGCGTCGTTGATCCCGGCAAGTTCAAACATACGGGTAATATGCTCGCGATAAGCACGGCGTAAATCGCGATACTTTTGTTCGGTACTCAAATAGTATTTTTTATCTGGTAACCCTAACCCCGCTTGCCAGGTCGTCACCATGTATTTTGAGGTATCTTGTAAATCAACTTCGAATCGTAAATTAAAAGGCGGGTTGTAATTGTACTTGGTGGCATAGGCCAGATATTTGGCAAAATCGGCTCGGTTTTCAATCGCATTGATCCGTTCGATTATTGGTTTTAGCGGTGCAATCCCAAAATTGTCGCGGCGCTCGAAATCAAGAAAAGATTGGTACAAATCGCCAACTTTCTGTTCGTCGGTGCCGTTCCCATAACGGGTTCTGGCAGCACGTTCGATAATTTGTAAAATGGCCTGGTGAGCACGCTGGTCGAGCTCATCATAAACGTCATATTGATGCTGATTTTCCGGCACGATGCCATAGTCTTGCCAATGGCCATTTACATATCGATGGAAATCCTTTCCTGGACTTTCTTCAATTAACATGTTCTCCAGAGCGATACCAGAGTCGTATGCAACGGGTGCCGTTTGTCGGGGACCGCTGGAGCAGGACACTAATGTTAAAAAAATAAAGGTCGATGTCAGATACTTGACCATGCAGGTTTCCATTTCTTTGCGTTGTAGTCATCCGGACTACTAACCATTGTTATTACGTAATGAATTAACTATAGACAAGAATTTGAAAAAGAGAATTGAAGAGGATGAGATCGGATAGGTGAGAATTTAAAGGTTTTTAGGCAAGGCTTTGATTGCAGAGAATGGTCGCTCCATTTTCAACGTCAGCCAAAATCAGTAACGCAGGATAAACGCCTTTAAAACTCACCCGTAGGGAGTTTATCTTAAGGCCCATTTACTGCCCTAACTCTGGGTTGTGCACAAACTTAGTGTGATTGGTATTAGAAAAAGGACAGATATGAAAACGGGGCAAATGATGCCCCGTTTGTCGGCTGTTGTGTGCGGTAATTCCTATGCCGTAATACGCTTGTATTTGATACGGTGTGGTTCAACTGCCTGTGGCCCAAGGGTTTTCTTCAGCCATTCTTCGTATTCGGTAAAGTTACCTTCAAAGAAATTAACCTGACCCTCGTCACGATAATCGATAATGTGCGTTGCAATTCGGTCTAAGAACCAACGGTCATGGGAAATTACCATGGCACAACCCGGGAATTCCAACAGCGCCTCTTCAAGAGCACGCAGGGTCTCAACATCAAGGTCATTGGTTGGTTCATCGAGCAGTAACAGGTTACCGCCGGTTTTCACGAGTTTGGCAAGATGCACACGGTTACGCTCACCACCGGATAAATCACCAATAAATTTCTGTTGGTCATTACCTTTAAAGTTAAAACGACTTACGTAAGCACGACTCGGAGTTTCATAACCGCCGATAGAGATAATGTCGTTACCTTCAGAAATTTCCTGAAACACGGTGTTAGAGTCGTTCATATCGTCACGAAATTGATCGACACTGGCCAGTTTTACCGTTTCGCCAACAGTGACACTACCGGAATCCGGTGTTTCGGTGCCGCTTAGCATTTTGAATAGGGTAGATTTACCGGCACCATTTGGTCCGATGATCCCAACAATGGCACCTTTGGGAATGGAAAAACTTAAATCATCAATGAGTACGCGATCATTGAACGATTTTGTCAGGTGCTCAACGTCAAGCACTTTATCACCCAGACGCGGACCTGGTGGAATATATAGCTCATTGGTTTCGTTACGTTTTTGATTCTCATGACTCGACAACTCTTCAAAGCGCGCCATACGGGCTTTGCTTTTTGCCTGACGGGCCTTTGGATTTGAACGTACCCATTCAAGCTCTTGCTTGATGGTTTTTTGTAGAGCATTCTCGCTTCGTTTTTCCTGCTCAAGACGCGCATCTTTTTGCTCAAGCCAAGACGAGTAGTTGCCTTCCCATGGAATTCCATGGCCACGGTCAAGTTCAAGTATCCAACCGGCAACATTATCCAGGAAATAACGATCGTGGGTAATCGCCACAACGGTACCATTGTAGTCGTGTAGAAAACGCTCTAACCAGGCGACAGACTCTGCATCTAAGTGGTTAGTCGGTTCATCGAGCAATAACATGTCTGGTTTTTCTAATAACAAACGACACAAGGCCACACGACGACGTTCACCACCGGATAACACTTTTACTTTCTGGTCCCACTCCGGCAGGCGCAGGGCATCAGCTGCACGCTCCAACACATTATCAATGTTGTGACCATCCTGAGAATCAATAATGGCTTCCAGCTCACCTTGTTCTTTGGCCAGAGCATCGAAGTCAGCGCCTTCTTCGGCATACTCCATGTATACCTGATCTAATCGCGCTAACGCATTTTTAACTTCACTGACCGCTTGTTCGACGATTTCACGTACGCTTGCTTCTTCATCCAGTTCCGGTTCCTGCGGTAAATAACCAATTTTGGTACCGGCTAAAGCTTTAGCTTCACCTTCAAATTCGGTATCAACGCCCGCCATAATACGTAACAGGGTTGATTTACCAGCACCATTTAAACCTAAAACACCAATTTTTGCGCCAGGGAAAAAAGACAGAGAAATATCTTTGAGTATGGTTCTTTTGGGAGGCACCACTTTTGAAACGCGGTGCATGGAGTAAATAAATTTATCGGGCAATGCCATGGATAAAACCTTCATTTTTAAAGACGGGATGTATAGCCAGATATTTTATCTCAAGAATTGCATGATTAACAATTTTATCGAATCAAGGCTTTATTTTTCATCGCATTTTTTACGCAAATTTGGCCTTATCTATGGGACTTTTCGGTTTTAAAAGAATCGCAAAAGTGGTATAAAAAACAAGCAGAGGAAGTCATTATTCAAACACGGAACTAAATTGCCCATATGCAGTTTTATGTAAGTCACTCAAACTCTTTGATTATTAAGCTAAATACGTTATCAAAAACACGGTTTTTGGTGGTGTTTTGGTGGGCTGTTTTGGTTTGTGGCATGTTGCCCGCAATCGCTTTTGCTAGCGAACATGCAGCTCCTTCTCAATTTTCACAGGAAGCGCCTCTAGCGCAGCAATTAACGAAAATCGAAAAAGAAAAAAATGTTCAGCTCGCCATGGATAAATATCAGTCGCTGTTAGATCAGCAAGATCTGAGCGAAAAAGAGCGTCTGAAAGTGATGCGTAGCCATGCAATGTATGCCTTTCAAAATGAGCAGTTACAGCAAGCCATCGTAATCTATGGGCAAGCGAAAGTTATCGCCCAGGCTCTGAATGATCAGCTACAAGTTGCTCAAATTGAGAAAATGCTCGGGGTTGTTCGCTACTTTCGAGGTGACAACGATATTGCGTTAAACCATTACAAAAAATCGATGGTCTATTACGTGGCTCAGGGTGATGCAATTCAACAGGCACATTTATTAAACAATATTGCATTGGCCAATGCCGCGATGGGCCGCTATGAAGTGGCATTAAATGCCTATCAACAAGCCGAACCCTTATATTCGTTGTATGGTAGCGAGAGCGATCAAATTGACGTGCGTTTTAATATTGCAGGCTTGTACGTCAACCTATATCGCTACGATGTGGCCATTGATTCATTTCATGAAGTGAGAAGGTACCGTGAAAAAGATCAGGATTATAAAAGCCTGGCGTTAGTGCATAGCGATTTGGGAATCGCCTATAAATATGCGGGTAATTTTGAGCTGGCAGAAAAATATCAGTTACTTGCCTTTAATTATTATCAACAGCAACAGGAAGGCTATCACCTGGCTACGCAGGGGATTAACTTAGCCGCGATGTACAATGAGTTTGAGCGATTTGATAAAGCAAGGTTTTATGCTGAGCTTGGCATAGAATATGGGACGAAATATGAGCACTTTAGTGCCTTAGCCGGCAGTTATTTTGAGTTAGCTCTGGTAAATTATGTTTCTGCCGAACATGACGATGCCATAGAAAACCTGGAACGGGCAAAAGCGTTGGCGATAAAAGTTAACGATCAGGGCTTGCAGGATGAAATTTCGCTATTGACCTCGTTGCTACACGCTGCGACCGGTCAATATGTCAAGGCTCAGAAACTGCAAAAGACATTTACCCGGGAAATGAACGAACGTTCTAATATAGAGCTTAATAATCGGTTAGCAGAATTTGAAACTCAACAATTAAAGCAACGCATCAACCACCTCGAAGCCCAGGAAAAAGTATCTCAGTTAGAATTTGATAAGGCCAATCAGGCTCGTAACTTTATTGTCTTTATTTTGATCTTTATCACCATTATTTTATTTTTGTTGATGCAGAAAAAACGCTCTAGACAAGCAAAATTAGAATTGGAACGTATGGTAGATTCCCGCACTCAGGAGTTACTGGATACAACCAGCAAACTGGAAGATGCCAATCGGATAAAAAATCAATTCTTAGCCAATGTTACCCATGAAATTCGCACGCCGCTATCTGTTGTCATTGGTAATGCCGAAGCGTTATTAAATAACGAAGTACAAGCCGACGAGAAAGTCGAACACTACCAGCATTTGTATTCAAACAGCCTGTACTTATTAGACATTGTTAACGATATTCTCGATTTAAGTAAAATAGAAGCCAATCAAATCACCTTAACACCGAAATTAATTGAGCTTAGCGCCTTGTTTTCTGAACTTAACGCGATGTTCGCAGAGCAAGCAAAGCGTAAAGGGGTCTTATTTCAGGTTAATCTGAATATACCCAAAGGGATGTGCATCAATATCGATGCGATGCGCTTTAATCAAATATTAATTAATCTATGTTCCAATGCCGTCAAGTTTACCAAGCAGGGCAGTGTTATTGTTGATGTATCTCAGTTTGACCAACAATTATTGGTTCGGGTATCCGATACCGGAATCGGCATGGATGCAGCACAGGTAGAACAAGTCTTTGGCTGTTTTGTGCAGGGTGATAACAGTATTTCCCGTCGATTTGGCGGCAGTGGCCTTGGACTGTATCTGGTATCTAATTTATGTAAATTAATGGACGCTACTATTGACGTGAGCAGTACACCGGGACAAGGAAGTGTCTTCTCCGTTGCCATTCCTGTTGTCGAAGCAACAACCAATGGCAAGGCGAAAGCCTTGAGTGCCAGTACCCATGCCCATACCGCCTATCAATTTAGCGGCCGTATTTTGGTAGCGGAAGATCATCCTGAAAACCGGGCACTGATCCGTCTATATCTGCAACGCCTCGGTTTAACCGTAGATACGGTTGCCGATGGCCAGCAGGCACTGCAATGGCTAAAAGAGCATGAGGTCGACCTGGTGCTCATGGATATTCAAATGCCGAATCTGGATGGTTTTAGTGCGTTAACCCGTCTTGTAAAATCGGGCTTCGATAAACCGGTTTACGCATTTACGGCAAATGCGATGGCCCATGAAATTGAGCATTATCTTAACGTTGGATTTTCCGGTTACATTGAAAAACCGCTGAATCGTCAGAATATCGTCGAGTCTTTAAAGCAACATCTGCCGTTTGAAGCGGAGCAGGTTGCACCTAGCGCAACATTAGACACCGAGAATCAAGACGATCAAGTTGAAATTTTAGCGACGAGTTTTATCGTTAGTGCTAAACGTGATTTAAACCGTATTTGCCGTGCTGATGAAGCTCAGGATTGGCAGCAGGTGAGTGAGCTTTGCCATAAGCTAAGCGGTGCCGCACAGATGTTTGGCTTTTCAGAATTGGCCAATATCAGTCGACAATTGGAATTATGCCTGTTGAATCGACGGTTCGATCAAAAGCGCTCTTTACTGTTATCGTTGAAAATGGAAGTTGCTAAATTTAAAGAAACCTCGAATGCCGACTCTTAAATGTGTATAAAAATTTCGCTTGCTAAGGAAACTTTGGTATCTGCGAACTTTTATCATCAAACAAAATCGGAAACTTGAATGCGCGACACACAAAATGCCACTCAGTGACAATCATGTTTAAAATGGTCTTTAGTATTTTCGTCCCTTAACCCAATAATACCAATCACATTAAGTTTGTGCACAACTCAGAGTTAGGGCAGAGGTTCAGTTACAACATAGGTTTCATTGATATAGTCATTCTATATTAATGAAATATAGGGTCGTAAATGGGCCTTAAGGTAAACTCCCTACGGGTGAGTTTTAAAGGCGTTTGGACTACGTTACTGATTTTGGCTGTTTTTGAGAGCGGAATAACCATTCTCTGCAATCAAAGCCTTGTCTAAAAGTCTTTAAATTCTCACTGAGTGAGTAATAATTTAATGTGATTGGTATAACAGGATTTTTTAAATGACGGCTGAGATGTATGCCGCGCTTGCGCTTTTTTGTTTTGTGTCTTCGATCACACCGGGACCAAATAATCTGATGCTCATGTCTTCCGGTGCAACCTTTGGTTTTCGGCGGACGTTGCCGCACATGTTAGGCGTTGGCATTGGCTTTGTGGTGATGGTGATTCTGGTCGGCATTGGTTTAATGCAACTGTTTGATTTGTTCCCCGTCAGTTATCAGATACTGAAGGTGATAAGTGTTGTTTATTTGTTGTATCTGGCGTATAAAATTGCCCATTCATCGGACCCCGTAAAAACGTCAGAAAATCAGAATGATGGCACTCAGCAACCCACACCAATCACGTTTTTACAAGCTGCTGCGTTTCAATGGGTAAACCCTAAAGCATGGACGATGGCATTAACCGCGATTAGTGTTTACGCGCCTTCCCAGCAATTTCATTCCGTATTATTGGTGGCTGTCATTTTTGGCGCGATTAACTTACCTTGTGTAAGCTCCTGGACATTGCTTGGTCAGGAGTTACAGCGGGTTTTAACCAATCAGCAAAGACTACAGCGGTTTAATTGGACCATGGCAGCTTTGCTGGTGTTATCTCTTTATCCCGTTGTTATAAGCTAACCGTTTTTTCGTTTTCACCAAAGCACACTTGATGGTTACCAGTGATCGCATAGGTTGTTAGCTTTGCCTTTTCCCCTTCGCCAGTGTACACATCAACGTGTTTTTGTTTTATGGCACTGCCAACATCGGTGGCAATAAATGTGGTGCGTTGTAAATAGGGCTGAACATTGGGAATAAATACTGTACTTAGTTTGGGGATCCGGGAGGTATCTACCGCGACTTCACCGACGTTTAATGTTTTGCCCATCGAGTTTAACGGCGCCGGGCTTTTATGCCAGTTTCCAGAAAAATAGCCTAAATACCAGCCAAACCGGGTTTTTCCCCAACCCTCAATCCTAACCGCATTGACGAAATTCACTTTAAATTTGTGAGATTCGCCGGTCTTGAGCGTTACCTGTTTATATGGAGATACGCCATAATCCTTTTCGATTGGCGTGTAATAACCGGTAACTCGCCAATTATCTTCGCATTGCAGCTTCTCATTATGATAAACGCGTTGCTGGGAATTCGATTGACAGCCAGAAAGGCAGAGTATGGTTGCGATACAAACCACTACTTCGGTATGAAAAGAACGCATGTTTTTTATCTTATTTGTTGTTAAACGGGGATGATACTTCACGTTGATAATAAACCGCTTCTTCACGAATACCAGAGTCTTCGTGGATATAGGTTTTGATATAGGTCATTCCCAGCTTTTCCATTACCCGAATTGAGCCTTTATTTTCGGGAACGGCTATTGCCGAAAACGCCTCAATATCAGGTTGCCCTGATAATGCTTCAAGGACGGCCTGAGCGGCTTCAGTAGCATAACCTTTACCCCAATGTTGTTGTTTGAATCGCCAACCGATTTCCAAATTTTTATCATTGCGATGCTCGGTAAAAAAATTCTCAGGGCGCACCAGAATCCAACCAATGTATTCATTGGTTGCGGTGATGTTTACCTGCCATAAGCCCCAACCTTTGTCTGGATTACGATAGGCATTTAAGCGCGGAATAAAACGCTCTTTAATCTGTTGCCAGGTAGTGGGCTTGCCATCATTGACATACTTCATTACCTCAGGGTTTTGATCAAGCTCAAACAGTAGCTGTTGGTCTTTTTCAGACATAAGTCGAAAAGATAAATGCAAAGAATTTTGAATATTCATGGGGTAACTATGTGATTATATTGTTTTAATTGTTGCCTTATCATACCTCGATTTACGCTGGCATGATCATGGTTGTTGTAAAATTTCATCGAATATCAATGAAAATGAACGATAGGGTTGTGCACCAGTGATTAATATAGGGCGGACTAACTCGCCATTTTCCACGATGCCTATCACGAAACTAGGGGTGCCGCTGATCCCTAATGACTTGGCGAGCATCATGTCAGCTTTAATACGTTTGAGCTGCACTTGGTCGTTAAGGCAATGCTGGAATTGATCGGTATTTAGCTTCAATGTCTTACTGAGTTCGATATAAAATGCCTCACTTAGTTTAGCGGTGTTGTTAAATAAGTTTTTCCTAAATGGCCAGTAAGATCCTTGTTGATGAGCGCATCCGGCGGCAACGGCAGCGCCCTCCGCTAACGGGTGAAAACTTAATGGGTAGTCCCTGACTACATACTGGACCTGACCTTTTTCAATATGGTTTTTATCAATCAACGCAAATGTTTCATCTTCAAACCGCTTGCAGTATGGACATTGAAAATCTGAAAATTCAATGATCGCTATTTTTGCATCCTTACTTCCTTTTACCGGAAGTTTGCCGTTATCGGTATAATTTTTTTGTGTCGCGAGCTCAATTGTCTTCGGCTGTTGCGATTTCATCGCAATCTCATGAATATCTGCCACTTGATTTTGCAATTGCCTTAGCTGCTCGGCTAATCTTTGTTGCTCGCGTAACAATTGGTCCACTTTATCCGCGCTATCAGGTGCACGGTTATTATCACAAGCAACTAACAGAGCCATGAACGAGAAAATAAAACCAAATGAATGGTACTTCACTATCTTCATGTACTACTCCTCGGCAGTATCATTAAAGCAAATGACTTTACGGTGCTGCCGGTCTTTCAAAATTTATGATAAACGTTTATTTAGGATTAATGATACAGTTTTAATATGCTCACATTGTTCCTGAAACATCCCCGAGTTGTCGCTAACACTATTTTCTATACACCTTAGAAGTTTTTGCATTGTTTGCAAAAAAAACAGCGGCTACACCGCTGTTTTTTGTCAAAGGCAGGAAGACCAATAGCCAATTATGGCAGTGGCACGAGTTGCACCGTCGCTTTGATACTCTCCGTATCTGCAGGACCTCCTTCGGGATCAACAACGTCAATTTCCAAGCCGCCCGTCGCGTTACTGCGAAGCACGTTGTCTACAGTGCCATTATCAATAAGCTCGACGGTAAACGCACAGGTATAGGTACCACCGGCTGCAATTGGAACTGGTGAAGCAATGCTCGGTTGATCGCACGTGTTAAAGCTCAAGGAATTAAAAGTGCCACCGTCATTTAATAGACGATAATTGGCAGTGTTATTGGTGGTGATGTCTTGTCCCAGGAACTGTAACTTAGTCAGGTTAACAGCTTCATAATCTGAATTATTGGTTATAGTAACAAATAATGTGGTGGCAATTTCAACATCCAGAGTGGCATCCGCGGGTTCATTTTCAAAGTTGACCGTTTCACCATCGTCATCCATCACTTCCTGATAGCATGGACCTTGCTCACCCTGATCACATGGTATTGTATCATCAGTATTGGCTTTCACAGTTGCTAGGTTGGTATGTGGCGCCCCCGGTTCACCCTGCAAAGTTTCAACAATGGTACACGAAACCGATTGGCCTGGAGTTAGAACGATACCATATAAGTTGCAGGTGTCAGGTGGTGAAACGGTTAAATCTTCATTGGAATCGTTGTATTCGGCACTGTCAAAAATCGTTCCAAAGACTGTATCAGTTAGTTCGGTGAGCGTTAAAGTGTCTACCGCAGAAGTATTGGTAATATCAAAGGTAAAGATGACATCTTGCCCTGATTCGGGGATCGATGTATCATCCGCCGTTTTCACAACCTTAATCATGCCTGGTGAGTTAGTGAAAGTCACCGTTGCGGTATCGCTGGCCATGACTTCGTTTTGTTCGTCGTCCTTAGCTTTTACCGTGACCTGATTACTAATATAATCCGTGTTATTGCCCGATAATTGCATTGTATAGGTAAAGTCACATGATGCCCCAGGTGCGAGCGTAGTGCCTACCTGGCAATCAGAATCGCCAGCGATATCTGTTCCTGCCGGATATGTCGTCGTGTTGACTGGAGCTACAGCGTCTAATATTTCGGTAATATCGACACTTTCAAAAAGTTCGACAGTGTTTGAATCGTCGGTATACTGTTCATTGGTTATTGTGACCGTATAATCCACGTTTGTCCCTGACGTTGATTCTGTGATCGCATCGGGAACCACGGTTTTATCAACGCTGATACGCGGATCCACATTGTTAATTTGTACGGTTTTGATTTGACTACAGTTATCACCGTCAGTGGCGGCTAATCCACTAGGACACTCTGAACCATCTCCAACGGCAGAATCATTTTTATCCTTTAACACCGCCTTAATGACATCATCATAAATTTCCGGGCTAGGATCTACAGTTTTCCCCACCACGTGAACTTTGATCTGACATTCGTATTTGGCATTAGGAGCCACTTCAAAGGGAGTCCCAGAAGGACAGTCGGACGCTGTTAAATACACGCCATCTGAAGTCGAACCGTCTACTACCGTTGGTGTACCCCATAGGTCCAGTGTAGTTTCGAAGGTGCCATCTTGTTCAAGATCGATAACGTCTTCAAGACGTTCAATAAAAATTGAACTGGTATCACTGGTATTTTCAAAGCTGATATCGAACGTAAATTCACCGCCGGGTTCATCATATTCATTCACACCGACAAGCGTTTTGCTTAGCGTTGGCGAAGGCGGCTTGATGAATACGTCAATATCAAAGGAGTCACAGCGACACTTCGATGGTGAGCCTGCAGGGGTTGGGGTGGTAGCATCACAGGTACCTGCATCCTGCTCCTTTTGATTCCATGACGCGCAATAATTGAAATCAAGCTTTTCGCTATTGTCATCATCTCGACAGAATAGGGTTAACTCGGCGCCCAGGTATTCATGGGTAGCACTAAAGCCAGATGCCTTACTAATATCCGCACAAACATCATCATCTATCGCAACCCCGGGACCATTAGTATCACCAATTAACACGGAACAACTGTTGTCGGTATTTCGGTCTTTGGCGCTATACGCACCCTCCGGCAACCAGATCCCATAACCGTAACGTTCATTGGCAGTCGTAACGACAGTAACGTCTGCAATGATGGTGACAAATTCGCCCAGAGAACACTCGACATTCGTATTTCCCTGAGTATCTCGAATATTGGTGACCTGACTAACTTGAATATCATTAGCGGTACAGGTGAGATTCTTTCCAGAATAATCGGCCAAACAGGCCTGCTCATTTAATTGAGGGAAAAAATCAGCGCGTGCATCATTCAGGGTTAAAATCCCTGCCAAAGTTATCGCCCAGATTAATGGTATACGGGACATGAACCAAAACGTTGGATACTGAGGAAATTTCATGAGACTACCTTTGCTTAGGTATGGTAAATTGAGTTAAAATCCAGCCCCAGACCACTTTATCAGGGCTGTGTACATACCGGTGATTCAGTAAGCAAAGTCTGTACCAAAGTTAACTTCATGATTGTACGTGCTATTTTTTTTGCGTCGCTGCTGGAAGCGTCTGAACGATAAACAGAGTTACAGTTTTGTCGATAACAATCTGTATTCCATTACATTTTCGGGTTTGCGAATTAGGTGACAGGTTGTAACACTGTTGCAGGATATTGATTTTACGATATTTTAATATTGCATTTTTTCATTAAACGGTAACAGGTTGTTCTGGAAATGTTCAAGCTTCTGGCCGTTGCAGAGATATTGTAATGGTTAACTTTTATCGCATCTATTAACGTTTTTTTATCAATACCAGAACGCGTTTTTATTGAATTTCCGGTACGCTTGCAATCATGTACCGGTTTAATCGACTCGGTTTGCTTGTGTTTCTTATTAGTAGATAGATTTTCATGAAAAAAGCTTTTCAAAGTGTCAGTATCATTTAGAAGCGCGGTTCGAATAACGTAGCTTTTAAGTTCACGAATATTGCCCGGCCATGAGTAATTTATCGCATCTTGATTTAATGACAGTGTTTTAACCGGTGTACCATTTTCTCTGGCAATATCGTCACAAAATTTTTGCCCAAGTAAAACAATGTCGTTTTTTCTTTTCCTTAGAGGCGGCGCGTAAAGGGGGAGCGTGTTGAGGCGATAATATAAATCATCGCGAAACAGGTTTTGTTCTATCTTCGTTGTTAAATCAACATGTGTAGCCGCGATAATTCGGCAATCTATTCTGAAGCATTTTGTGCCCCCGATTCGCTCGATACATTGATCATCCAAAAACTTAAGTAATACAGCTTGAAGTGATATTGGTAAGTCTCCAATCTCGTTCAAAAATAAGGTGCCCCCTTCAGCCTGTTCAATTTTGCCGATGTGCTGATTCACCGCGCCAGTAAAAGCGCCTTTTTCATGACCAAATAATTCCGATTGAATTAAATGTTCCGGAAAGGCTGCGCAATTGATGTTAATAAAAGGCTTACAGGCCCGGCTAGATAGCTTATGAATCGTCAGTGCTGCCAGGTCTTTGCCGGTACCTGTTTCACCCGTAATTAGTACACAAGAGTCTACTTTAGCAACCAATTCAATCTGCTGTTTAAACGTTTTAATCACGCCAGAATGACCAATGATCGCATCTAGTGGTGAGCTGATGGTTTGCGCCATTGGTCTTGAAACTTGCATATTAGCAAGACCGCTGGCGTGACCTATAGTATGGTTCAGCCTGTCAGGGTCTATTGGAAAGTGATGGTAATCATAAAAAAATTTAGGGAGTATCGGTGACGTTCGCGTATTTTGTAATTGTTCGGCACTTAATATTGCTATCCATTTTAATGCCGGATGTTGCTGTGCGATTTTAGCCAGTGAATCCAGAAGTCGTTGGGGAATTGAGTCGAAAGTGAGAATAATGACGTTAATGTCAAATTTTTGGATAGACCTAACGACTCGGGTTAATTCGGTTTTATCACAATGCAGGCAAAACCATTCAGGTAATAGTAATTTAATGTCACAAAATTGAGCCTGTGAACTTATCACTAAAACAGGACGTCTACATGTTTGTTCTGACTTCTTACTACTCATTGAAACCAGATACTAAATTTAAATGGTTATGTGGGCTAAAGCCTAGGGGATAACAGGCTTTTGAGCAAGAAAAAAGCCGGCATGATGCCGGCTTTGTCAAAGGTAAATCTAGGGTTATTTTGGCGAGATTAAGCCACGACGCTCTAACAAATGAATCGGGTCTGGTTCCTGACCACGAAAACGCTTGTACATGATCATCGGATCTTCGGTACCACCGGATTCAAGCACATTTTTACGATAAGAGGTTGCCGTGTCTTGATCAAAAATACCCTTCTCCTCAAAGACTTTCCAGGTATCTGCATCAAAGATATTTGACCAGATATAACCGTAGTAACCTGAAGAGTAACCACCTGCGAAGATGTGTGAGAAATAGGTGGTACGATAACGAGGCACGATTTCGTCGATTAAACCAATATCAGTCATCGCCGCTGTTTCAAATTTATCCGCATCTTGCTCATCAGCGGTTTCTAGGGTGTGCCATTTCAGATCAAGAAGGGCGGCGGCCATATATTCTGTGGTCGCAAAGCCTTGGTTGAATTTGCCGGATGCCTGAATTTTCTCAACCATTTCCATCGGGATCACTTCACCAGTTTCATAGTGCTTGGCAAATTGCGCTAACACTTGTGGCTCTGTCATCCAGTTTTCCATTACCTGTGAGGGATATTCTACGTAATCGCGAGGCAAAGCCGTCCCGGTTAGTGAACGATAGTAGCCATCTGATAATAAGCCCTGGATGGCATGACCAAATTCATGGAATAGGGTAGATGCCTGATCGAAGGTAAGTAATACGGGTTCATCACCAATCGGTGCAGGGTAGTTCAGCACGTTATAGATAATCGGTTTTACGTCTTCGCCATACATTTTGTACTGTTTACGGAACGAACTCATCCAAGCGCCACCACGCTTTGAAGCGCGCACATAAAAGTCGGTCATGTAAACACCAACAGACGAACCGTCTTTGTCGAACATTTCGTAGGTGGTTACATCCGGGTGATATTTGGGTAGATCATTGCGTTCTTTAAACGTTACCCCCCACAGCTTCTCTGCGGTGTAGAAAACGCCCTGCATGGTGTTTTCTAAAGAGAAATACGGCTTGGTGGCTTCTTCATCCAGATCGTATTTTTGCTTACGCACTTTCTCGGAATAATACCACCAGTCCCAGGCTTCCAGTTTGAAATCGGCACCTTCAGATTCTGCAAAAGTTTGCATGTCAGCAACTTCCTGCTTGGCGCGAGCAAGTGATGCCGGCCACACTTTATCGAGCAATCCGTACACATTTTCCGGAGTTTTGGCCATCGCATTTTCAAGCACATAGTGCGCGTGAGTGTCATAACCTAGAACCTGAGCTCGTTGATAACGAAGAGATGCCATTTTCGCGGCGATTTTCTTGTTATCATTGGCATTGTCGTTATCGCCACGGTGGGTATAAGCGTAAAATAACTGTTCACGCAATTCGCGATTGGTCGAGTAGGTTAAAAACGGGTAGAAGCTTGGACGATGGGTGGTAAATACCCACTTACCTTCGTGTCCTCTGTCCGCTGCCGTTTTTGCGGCTGCGGCGACTATGCCTTCCGGCAGGCCGGCAAGGTCAGCTTTATCGTCGATAACCAGTTCAAAGTCATTGGTTTCATTTAATAGGTTTTCACCAAACTGAATACTCAACTTGGAAAGTTGCTCATTCAAATCTCGTAATGTAGCTTTATCGTCAGCGTTTAAGTTAGCACCACCACGAACAAATCCTTTGTAGGTTTTCTCTAGCAGGGTGTTTTGTTCGGTGTTTAAGTCCAAGGCATCTTTTTGCTCATAAACCGTTTTTACACGCTTGAACAAATCTTCATTGAGGTAAACATCATCGGACAGTTTTGATAACTTTGGTGATACCTCTTTAGAAATCGCCTGCATTTCAGGCGTTGACATCGAGCCAATTAAACCATAAAACACGTTCGTAACTTTGGTTAACAGCTCACCACTTTTTTCCATCGCCTCAATGGTATTTTCAAACGTTGGAGCTTCACTGCTATTGGCAATGGCCAGGATCTCAGATTTTTGTTCTTCGATGCCTTTTTCCAGAGCTGGCATGTAGTGTTCGGTTTTGATTTTTTCAAACGGGGCGATGCCAAACTGTGTGTCATATTCCGAATAGAACGGGTTGCTCAGTTCCTGACTATCTGTATTTTCTGCAACTTGCTGCTGGGCAGCGGCTTGCGTATTGGTCTGTTCTTTATTCTCAGATTGGCAACCGGCCAGAGCGATTGCCAGAGCAATGGGCGTTAAAAGATGCTTTTTCATATCTCTTCCTGTTCTATTTCGCGTAAAATTCGGACACATATCTTTGTGTTTTATCCCTTATCCCGGCTACCCGTTAGGGACCAGATTTTTTATTGTCTAATTTTTATTGCCTAATTAGTACAACGTATGATGGTAAGGGGATTTGATTAATCAACTGTTTTATCCCATCCATTATAATTTGTAAATTGATTTGTCGGTCATCCTCTGGCAATAGTGTTACGAAATGATTCCAGATCGTTGTAAGATGAGGCTGCGGGGCGATTCGCCAAGAATATATGAGCTGAGTTGTTGCATGAACGAATCCGCCCTTGCATCCGTATTGGCTTGTTTCAATCTGGACAATGTGTAAATTTAAGAATTAAGAGGAACGTTTTTTGTTGAATTTAGATCGCAGTATTCGTCTTGCCATCAATACCACGGAAATAGAGTGGGAGCCGTCGCCGGCTAAGGGCGTATATCGCAAGAAACTGGAGCGCGAAGGCGCAGAAAGTGGTATAACCACAAGCGTGGTGAAATACGATAAAGATACCGCATTCGCAGCTCACCCTCACCCTTATGGCGAGGAAATTTTTGTTCTCGATGGCGTTTTTGAAGACGAACATGGTCAGTACCCGAAAGGGACATATTTTCGCAATCCTCCTGGCAGTTCCCATGCTCCGAAAAGCCCGCTTGGCTGCGAGTTATTCGTGAAATTAAACCAGTTTCAATCTGGCGACACAGCTCAGGTCCGCATTGAAACAGGCCGTCAGTCTTGGTTACCTGGTTTAGTTGATGGTCTGTCGGTCATGCCACTGCATTCATTCGGCACGGAGCACACGGCTTTAGTGCGTTGGCAACCCGGAACGCACTTTCAACCACATGTGCATCCCGGCGGTGAAGAAATCTTTGTTGTTGATGGGGTCTTTGAGGATGAGTTTGGTCAGTATCCTAAAGGCACCTGGCTGCGCAGCCCGTCTTATTCAAAACATAATCCTTTTTCTGAGAAAGGCTGCATTATTTTCGTAAAGACGGGTTATATGGCGTAGGAATATTTTTTCCTGGTATTAATGGTTTTATCGTCGGTGTCGTAGCCGATTGAGGTACCACGGGACGGGTTGGGCGACGACGTGGTATAAAACGATTTCGTAGCCATAGGTTGCTGCGTTTTTCCAGGACATAGAAGGAGACGATCGATAATAAGCCGCAGGCAATAACGACTAAAGTTGCCACTAACGCGCTGCCTGGCGTTAGGGTATCCATACTAAATAGCAATCGGTCGACACCATGAACCAGATACGGGTGGAACAGGTACAAGGAGTAGCTGGCATCACCGAGAAGAATTAGCCACAGCGGGAAGCGAATGCTCTTAACGCCCCAAAGCATTAAGCTTACTACCGCGACCGAAGGCAGACCAAAGTAGATAAATCGGGCACCACTTCGGTCAATGAAAAACATCGATAACACAACGGCAAGGGTCAGCCCTAAAGACACATAGCTTAGCGTTTTTGATACCTGCCAGTGATGGGTGTTTTTCCATAACGCATAGATTGCCATACCGTAGATAAACTCTAACAATATGGTATCGGTATAAAACTGGTAAAACAGGTTATCGACATTCAATAACTGCCCCATGCAGATTAGGGTAACGAGCAGGCACGCACAGATAGAGCTGGCGTGAATTTTTGATAACCTCAGGCTTAACGCAAAAACCACATAGAAGAACATTTCATAATTTAAGGTCCAGCCCAGTTTTAATACCGGTGCGATTTCACCGCTGGCATTTTGGTAGGGAATAAATAACAGTGACTTGACGAGTTCCATGCCAGATCCTGGTTCCGATGAAACCAGCGCAGGGACATATGTGCCAATCATAAAAACACCTATGGTCCCGACATAGTACAGGGGGAGAACTCTGAAAATACGTTTTAGGATGAAATTATCGCTATCGCGCTCGGTGATAAAGCAAATAATAAATCCGCTCACAACAAAGAAAATATCGACGCCAAATTCACCGCGATTGATCATCGGTATATGGCTGAATACTACCGCAAACGCAGCCAGGGCACGAAGCACCTGCAAAGAATCTAATTTATTAGTCACGTGTTTCTCGCAATATATGTATTAAAATTTTGCGACCTTCAGACCCTGAAACCTTAAAAAGACACGGGAAAAGAAACGTCTACAAAGCTGTACTGCATTGAATAAACACTTAAGGAAAGTCGTGTTAGGTCCTTTAACACCAAAAACTGGCAATGTGGGAAACCACATCGAAACAACTAGTGAGTAGTTTAATAGCAATCACATCAAGTTTGTGCGCAACTCAGAGTTAGGGCCGTAAATGAGCCTCTGGTACACTCTCTTTGGCTGATTTTGAATGTGGAGTAACCATTCTCTGCAATCAAAGCCTTGCCTGAAACCCTTTAAATACTCACTGAGTGAGCAATAATTTAATGTGATTGGTATAACTATAGATTATGTCTGCAAAAATCCTATTCCTTGCGACAAATTTTACGCGGCAGCGCCATAAAACGCATTGGCTAGCCACATGGTAATTACATAACCGGCCGTGTAGGCGAGAAACAGTGTTGGCGCATATTTTAAGTAGGACATAAATGTTAGTTCAGGTAACTTGCTCATCGCGATGATGCCTGCAGCAGAACCAATGACTAATAACGAACCCCCAACGCCAACCGCATAGGTTAATGACAGCCATTGGGCGGTGCTAAGTTCCGGTTGTGCTTTGAGCAGGGCTGCGGTTAGCGGGACATTATCCACCAAGGCAGAACCTATGCCCGCAACGTAGCTGGAAACATCTGGGCTGAACTGAGCATAGACGTCAGCGAGCAAGGTTAAAATACCAATCTCCTTGAGCATCCCAACCAGCAATAATATGCCTAAAAAGAACAGCAGGGTGTCGTATTCGATACGGCGAATATAGTCGAGCATTGGTGGGCGACGACGATCTTTTTGCATAAACCGACCGGCCAGAAACATGGTTGCCAACCCGGTCAGAAACGTGAGGACCGGTGGCACACCATAAAGAATGTTTAGCGCCATTGTCAGCAATATTGTGCTGATGAAGATTGCGGATATGACTAGCTCAACAGCAGTGAATTTATGCTCGCCCTGTTCGGTAATAACGTCGCCTTCAACGCCTATGCTAAATACTAAAGCCAGCAACAACACGCTGATAATTGCGGGTACGAATAGCATTAATAATTGTGATATCTCTACATGTTTTTCGAGAAAAATCATCAAGGTGGTGACATCACCAGTGATTAATGCCACGCCACCTGAGTTAACTGCAAATACGACCAATACTGCCATTTTTATTCTCACCGCTCTCGGTAAGTCGAATGATTGCAGTAGCGCCAGTGATACTAAAGTGGCGGTCACATTGTCGCAAAAGGAAGAGAGAATCAGGGCAAAGCCAGCGATTGCTAGCATCAATTTGCGTTGACTGATACGCGCGGGAAATATTTTTTGAATCGCCGCCTGAATCACGCCCTGAGCATTGAGATAAGCAACAAAGGTCATGGTCGACATGAGAAACAACCAGAGTATGGCGATTTCCAATAGGTTTTCTTCTAGGTCGTGGTTGATACGTTCGGTATTTGAACCGGCGTTAATGAATAACAACATCCAGGCGACACATCCGAAAAATAACGTCGTCTTGGCTTTATTGATGTGAGTAACTTCCTCAAAAACGATGCTTAATAATGCCAATATCGCCAGGAAAATCAGAAAGTAATCGAGCATAACCGAAATCAACCATCAATCAATACCCTAAACATAGCAGCGTATCGCTATTCCTGCTAAAGGTTAAACCTTATACCAATCACATCAAGTTTGCGCACAACTCAGAGTTAGGGCGGAGGTTCATTTACAACATAGATTTCATCGATATAGTCATTCTATATTAATGAAATATAGGGCCGTAAATGGACATCTGATAAACTCCCTACGGGTGAGTTTTAAAGGCGTTTATCCTGCGTTACTGATTTTGGCTGTTTTTGAGAGCGGAATAACCATTCTCTGCAATCAAAGCCTTGTGTAAAAGCCTTTAAATTCTCACTGAGTGAGTAATAATTTAATGTGATTGGTATTACCTGCGCACACAGGAAGCGCGGCTGACTAGCCGGGGTAAGTGTTTTCCAGATCCCTGTTTTTGCTTCGATGATACGGCTTTTGTTTCGGTGAGCTTTAATGCCAGATGCGCCGCTTGTTTTGCCATCGCATTTACCGGGTAATGCATAGTGGTTAGCTTTGGCCGGGTATAACTGGCGAGAATGACATCATCAAAACCAATCACCGAAATATCTTCAGGTACCCGAAAACCATTGTCTTCTAAAGTGCTGATAGCACCAGACGCCATGGCATCGTTATACACAAATAAAGCGGTAAATTGATGACCATCGGTAAGCAGTTTCTGTGCGGCAATTTCACCACCCTGTTGATTCGGCGGCGCAAACGTAACCGGCGTCTTGTCACTCTCAATATTGTTTTCGATAAGACATTGTTGAAAGCCCTGCAGGCGCAGGCGTGGATCTTCGATATCATACTCACTGGAAATGCAGGCAAACTGCTTATGGCCAAGGGCCAGCAAATGCCTGGCAGCGATTTTTCCGCCCTCAAGGTTATCGAGCCAGACGCAGCGTTCCTGTATTGCATCAACACAGCGGTCAATCAGTACTAAACCTGGGTGCTGTTTCGCCAAAGCTATCAGTTTATCACTGGCGATATGCTTGCTGTGGATGACAATCGCATCACAGTTTCTGTCGATTAGAACATTTAGCGCTTGTAACTCAGATTCCTCGCTCCCGGTACCTGTACTGAGCAGTAACTGCAACTGCTTTTCTTTAGCTATCTCATCAACGCCACTGGCTAATGAAGCAAAGAATGGGTCCGTTAATTCGGGAATGACAACACCGATGGTTGCGGTTTTCTGGGTAACCAAAGCGCGGGCGTTCGCATTAGGACGATATCCCAATTCCTGCATCGCCGCGGTCACCTTCGCTCGGGTTTGCTCATTCACTTTTTCACCGAGGTTTATTACCCGGGATACGGTGGCTATGGAAACCCCTGCTTGTTTCGCTACATCCTTAATTGTCGCCATGGTTTTGAGTTATATGTAAACGTTTAAATATTTTTCAATGATAACGAATCATAGCTATTATCAAGCTTAATGGCTAGATAAATGTTGTTTTGTCATGATCGTGATTATTGTTATGATTGTTATTGTAGCTTTTTATGAAAACGTTTACACTCGCAGAAAATGATCACATTTGGAAGAAATTATGACCGATACTTTTGATCCTACCGAACATCCGCACCGACGTTTTAATCCGTTAATCGGCGAGTGGGTGTTAGTTTCTCCACACCGGGCAAAACGCCCATGGCAAGGACAGGTTGAGCCTGCTGCTGAAGATAATCGTCCAGCATACGATGAATCCTGCTATTTGTGTGCTGGCAATACCCGTATTAATGGCGAAGTGAATGCGCAGTATCAGGGCACTTATGTATTTGATAATGACTTTGCGGCGCTAAAAGAAGCAACGCCGGTTACAGCAACCGACGATCCTTTGTTTAAAATGCACACGGAACAAGGCATGAGCCGGGTGATCTGTTTTAGTGAAGATCACAGCAAAACGCTGCCTGAGTTGTCGGTAACTAAGCTTCAGCAGGTGGTTAAAACCTGGCAGCAACAATGTCAGGAGCTTGGTCAGAGGTTTCAGTCGGTACAGGTGTTTGAGAACAAGGGCGCGATGATGGGCTGCTCGAATCCGCATCCCCATGGTCAGATCTGGGCACAGACGCAACTACCAACATTAGTGAGTAAAAAGCAAAACGCGCAACTGGAGTATTGGCAGGCTAAGCAAGGTAACCTGTTGCTGGATTATGTTGCACGGGAGATTGAAGCGAAAGAGCGAGTTGTCGTTGCCAATGATGATTGGCTCGTTGTTGTACCTTATTGGGCGGCCTGGCCGTTTGAAACTTTAGTGTTACCAAAATTTCCGGTACAGCGGATGACGGATTTAACGACCATACAGACGTTAAGTCTTGCCGACATCCTTAAACAAATTACTACCCGTTACGATAATTTATTTCAGTGTTCATTTCCTTATTCCATGGGCTGGCATGGCGCGCCATATGATGATGACGATCACCCGGAATGGACATTACATGCGAGTTTTCTGCCGCCGCTGTTACGCAGCGCGACGGTGAAAAAATTTATGGTGGGCTACGAAATGATGGCCGAAGCTCAACGAGACCTTACCGCAGAACAAGCCGCTGAACGTCTGCGCAATGTCAGCGCTACGCATTACAAGGAGTCCTAATTGTGAAACTAACAGAACAAGCAAATCGGTATTTTCAACAACAATTCTCGGTACCTAGCGAATTGGTTTGTTATGCACCAGGTCGGGTAAATGTGATTGGTGATCATACCGACTACAATGACGGCTTCGTGTTACCGGCCGCGATTAATTATGGAACGGCCATAGCCGCATCAAAGCGCGAAGATAATAAAGTTGTCGTTTATGCCCATGACTGTGAGCAACAATCAACGGAATTCTCGCTTGATGATATTCCGTTTGATGATCAGTATATGTGGAGTAATTATGTTCGCGGTACCATCAAAATGTTGCAACAAAAATTTCCTCAATTAGGTGGCGCAACATTAGCGGTTACCGGTAACGTCCCACAGGGCGCTGGGTTAAGCTCTTCGGCAAGTTTTGAAATCGCAATTTTAAGCACATTTGCCAAGCTCTATTCATTGCCTTTAGATGGGATTGAAGCGGCGCTTTTAGGCCAAAAAGCGGAGAATCAGTTTGTCGGTTGTAACTGTGGCATCATGGATCAGTTGATTTCGGCGATGGGACAAAAATCCAATGCGATGTTGCTTGATTGTCGCGCCTTAACGTTTGAAGATGCCCCAATTCCTGCAGGGTTTTCATTTGTGATTGTTAATTCTAACGTCAAGCGTGGTTTAGTGGATAGTGAATACAACTTGCGCCGAGAACAGTGCGAAGCGGTTGCAAAACATTTTAATGTGCAGGCACTACGTGATTTGACCATGGAGCAATTACAGTCTGAGCAGGCCAATCTATCTGAGGTTGAATATCGCCGTGCTCGTCATGTGATTAGTGAAAATGACCGTACGTTAGCGGCGCTGGCAGCGCTAAAAACCAATGACATTGCTACCATGAGTAAGCTGATGATGGCATCACATATGTCATTAAAAGACGATTTTGAAGTGACCACGCCAGAAATGGACGCGTTAGTTGAGATTATTGCTAATGTACTTGGCAATAAAGGTGGTACCCGTATGACCGGTGGTGGCTTTGGCGGCTGCGTCGTCGCGTTGGCACCAACCGAGTTGGTTGAACCTATTGAGGCTGCAATTACCAATGAATATCAACAGCGCTCAGGCCTTGAAGCTGATATTTATGTGTGTACGGCAGAGCAGGGTGCATTTCGCTAAGCGCAGCTAGCAATTGTCTATAACTTTATAAAGAACAATCTATTGCGGCATTGATGGATTGTTCTTTATTCCTCGCCTTCAAATCTATTTTTTACCGTCGAATTAATCATTTATTTACAAAATTTTGTGCTCAATGCACCGATTCCACTCTCTATTTCAAACTTTCTTATTTAGATTGTAGGATTGTTAACAATTCATCTTTACAAAACTAGTTGTCGCGTGTAGATTGTTAACAATAAACTCGCTAACAAATAAATAAGAATGATTACTGCGCCAAGTCAAATTTCCTCTGTCAATATTGAATATTACCAGGTGCCATTGGCTGAAGTCCTGTCTGACGCCAAGCACGGCGATCACACCCATTTTGAAATCATTGTCTGTCGTATGATGAGCAGCGATGGCGTCGAAGGGGTTGGGTACACCTACACAGGAGGTAAGGGTGGCCGTGCGATTTACACTCTGCTAAACGATGAGATCCGTCCGCATCTTATTGGTCTTAACAGTGCAGATATCGATGCCATCTGGCATAAACTGCAGTGGGACTTCCATTACGTTGGTCGTGGCGGGATTTTAAGTTTCGCCATCTCTGCCGTCGATATTGCTCTTTGGGATATCAAATGTAAGCGCTTGAATCAGCCATTATGGCAAGTTGCAGGAGGTGCGAGTAATCGTACTAATTGCTACGCGGGCGGAATTGATTTGAATTTTAGCGAACAAAAACTACTCAATAACATTCAAGGCTATCTGGATCGCGGATTCGAAGCGGTGAAAATCAAAGTTGGTAAAGACGATTACCGAGAAGATGTTGCCCGGGTCCGTGCCGTTCGTGAACTGATAGGTCAGGATCGCACCTTTATGGTGGACGCCAATTACTCGATGAGTATCGATGAAGCGATTCGTTTTGGCCTTGCCATTGAAGACCAGGCAATTACCTGGTTTGAAGAGCCAACCATTCCGGATGATTATCAAGGTTACGGTAAAATCGCCGACGCGATTAATATTCCATTAGCAATGGGTGAAAATCTACATATTCTTCATGAGTTTATCTATGCCATTGAGCAGGCCAAGCTTGGTTATCTGCAACCCGACGCCTCCAATATCGGTGGCATCACCGGCTGGCTTAACGTTGCTGAAATGGCAAAACGGGCAGATATACCCGTATGCAGTCATGGGATGCACGAGTTACATGTCTCACTAATGGCTTCACAACCACACGCCGGTTATCTGGAAGTACATTCTTTTCCGATTGATCAATACACTAAATCTCCCCTTAGACTTGAACAGGGAAAAGCATGTGCTCCAGATACACCTGGTACCGGTGTCGATTTCGATCCGGTACTTTTATCACCGCATTTAATTAAACAAAGTTAGGGGTTTACCATGATTGCTGCCCAGTATATTGGCAATAAATCGTTTCAAATTGTCGAAGGTGCTTCAATTGCGCCAAGCGCCGGAGAAGTTCGCTTAAACGTCGGTTACGTCGGTATATGTGGTACCGACATGCATATTTACCATGGTGTTATGGACCAGCGTGTTAACCCACCAGCCACCATCGGACATGAAATCTCGGGCGTCGTCGCTGAATTAGGCGCTGGCGTTGAAGGTTTTGCCGTAGGTGATAATGTTGTGGTTCGCCCGCTGGATTATTGTGGTGAGTGTCCAGCATGTGATGCCGGTCACTCTCACGTCTGTCAGAATTTAAAATTTATGGGAATCGACACCCCGGGTGCTTTCCAAAACTCCTGGACCGTTAAAGCCCGCACCTTACATAAACTTCCAGATAGTGTGTCTTTGCAAACGGGTGCATTAGTGGAGCCGCTAGCGGTAGCGTGCCACGATATCCGCCGTGCCAACTTACAGCCGGGTGAGAAAGCGGTTGTTATTGGCGGTGGTCCTATCGGCCAGTTAGTCGCATTGGTCGCAAAATCGATTGGCGCAGATGTCATCATTTCTGAAGTCAATGACGCCCGTCGTGAGTTTTCTTCGCAATACGATATCGCGACCGTGAACCCATTGCAGCAAGACTTGCCCGCTTATGTGGATAGCTGGACCAAGGGTAAAGGTGCCGATGTGGTGTTTGAAGTCTCGGGTGTGCAACCTGCCATCGATGTGATGACAAAAATTGCTGCTGTGCGTGGTCGAATTTGCATGGTAGCGATTCATGCTAATGCCCCGCAGGTAGATTTGTTCCAGTTTTTCTGGAAAGAGCTAGAGTTAGTGGGAGCAAGGGTTTACGAGCGTGAGGATTTTGATATGGCCATTGATCTTATCGCCTCGGGCAAAGCCGATTTAAAACCGTTTATTAGTTCGATTAATCATCTTGATGAGATTGGTAAGGCGTTTGCCAATATGGATAACAATCCTACCGGAATGAAAGCGTTAGTTTCTTGCCAGCCAGAACAAAAATAAGGACTGAATATACTCATGTTAAAGCAATTTGATCTTACCGGAAAACTTGCCTTAGTTACCGGCTGTAGCCGAGGTATCGGCCTGGCAATGGCTGAAGGTCTTGCCGAAGCTGGCGCTGATGTTATTGGCGTGTCTGCAACGCTTGCTATGCAAGGCAGTGCACCACAGCTCGCGGTAGAAAAAGCCGGTCGTAAATTTTATGCCTATCAGTGTGATTTTTCATCAAGAGCAAGTGTGACTGGTTTTTTACAGCAGGTACTTAGCGATCATCCAAATATTGATATTCTGGTAAACAACGCTGGCTCAATTTTGCGCGATCCTGCTGCCGAGCATAGCGATGAATATTGGGACAATATCATTGAAATAAATCTAAATTCGCAATTTGTGATCAGTCGTGAAATCGGCAAAACCATGGTGGAACGTGGCAGCGGCAAAATTATATTTACCGCATCATTATTGACGTTCCAAGGCGGTATCACCGTACCAGGTTATGCAGCAAGCAAGGGGGCCATTGGCCAGTTAACCAAAGCCCTTGCCAACGAATGGGCCAGTAAAGGTGTTAACGTTAATGCCATTGCGCCTGGGTATATCGCCACCGATAATACCGAAGCTCTGCGCAATGACCCTGAGCGTGCAAAGTCGATTTTAGATCGTATTCCACAAGCCCGTTGGGGTGAGCCCGAGGACTTTAAAGGGCCAACGGTATTTTTAGCGTCAAATGCCTCAAATTATATGAATGGTAGCGTTGTCCTGGTGGACGGCGGTTGGATGGGACGTTAGATGATGATCTTTAATAACCAAAACTTTATTGACGGCAAGTATGTTGCGTCAAGTGCCAGCGATACGCTCGATGTGCTTAGCCCAAGCACCGGTGAGTTAGTCGGTACCATTCCCGCAGGAACCCGGGAAGATGCACAAGTAGCCTTAGAAAGCGCCGAGCAGGCGCAAAAGCTTTGGGCTAAAAAAACCGCACGTGAGCGACAAACAATTTTACGAAAGTTCGCCAGCCTGATCCGTGACAAAAACGAAGAACTGGCAACGTTATTGGTAAAAGAGCAAGGTAAGCTTATCGATGTGGCGCGGATGGAAGCAGAAGTTACCGCAACCTTTATTGAATATGCTTGTGATAATGCCCTGACCATTGAAGGCGATATTTTACCGTCAGATATTGCCGATGAAAAAATCTATATTCATAAGGTGCCACGTGGTGTGATCGTTGCCATTACCGCCTGGAATTTCCCTCTGGCGTTGGCGGGTCGCAAAATTGGTCCAGCACTGATCACCGGTAACTCGATTGTCATTAAGCCAACACAGGAAACACCGTTATCGACATTGGCATTAGGAGAGCTGGCAAATGCTGCCGGTATCCCAGCGGGTGTCTTAAATATTGTTAATGGAACGGGTTCTGTTGTTGGCCAGCATTTGTGTGAGAGTGAAATCACCAAGCTTATTACGATGACGGGAAGCACTCGAGCAGGACAAATCATTCATCAGGCAAGTAGTAAGCATTTAACCCCTTTAATGCTTGAATTGGGTGGCAAAGCACCGTTTGTGGTGATGGAAGACGCGGATTTGGATAAAGCCGTAGCCGATGCGGTTACCACGCGTTACGCCAATTGCGGACAGGTCTGTACCTGTGCAGAACGTATTTACGTTCATGACTCAGTGTACGATGAATTTGTGAAACGATATGTTCCTAAGGTACAGGCGATTAAAGTTGGTGACCCGATGGATCCCGCCACGGAAATGGGGCCGAAGGTTAATGCCAATGAAATTCGCCACATTCATTCGTTAGTGGAAAAAGGTATTGCAGAAGGCGCTAAACTGGCCACTGGCGGTAAAATTGCCAGTGTTAAAGGTTTTGAAGGCGGCAATTGGTATGAACCAACCGTGTTAATCGATGTAGAGCAAAGTAATACCTTGGTTCATGAAGAGACCTTTGGTCCTATTGTTCCTATTGTTAAGTTCAGCACTATTACAGAAGTCATTGGTTACTGTAATGATTCTGAATACGGGTTGTCGGCCTATTTATATACGCAAAATCAACGCTATATTCATCAGGCTATTGCCGAATTAGAGGTTGGTGAAGTGTATGTGAACCGTGGTATTGGTGAGCAACATCAGGGGTTCCATAATGGCTGGAAACTTTCCGGTGCCGGTGGCGAAGATGGTAAATATGGCCTCGAACAATATATGGAAAAGAAGACCGTCTACTTAAACGAGTCTTACTAAGCAATCGCTTTGAAAGCCGAACGAAATGAAAATTTTGTTCGGTTTTTTTGTATCCAGCCGATCAACAATAACAACAAAAGAAACGAATTATGCAAAGACGACAATTTCTCAAGGGTGGTGCCATTTTAGGTGCTTCGGCATTATTGCCACTTTCTCTGCGCACAATGGCTGCAAAATCTCTGTTAACTACTGGCGACCTGAAACCCGTTGCAGATTTTAACCCTGAGGTTACTCGTCACTGGTTAGGAGAATCTTTATGGGGCAATCGATTACAAGACTGGCAGCTTAATCAGGGCCGGGTAGAGTGCTTGCAAGGCGATAAGAGCTTTGAAGTTCGCACCGTTTCTCTGCTCACCCACCAGCTTAATGATAAACCTGCTAACGCACATTTACGGGTGAAACTTGGATTGCTTACCCAAAATCGCAATGGTTTTGCCGGCTTTATTATTGGTGCGGGCGGCACCGAACTCGATTATCGCGGCGCCTCATTGGTGCAGCGCACCGGTGGCACCAACGGTGGCTTAATGGCAGTTGTCGATGACAAGGGGGCGTTGAGTTTTCGTGATTTTTCCAATGACGCTCAGCCATTAAACTATCGCTCGTTAAAGGCAAAACCGCTGACCAAAACCGGTAAGTTTTCCCGAAAAGCCTTTTACCTGGATTTACAGATAAATGCGCCCGCATCTGGTCAAAGTTCCAACAACACGCTAGTTCTGACGTTATCCGATGCGGGTACAGGAAAAGCCTTAAACCAGGTCGCACTGGACGGTATTGATGCTCAACGGTTGGCCGGTAATATTTTATTGTTGTCATCACCGCCAGTCGGTGCAAGTGGTGCGCGTTGGTGGTTTAACGAGCTGGCGCTAGCAGGGGATAAGGTCGAAGAAAACCTGTCCCAGACACTTGGCCCTGCTGTGGGATGTTTATATAGCTTAAATCAGGATTCATTGCGGCTGAGCGCGCAATTAATGCCAGTGGCAAGCAATGAGTATCAACAACTTAGACTGGAAAGTCGTGAGAGTGGCCATACGGGTGCTGGCTGGAAGGTACATCAAACCGCACCCTTAGAGGAAGGTTTTGTCGCCGCTTTTGATATTGAAAACTGGCCGTATCAGCTAACTCATGACTATCGCATTGTCGATGTTGCCACAGAGCGTGAGCTGTATTCTGGCCAAATTGTTAAAGACCCAGGTAATGCGCAGCCGTTGAAAATCGCCTTGCATTCCTGCTTAACGGCAACCGCTAAAAGCCTGGACGCAGGCCCGTATGTGCCGCGCATAAAACAAGAGAAAAATATTGGTCGTTACAGCAAAGACAATATTTTATTTCCGCATCAGCAGTTGGTGCAAAACTGTGACAGCCATCAGCCAGATTTGTATGTGTTTTGTGGCGATCAGTTTTATGAAGGCGTGCCAACCCGGGTCTGGCGCAATAAACCAGATTCAAAGTTGGATCTCCTTTATCGCTGGTATCTTTGGTACTGGACTTATCGTGACTCGGTGCGCAATCGCCCGGTGATCATGCTGGCCGATGACCACGATGTACTGCAGGGCAACCTTTGGGGTGTTGGTGGTCGTGATCCTGTGGTGTTAGAAACCGATAAACGCATGGAAGAAGATGGTGGTTATACCCAGACCAAATCTTTGGTTCGTATGGCATATCGAATTCAGCATTCCCACAACCCAAGACCTTATGATCCAACACCCATTGATCATGGCATAGAAGTGACTTACGGCGCCTTTATTTATGGCGGGACAAGTTTTGCATTGGTTGAGGACAGAAAGTTTAAATCTCGCCGCAATACCAAAGTAGATCCGCGTCATGCACAAGGAGAACTATTAGGACTGCGTCAGGAGATGTTTCTGCGGGCATGGAAGAATATGCACCCTGGTTTACCTAAGGTGTGCTTAACCGCATCGATGTGGGGCTCAGCGCAAACCCAAGGCAATGTTAAACCGTTACTCGATTATGATTCCAATGGTTATCCTTACGATGGTCGAACCCGAGCCGTGCAACTGATTAAAGATGCGGGCGCAGTGGTGCTGGCCGGTGATCAACACCTTGCGATGTTAGCCAGACAAGGGATTGACGATTTTACCGACGGTCCTTTGTTTTTCGCAGGCCCTGCTGGCGCAGCTTTCTGGCAACGCTGGTTTGAAGGGGAAGGGCGATTAGAAAATAAACGTAATAACGATCCGAATACTGGCGATTTCACCGATACCTTTGGTAATAAAATGCGCTTATTGGCCGTGGCGAACCCTAAAGTCACCTATCAAAGCTTTAAGTCTCAGGTTGGTGATAGCTGGTCGAATTTCCTTGCCGATCCTGCCGTTAAAAGCGAAGGCTACGGGTTAGTACGGGTTGATCATCAGCAACAGGCATTTGAGTTTGAATGTTGGGAGTGGAGTGTTGATCCTAAAACTGGCAAGCAATTTGATGGCTGGCCCTACCGCTTGTCATTTTCCGATGTCTAGATCTATACCAAATAAAGGAGATCTTGCTTGAATAGTACAATCGCAATGACTAATACCAATCACTTTAAATTATTGCTCACTCAGTGAGAATTTAAAGGCTTTTAGACAAGGCTTTGATTGCAGAGAATGGTTATTCCATTGTCAACATCAGTAACGCAGGATAAACGCCTTTAAAACTCACCCGTAGGGAGTTTACCAGAGGCCCATTTACGACCCTATATTTCATTAATATAGAATGACTATATCAATGAAACCTATGTTGTAACTGAACCTCTGCCCTAACTCTGAGTTGTGCACAAACTTAATGTGATTGGTATAAGGTGATCACGAAAGCAATCGGACTATTGTTTTTGCTGCTTGGTGTGAATCTCAGCGTCAAATCGGCAGAGAGCAAAGCGCCTAATATCGTTGTGATTTTTGCCGATGATTTGGGGTATTCGGATGTCGGTTTTACCGGTTCCAAAGAAATTTTCACCCCTAATCTTGATAGTCTTGCTAACAATGGTGTGATATTTACCAACGGCTATGTCACCCATCCTTATTGTGGTCCGTCACGAGCAGGGCTGTTAACCGGGCGTCATCAGGCCCGGTTTGGCATGGAAAATAACGCTGCGCATTCACCACAGGACCCTTATATGGGGTTACCGGTTGAGCAGCAAACCTTTGCCAAACGCTTGCAAAATGCCGGGTATAAAACGGCAGTTATCGGCAAATGGCACTTAGGCTCGCACCCAAATTTTCACCCAAACAACCGTGGTTTTGATTATTTTTATGGATTTTTACCCGGTGGGCATGATTATTTTCCTGACTCAGTTGCCGTCAGTGACAATGCTTACCATGTGCCTTTGCAGCGCAATGGTAAGTCGGCGGAATTTAATGAATATCTGACGTCGGCACTTAGTAAAGATGCTGCGGATTTTATCGATAATACGCACCAGCCTTTCATGTTATATCTTGCCTATAACGCACCCCATGCGCCATTACATGCGCCAAAAGCATTAATTGATAAGTATCAGCATATCGAAGATAAAAATCGCCGTATCTATGCCGCGATGATTGATTCTATGGATTCTGGAATAGGGATAGTGGTTGAAGCGTTAAAGCGCAATGGGCAACTGGATAATACCCTAATTTTCTTTTTATCAGATAATGGCGGCGTATATCCCGAGTATTGGAATGCCTGGGAAAACTGGGCCGACAATCGACCGTTCAGACGGGGTAAAGTCAGCCTGTTGGAAGGTGGCATTCATGTACCTTTTATTGCCCATTGGCCAGCGAAAATTAAACCCGGTACTCAATTTAACGGGTTAGTATCTTCCTTAGATATTGCCGCTACCTCGGTTGCTCTGGCAAATGCAGATGTCAAACAATTAGATGGGGTAAACCTGATGCCGTATCTGCTTGGAGAAAAGACCGGTTCGCCGCATCAGGCGTTATTCTGGCGCCTTGAAGAAGCGGATAATATCTGGGCGGTGCGAACCCCTGATGCCAAATTTTTAAATCAGGGCTTGCCCGGTGCTGGCTTGAGCTTGTTCGATATGCAAAGTGACCCTTTTGAGAAAAACAATCTGGTTGGTAAGCGGCCAGAGCTGCAAAATCGGTTGGCAGAGCTTTGGAATGCCTGGAACCTGGATAATCAGACTACGCCTTTGCTACAGGCGCTCCCCTATAAGCAACAGCAGCAAGAGTTCTATCAACGTCTTTATGAGCAAGGTAAACAGCAAGCCGCGAACAAAGTGCCATATCAGATAGCGGTAACAGAGGATAGTAAGTAGTAAGTGGAAAGTAGTGAGTGGAAAGTAGTGAGTGGAAAGTAGTAAGTGGTGAGTAGAAAGAAGAAGGTAGACAGCAGTGAGTTAAGGCTATTGCCTTAACTCTATCTGATTGAAAAAGTTAAGCGTATCTTCTAAATGTTGGTGCCAGTAAGTCCATTCGTGACCGCCAGAAAACGTTTCAAAACTATGCTCAATACCAGCATCTTTTAAGGCTTTAGCCAGCGCTAAGTTCGAGGTATATAGTTCATCACCTTCACCGCAATCGAGCCTTAGAGGCGGTAAGTTTTTGGCCGTGGTAAACCAGGGCAATAACTCACTTTCTGCCACCACCTTGGCGGTAAATAGTTGCTCATCAACGTCGGTAAACAGTTTTAAATCGGCAATGGATGTAACACTGGAATGAGCGGAAATTCCCTGATACTTATCCGGATATTTAGCGCTCAGACGCAAGGCGCCAAAACCACCCATGGATAACCCGCTGATATACCAACGACTCTTTGCTGACACGCCGTCAATGGTTTGCGTGACAGCCGCGCGTAGATCATCGGTTACCCAGGCGTCATAATCTTCGCCGTTAGCCAGCGGCAAATAGCCGCTGCCATCGCCAATACCACCATCGGAAGGCATCACCAGAACAAACTCGTTAAGACCTTGCTGGCGCAACCGTTCATAGACGACATGAGCGCCACCTAAATGCATCCAACACCAGTGGTCGCCATAAACCCCATGCATTAAAATAACCACAGGTAAGTCTTTACTTGTACTCTGGGCGTTGTAAATGCTCACCGAATGACGACGTGATGTATGGCTACTATGAACCGTTAACAACGTTAGCTTCTCTGGTGTGTACTGATTATCAGATTGTTCCAGTCTTAAAATTGCCATTGTTAATCCTTAATCTTTTTTCAATTAACCCTGTTGCCATTAACTCTGTTCACCAATCAGGACCACTCCTTTAGCGTTTTTGCCATCGAGCATGTCGTTAAGGCCCTCGGTGACGGTTTCCAGGGTGTAGGTATTGGTGACCAGTTCATCCAGTTTCAATTGTCCGGATTCATATAGACGAATCAGCACTGGGAAATCTCGTTGCGGATTGCACTGGCCATAAAGTGGATTGATATAAATTTTATCCCATTCAAACAGCTCACAGTCAAAATCGATTTTCTGTTCAATACCACTTACCTGTACCGCGGTACCGGCACTGCGAATAAGCGCCAAAGGTGCAGAGCCAAGTGCCGGAATAGCAGTACACTCGAACGCATAATCGGCACCTCGGCCACCCAGCATTTCCTTAACCTTGGCAGCGACTTCAACAAAATCAATATCATCACGAGCAGCGATAATACCATGAGTGGCACCAAAGGATTTGGCCTGTGCCAGTCGTGCTTCATTGATATCGATGGCAATAATCGGGTAAGCGCCAGCTTGCTTGGCGCCCTGGATCGCGTTTAAGCCGACGCCACCACAGCCAATAATACAGGCACTGCTGCCCGCTTTTAAATTGGCGGCGTTAATGACCGACCCCCAGCCTGTCATTACGCCACAGCCAACAATAGATGCGCTGGCAAACGGAATGTGTTTCGGCATTTTTACTACAGCGGTATGTTTTACCACCGTGTATTCACTTAAGGTTCCCAGATGAAATGAACGCTCAAGAGGCATATCATCTTGAGTGCAGGCTTGTGGGTGTGCATGACCGCTCAGATCACAACCACAAACGGGGGAGTTAACTTCACAGATATGCAGGTTGCCTTCACCACATTGAAAGCATTCACCACAGGGGATCGCCCAGTTCAATATGACATGATCACCAACGGCGACGGAGCTAACATCACAACCTACAGCAGTAACGATACCCGCGCCTTCGTGACCTACGATAAATTCCTTGTTCCAGTTCTGGATCGAATCCCAGTCCGTATGGCAAAGACCTGCGGCCATAATTTTTACCTGAACTTCATCATTGCCAGGTTCACCCACGGTGATGGTTTTCAGAGCCATATTGCCCTTGCCATCGGAAATAATTGCGCGTGCTTGCATGAAATAATACCTAGTTGTTGTTTAGGGTTCATTAAATCATGAAGTCAGTAAAGTTTTTGACAGCATGAAGCTATAAAATAATAAAATTATGCCCTGTTATTCACTGAAAAAGCTGTGATAAACTCGTCAGAAGATAATTATTATTAAAATCTTGCTCTGTTGGAGAACTGTCGAGAACATGGCACATTCCGGAAAAACGAAGTCAGCAACCCGTCAGGTTTATTGCGAACCTTATTGCATCGAGCAGGGGCTTACCTTTGAAGTTCATCATGTACGTTACTTGCAAGATGATCATTATTCCTGCCTGATGCACTTTCATGAAGTGCACGAATTCATTATTTTTGAGCAGGTTGATGGGGTCTATCTGAACATGCGTGGCCAGTCGGCAATTGCAGATAACAGTGTGGTGTTCACCCCAGCGATGGAAAGCCACGATTTCGAATTGTCGACGGGTGAAAAAAGCTGGTATATCGTTCAGTTTTTGCCCTCATTATTCAATCATGATGAACTCAAAACATTAACGACATTATTTAATAATGCACAAAACTTTCGCCCTAAAGAAACGCAGGCAAATCACGGGGTGGCCGCTCATCAGCGCTTATTAACCCTGGTAGAATGGTTGCAGCAAAGCAATGAGCAGGACCCTCACAGTGCTCACAGTCAGGCACTGATCAGGTTGTTAATTCTTACCGTCGCGGAATTTTATCAGCCTTTGCAGCAGCAAGAGCAGACGGCGTTACCGGTTCGCGACGGTTTTGCCCGTTTGGCACCCTTGATGGGACTATTTAAAAATGATGAGAACATTGAACTGACCTTAGAGCAAGCCGCTGAAAAATGCTTTTTATCACCGTCGTATTTTTCACGTCTTTTTAAACGCGTATTTCGCTGTAACTATTCTGAGTACGTGGTGCGCCACAAGCTAGCAATTGCCGCCAGACAATTAAGCCAAAGTGAGCGTTCAATTACCCAGATAAGCTACGATTTAGGCTTTGCCAACCCGTCACATTTTATTGCCCAGTTCAAAAAAACGTATCAGGAAACACCCCTACAATTTCGCAAAAATTTGCTCACCCACATCAGCGACACCAACTCGGATTAGTAAGAGCGATTAGTCACACTAATTAATAAGACACCCACTGTAATTACGACTCAAAATTATCAAGACACCCACTGTAACGAGAACACTGGGCTTATTTTCCGACTTCGGCACTAGGTCATAACCGAAGGAGGAGGAAAATTAGCAATCAGCATTTTTTCTTATCGCTTGATAACAATGGCTGCTGAAAAACTGAAATGCTATTCAAAACCTCTGACTTGCTACAGCCATTGATTTAGATGACTCCAGGCGATAGTCACGGCGGATTGCAATTAAGTTTTATTAAGACACCCACCGTAACAGCCTCCAAAAACGCCAATTATTTGAGAATGTTTTTAGAGCGCAAGTCGAAGGATTAAAGGCAAAATTCTTCGGATGTTGGATATTAAATTTTAATTTTTAAGGTGTGTGTCCATATAAACCGTCCATGTAAACCATATTAATAGTTACAGTGGGTGTCTTGTTTAAGCGTGTTACACATTACGGTGGGTGTCCATGTAAGAACTCGCATTCGTTGCCGTGGGTGTCTGGTTAAATAAGAAAAAATACCGTGGGTGTCTCAATAAAATCACGCTCCGGTTTTAGGGCCATAAACTTTGCATATTACGGTGGGTGTCCATGTAAGAACGCGCATTCGTTGCCGTGGGTGTCTAGTTAAATATGAGAAAAATATCGTGTTTGTCTTAATAAAATCACGGTTAAAAACGTTAGCTAAGTCGCGCAATTAAATGGGTGAGGTAAATGCGATCTAAACAGGGGGAGTTGATGTAATGGGTGAAACTGTAGGTGTTAAAGAAAAAGTGAGGGAGCTAGCCAGAGTGGCTCTGGCTAGCGTTTGTTGGAGCCTTAAATGGGCGGGCAATCGTTTCTATTGAATCGTCCGGCCAAGGGGTTGTTCAGCGTTAAATACCTGCAATGCGGTACTGGCGACAAATCCGCCAGTATCGCTAAAGCGGATACTGATATCGTTGTTTTCAGCCAGGGCTGAATAAGGCACTGGAATTTCGATTACGCCGTAAAAGCCATCGCGGGCGGCTGAGCTTTTACCCATTTGCTGATCATAACCGCGAAAATCTTCCGGAACATTCAAGCTCGTGCCATTGATGGATACTTCTGGCAATAGCGATTTACCATGATCGCGACCAATACCTAATCGTAATATCGCTTCGCCATGGTCATCTAAAACAACACCATTTAGCGTGTTGGTAATAAGATCATTAGCAACGATTGCCTGCTTGTAGCTTTCACCATAATACTTGGTTTCTGCAACAGTCTTATCCAACGCTGGTGCGCTATCAAACGTCACTTTAACAATCATGGTACTTTCAGCACCTAAGGTTATCACCTCTGGCAATTCGTTATACGCCGACTCAACAATTGCCGATGCCTGAGTGGCATTATCAACGGTGGTTAGATGCTTAACTTCAACCTCTGTAATGTTGGCACTGTCTAATCCGAAGGCATTGAGGTTAATATCCGTGTCAGTAAATTCGAGACTATTGAGAATGATATGTGCGGTTTTATCATCGATATAGGCATCCACCTGAATGTCCAAATCACTGGCTTTAGTTTCAATGCGGGTACCATTTACTTCAGACCATAACTGATAAAACTGTATCAGATCTGAATAGACCCATTTGTCACCGGCAGCATCGCCATCACGCTCAAATTTTTGCACCATTAACCTTGGGCCATAGGGTACTTCGGTACGACCCCATTCCGCTTTAACCACAATAAATGGAATGGTTTTAAGGATCATGTCCGGGCGCTCCATAAACTGCATCAGCATCGAGTTAATCGCTCGCATCTGCAATGTGTTGCGCTCAGGGTTCCAGCCTTGCTTAAACATCGAGTGAATTGCGGCGCCATATTCAGAAATAACTAGCGGTCTCGTTTCGCCAAATTTAAGTAACGAATAGTGCTCAAGCATATCCATTGTCGCTTCGGCGTTACTGCCCTTGCGATATTGCTCTTTATTTTGAAAGGCAGGGAAGTCATATAAATGGATTGCGTAGAAATCCATATTTTCTCCGGCGATATCAATAAAGGCTTTATCTCTTTCTTCCCATCGCTCGAAGTTATCCCAATCAAAATTAGGGAAAGCTACCGTGTATCCACCTACCTGAACATCAGGGTTGGTTTTGCGGATTTCATTAGCTACGGCATTGTGAAATTCAAAGATCTTTGCAGGCTCTACCTGATCAGACTGACCTTCGCGATCGGTTACCAGATCGTACAATGGCTCATTCATTACTTCTACATATGCCGGCTTTATCTGACCATTAGCGACATTATCATCAGGATTTGGATCGAAATATTTGCTGACATACTGACCCATATAGTGGCCGGTTGCGGTACCAAATGGTTCTGCCTCGGTATCGGTTTGCGATAGTGCCCAGCCTTGAGCGGTAAGGGTACCGTCTGGCCAATAAGGGTGTTGCTGGGCACCTACCACCATGCCTAAGGCGCGGTGTTGAAGCGAGCGTATGGTATCCCAGTGATTACCTGTGTAGTTATTAAATCCCCATTTTTGGCCATTACCCCGGGACGTCGCATCCGCTTCGGAGGCAAATCCAGGACGTGAAGCATCTTCTGCTATCTGGCTTAGCTGCCACGTCATGCCGCCGGTGTTTCGGCCAAAGTAAACATCGTAACCGTTAGCAAATGAATCTAGCAGGTTCGGATCTTCGTTTTCTGCATTAGCGCTATGAACATTACCTCCGCGCCAGCCGTTTTCGGTAATATCGGCGTGGATGGTAATAAATTTTTCCCGGGAAAACTCGCTGACACCGCCAACGCTGTGCACCGTATCAAAGTTGATATCAACGATTACACCGGCAAAAGAGGTGCCTGTGGTTACGATAAAGGTTGCATTCACGCCGCCGATCGTCAGCGATAATTGCGTACTGGTAGCATCCATTGTCGATGACTTAATTCGCACCTTTACATTATCACCACTGTTCACCTGCCCGGCAGAAGAGGTAAAATCGCCATCATTTACTGAGTATTCTCCACCGCTAATACTGATGTCGGTAGCAGCACTAATGCCGGTTACGGTAATGCTTTGCGATTCAATCCAGGTATTGCTGGCAGCATCCGTGACACTGGCAAAACTAAACTGGGCGGGTATTGTGTCTTCCACCTTTAGAGGTTTTTCTGAATCACCGCCACCGGAACCGCCACAACCGGTTAAGGTAAGTGCGAGGCTTGTTGAAATCGCGATTAGGCTTTTTTTATACATTTTATTTACCCTTACCTGGCGCGACAAGCCGCTGTCCCAGGAATACTTGCTGATTTATTGGTATATCGTTTAATTCTTGTGTTTCTTGTCTTTCTTGAAGCTCTTGTCGTTCAAGTTCCTGTATCGAGCCGTCGCGCCACTGCACAACAATCTTCTCTACGCTCTCATCCTCGCCCAAACCAAAGTGCAGCGTATTAATAAGAGATTGAGAGTGGCTAGCCGACTGACTGTTGACAAACCGAGTCTGGGTTGAAGAAGCGCTGACCAAAGTGACTTTAGCGCCAATGGGATCGATAGCGTCGATGTTATCGACCGAGTAGCCAATTTCAACGCGGATAAAGTTGTGTTGGTTTTGCAATTGATTGGCAAACAAATGCCAACGGCCGTTGTCATCATCACCGCTTAAAATGTCGATTTTACCATCAAGGTTAAAGTCGAAAGCAGCCCCCATATCACCATGGGCTTTGGCTGGCAGATGGGTGGCGCCGTGTTGGGTGTTTTGATTAAAGCGCTCACCTTGATTTAGCATCAAAACATCCGCCTGACGCTGCGTTAAGGTACCGAATCGATAAACGAAGAAATCACTACGACCGTCGTTATCAAAGTCGCCAGTAATTACCCCTTGATTATTGTCTTTGCTAAGTGGTGGTAGTCGGTGAGATGCATCAGCGAATCTAACCTGAGATTTTTTATTTTTTGCGTTTGCACGGGCATCACCCATCAATAGTACGTCAGCGATACCAGGCGTTTGCGGAACAAAGTCGGCTTTAAAGGTATCGACGCCAATGATGGAAGCTCGAATATCCCAAGCAACATTGGATGCAAGATGCCAGGCTAAACGCCATTGGTGTTTACCTTCGTGGTTTTGTCCAAGATACCCTAAATACCAGCCGGTTTTATCCAACTTATCTGGAAAGCCCTGTGCTTGCTTAGCGTTAATGGCGGTCATATCGCTAACTTCGGAAATGGATACTTGCTCTTTACCCAGGTACAAGGGGAGGGCTGTGACGTTGCGGTCTCTTGGAAAGTGATAAAAGTCGGTCAGGTAAACTTGCCGATCACCGGTAAATGTGACGCCATCCTGACTTTTATTCCCCTCGTCACGCAAATCCAGACGTCTTTGGCTTTGGTCATATTCAATACTATTGTTGGCGATTTGATACAGCGCTTTGCCACGAGCTAAATAGTAATCCATCAAACCGTCATTATTGACATCCGCTTCCGCAATCGCATTAACATGAGCTAACTCTAATAACTTAGTTGGTAATAGGTCATGGGTAACGTCTGAGAACGAAAAATCAGCAGTGGCCTGCAGGATGACCAAGGGGGTATAAGGCGCAAAACCCAGTAAATCCGGGCGACCGTCGTCATTTAGATCGGTAATGAATACCCGTTCAGCATCCATCTGTTCAAACACCGGGCTTGGTCGATACTTGAACGTATCATTACCTAAGTTTTCAAACAAAATATTCCTGGGGCCTTTTTCACCTTGGATCTGCATTGCATTGATTTGCAGAAAATCGAGATCACCATCAGCATCTAAATCAAGCCAACGCACTGAGCGGCCACGCGCACCCATATCAGCAATGCCGGCCTGATCGGTAATATCCACAAATTTACCTTGTTGGTTTTTTAACAATCTTGGTGGTTGAGGTTGACTGCCATTGCCTCCGCCTAGGGCAACGAGGAAGTCCAGATCGCCATCACCATCGTAGTCACCGGCGGCAATACCATGGGCATCCCACTGACCAATTGGTGTTTGGTGTTTTAACAGGGTGTTGTCTTTTTGAGAGAAATATAGATAGGCAGGGTGTTGATCGTGATTTGGCAACACGAAATCCAGTCTGCCATCCTGATCCACGTCAGCGACACTTGGCCCGCCATATTTCCAGCTGTTTGGCTCGCTAAGACCGATGGATTCGCTAATATCGATAAACATCGGCGATTTTGAATCGGCTTTTACCTGAGCAGATATCAGACTATACAAGACTGCGAGCAAAACCAGGGCAGTGCGAAACCAATACGTTGTCATTTCAATCCTATTGTTTTTGTTGATTTAGTTTTAATTGCGCTCAAATTGAACAATGTAAATTGTTGACAATATGTATGAGCGATAAAAAAACACCCGCTAGGGTGTTTTTCGTGCATACAAACCTGCTACTTGATATTCGCTTTCACGGCTTTGCTCGCCAATTTAACATCGCCGGCTTTAAGCGCATCGAGAATTCGGCTATGTTCATCAACACATTGCGAACTGCTGCTGATACGCTTGTAATTCAAGCGCATACGCATCACGTACGGATACCAGATATTGACCAACTCATCACCACCGGCTTTATTAATTAAATAGCGATGGAATGAAATATCAATTTTGGTAACTTCCGCATAGTCTTCGGCATCCAGAGCTTTTTGCAAATCCGCCAGAATGGCTTCCAACTCGGTTATTTCCTGCTCGCCTAAAGTGTCATTGATTTGTTCAATGGCAAATACTTCGATTTCACGACGAAGCTTTATCATCAACTTTTGCATGCTCGGATCAAGCACGCTATTCACCGAGGCACCACAATTATTCTTTGAGATCAGCAAACCTTCTTTGGTCAGCTGTAAAATCACGTCACGGATAGGACCGCGTGATAAACCAAAGCGATTGGCCAGCTCGGTTTCATTTAGCTTGGTATTTGGTGGAAACGCACCTGAGATAATATCCGTACGCAACTGCTCTGCGATTTGGTCTTTAACGGATAAAATTTTCGTTGTCCGTGATGTTGCCATGTACTTGTCCTTAATCAATCCTATACCTTATTGTAAAGACACCAACTACTCTTGACAATTGTAAAATTATTTATTGTCTACAAAACATATCTACGAAAAACTAATTTATGTTTGTTTTTAGTGTTTTACAAGATGAGCGACATTGAAAAATAGTCAAGTCGCTCAGGTTTTTCTCTTAATCGATGTTTTTTGTTAACACTTCAATAATGCTATCACAAGGCCGCGTTATTAAGGCGCTGAGTCATTGCTACTATTGCGTTGCACGATTAAAACGACGCTCATAAATATAACTATTCACTTTAGTAGCGGCATCGACGATCGGCTGATACGGTTGATCGGTGACGCTGATAAAACCGACGTTATAATTTTCTCCATCGTAGGCTCGGCCGGTGATTGGCGAGTCCATATACTGGAACCAATGAGCCCCCACAAAATAAGGGTTATCAATGACGGAGTTCATATAATCTTTATACATTTTGGCACGATCCTGCTGATCGGCTGCATGGATCAAGCCCGGGTGATACAGACCAGAATCTGAGGCACCGATATGCCATTCCCCAATAATCGCTGGCATGTCAATTTCTTCCATGAACTTCCATTTGCTTTCTACGAGTCCTTCTTTATATGAGTTAAAGCTGATAACATCGACAAATTTAGCAGAGGATTTTACCACTTCTTTTGGCATTCCCCAGTCAGGAAAGCGTGCGCCCATATACATATGATTAGGCATATGTTGGTCCATGGCTTTTTTCACCGTCGCGAAGTATTTATCAGCGTATGTTGATAACAACAGGCCGAAATCTTCTACCTGACCCGGTTGGTTAACATCACCTTCAAAGCCCTGGTTTAAAGAGTCCCAGCTGGCGATATCCGTATCCCAGGCTTTATTTAGAGCATCAATATCTGCGTATTTATCTTTTAAAACTTTCATAAATGCCGCTTTGGTTGGAACCTCATCACCGTTACGGTTCATGGTATGAAGCACGATACCGTAATGTGAAGCCAGGCTGTCAGGGCGACCGAAACTCTTTTCATTATCGATAAATACTCCGACACACCAAGGGTTGTTTTGCACTTCATTGGCAACCTGCTTAAGCGTTGCCATAGCACGCTCTTCAAATTTAGGATCGAACACATCAGGTAACGGTGCCCAGAAGTCATTGCCGCTGGAAACCGTTTTAAAATCACCAATAATCCAGCCATTAGCAAAATAAGGAACCTTGTTGTTATCGTAATACATAGGGTCAGTCCAGTTACCAAACGACGTGAACCCCCAAGTCAACATCCGACGTATGGTTACTTCGCGCCACACCGCCAGGTAGTCGTTATCGATATCGGCATATTTACGCTCTAAATTTGCTGAATAGAAACTGTAGGTTTCACCGTGCTGTAAAGGCCCGGAATGCGCACTACGACGATAACCAAAATGTTTGCCTAATGGTTCATCATAAGACGGTAACCAGTTAAATAAGTCTTTTCTCAATTCTGATGCGACATAACGGGTGGCAATGGCCTGATCGCTGACGCGATTTAATTTTTGAGAATCTTCCGGGGTGAAATCGCCGGCTTTGCGCTGATTGATTAAGCCCTGATCAAAGTCATATCCAGTCATCGTTGATGTATTAGAAAGACGGATAATATCCAGGCCAGTGGCAAAGTATGGATAACCTTCAGGGTCTACCATCATCCATTTACCATTAATTTTTTCGGTACGGAAATATCCAGTAGCTTGCTGGCGAGGACCACTTTTCCATCCCCCGAATTTTGACCGTTGCTCACCATAGCTTTCTTTCAGACCTGAGAACTCTTTATCACGAGCCGCGATTAATTCTTGCTGATTATGAATCTTACCGGTGAATTCCAGTTTCGCATTTTGCCCATATTTATCGACAATACCGGTCAAAAACTCAGGATCCATGTCCGGGTTTTGACGCAGTCGAATATTGCTGATGGTAATGACTTTATCGTAAAGCGCACTTTGTACACTGAATGAAATTTTGCGAATGTCAGACACATCGAGGTTCTTTTTACCCCATAAGGAAACAAACTGAGTTTCGTCACTTTCCCAGGTTGGCGGGTTTGAGCGAAGACCTGAGGTGAAATTCAGCTCTACCTTTTCATCACCATCTGGCGTTGCCAAATCGTGACCGGCTAACTTGGCATAATAGGTAGATGCCGCTCCTACCGGGATGCTGACACTGCGCGTATAGGTGTCGTTATTACCATCGGTAATGTCCAGATAAACCTGTACCGAATGTTGTCCTGGGTTACCAATATCAAACGCAATATTAAAATCCTGATAGGCCTGCCAGTTCCAGCCTGGCTCGGAAACAAACGTTACTGAGCTATAAGCATTCTGTTGAGCGGCAAAATTAACGGTTAACGTGTCGCTGCTGGCATCATAAATTGTATCCGCTTTGAAGGTTTTAATATTTTTACTTCGTTGCTGAGCATCAGTTAGGTCAAATAAGCTTGCGAGATTAACGGGTTCGTTCTTTGCTTCATTTTTGCCGTAGTTAGCGTTAGTATCAGAAGCAGACTCTGGCGTGCTGCATCCCCATAATGTGGCGCAAGAGAATATACTGGCCAAGATGAGTTTTTTCGTTGTTAGCATCATTATTCCTCTACTTGAATGGGGCGAGTATACCCAAGGAATTGTAAAAAGAAAATTGTTAACAATAATTTTATTTTTTATAACCCCTGCTGTGATGTTGACGAGCCTACTGTTGTTGCCCGTTACCCGTTTTTTGGACCTTCCATAATTCGACCATGTTTGAAAATACAAATCACTTTTAACATATTGTAAATATTGAATATATTTATTTTTTTCTGTGGTTGAATCGGTTCTCTTCTAGCGGTTTTTTGTACGTATCGATTGAATAATAACCAACACTGCCTTAACTAAATTGTTAACAAAATCACGATGTGTTGATTGAAGATTGTTAACAAAATTGTTGACAATCTACGATTTCAAGGTCTAAAGTGGGCAATAATTAGCAAACGATCTAACAACAAACCTGTGTTAGGTATCCCGCTGATTGATTTAAAAAACAAAAATACTGAAAATCTTAATGGGGAAATGAGATGGGAGATACAGGTAAAAAGTTTCAGCGTAGTGCTGTCTATGCTGCAGTCCTATCGGTTCTGAGTGCCAATGTTTACGCTCAGGAAGAAACCGATACGCAGCAAGCTAAAGCTGAACAAGAAATTGAAGTCATTGAAGTGACTGGCTTAAAAAGCAGTCTGAAAAAATCTATCAATGATAAGCGTTTTGCCGATGGGGTTGTTGATTCAATCAATGCCGAAGATATCGGCAAAAACACCGACCAAAACATCGCTGACGCACTTGGACGAGTAACCGGTGTATCGGTGGTGTCCGGTGCCAATGGCGAAGGTTCGCAAATAACCGTTCGTGGTGCATCCGCCAACCAGAACAATATTACCCTCAATGGTCAGCAATTAACGTCTACTGATTTCAACCAAGCGGTTGATTTAAGTTCCTTTTCATCCGATATTTTGTCCAAACTCGAAGTTGTTAAAACCTCGAGTGCCGATCAGGATGAAGGTTCACTTGGCGCGAATGTTAACCTGGTATCGGTGCGTCCATTAGATGTCGCCAAAGATATCCGCAGTTTCACTCTTCAAGGGCGTTACAATGATTTTGCCGAAGAAGAAGATTATAAAATTCAATTCGCTTTGTCTGAAAAATTCTTAGATGAGACCTTTGGTATTGCACTTTCTGTTTATGACGAAACCAATACCTTTCGTAAAGATCAATATCGTGTTGAAAACTTTGTTGCTTCCAAAGATATCGAAGTTGCCAGCGATCAGGATGGCAATGTTATTGCCGGTCCGGTAAGAGCGATTCAGCACCAAAGTACTCGTTATGAATTGCATCAAAATAGCAATGACCGTCAGGGTATTAACTTAGGTTTACAGTGGATACCGACGGATAGCACTGAAATCATGTTTGATGCGACTTATACCAAAGCTGAGCAAAAACGCTATAACGATGCGGTGGTAAGTCGTTTCCCTGGCAATAACAATTTTGTCGAAGGTGAACAACCGCTAGGTACCTTGCGCCCAGCGGCGCCTTTTACCGATCCTCAGGCGGATTGGTACACCATAAATACTGACACATCGACACTGACAAAGTTCGTTAACCGCTTTGGCGCTGGTGATATTCAAAACAGCACCGGTGGCGACGAATCGGATAACTTCAGTGCAGCACTAAATATTAAACAGGAAATTACTGATGAATTCCGTATGTCGGGGTTAATTGGTTATTCTTTAAGTAAATCGGATTCTTTACCAAGTGCGTTTGCTGCATTGCAAAACTTTCCGAATGTTCCTGCCGTAAAACTTTACGATGCTGGTGAAATGATTGAGCCAGTAGGTTATGACTGTACCTCAGGCCGTTGTGAAATGGTATTTGGTGATAGTTTTGTAGACTTGGGCGACCAAATTGTTAACGAAGTCGATCCGGATACCGGGATTTTTGTTCCAGGTTACGAAGATAATACTGTTTATACCGGTTTTAATCCGGCCGATGTTGATGTTCAGCATCTTGCATTTTTACGTGAAACCGATCGTAGCGTCGAAGATGAGCTAGCCAATATTCAGTTGGATTTTGAATATGACTTAGATGTTGTCGGCCTTACCTCGGTAGAGTTTGGTGCCAAAGTTACCCAACGTACCAAAGACGTCGATAATCAAAGCTACCAATTTGATACTGTCACTGCCTCTGAAGTTATTGAAGATGAGTATGGTAACCCGGTTGTCGTACCTGGTGGTTCAATGCTCGATATCCGTGCGCCTTTAATCGCACGAGATGGCGGTCTTCCTTATGATGACTTTATGGATAGCCTGGGTTATGGCCGCAATGGCGCTACCCAAGGCTGGATCCCGGTAGATGCGGCTTATGCGGCATCCATTATGTTGGACTCTGAAGATACTGTTCGTACCCCGAACAACACCGAATCCCGGATCACCGATATTGACACAACAGCATTTTATTTGAAGACAAACTTCGAATATTTTGATGGTCGATTAACCGGTAACGTGGGTATTCGTTACGTTGAAACAGATGTTGATGCTGAGGGTTATGCCGGTGCAAATTTTTGGCAGTTTACCGAAACCCTTGAACGTGAATTTGATCTAGTACAATTGCGCGATTTACGCGACACCAGTTTACCAGCCTGTCGAGCGCCGGTATTTTCAGACCCAGCTGTAACGCTAGGTTATGAGAAAAAATATCAGCGTGTTGATGGTCGAGGGTATGATACTAGCAGTGGTACCGATCCATCACAGTGGACACCAATCCCAGATCAAGGGCCTTGTCATGATCCCGATTATGCGGCCTGGGCAGCGTTCCAGCAAGATCCAAGCCTTGCAGATCCAGGGATCGCGCTTAACTGGTTAAATATGTGGCGTTATGCCGATGTATCTACGACTCGTAACCACGGTTGGGGTTCTGCAATCACGTATGATGGCACTACGCCATTAAGTACCTTAAATGCGAACCAGTTTCCGTTTACATCTACGCAGAATAAAGAGTTGCAATCGTTTGCGGCAACCGGTTCTCATTCTTATGAAAACTGGCTACCAAGCTTGAACTTAAACTATGCGTTCAGTGATGAGTGGATTGGTCGACTGGCTGTTTCAAAAACCATGACTCGTCCTGAAATTGACAAGTTACGTCCGGGATTTCAGCTAAACGAAAACGGCTATTGGGGTTCTGGTAATCCTCAGTCAGGTAGTCGCCTTGATATGTATAACACTAAGCTTGAACCACTTGAGTCTAATAACTTAGATCTTTCTTTGGAATGGTATTTCAATGAATCGTCAATGCTAAGTGCCGCTATCTTCCACAAAGACATGAAAAATTTCACCGATACCGAAAGTGCGGTGACTTACTTAATGGACTTACGTGAGGTAGATGGCCCGGTTTCTCAGGAAGATTTACCGCTTCTTGCAACTGGGGATGAGAGCAGTGATTACGGGTTGCAGGGCTGTATGCCGCTTCGCGCAACCGCCGATTACGGCTGGTGGCCTTCCGATCCAAATCGTTTCAGTGATGACCTACGTGATTTGTGTGCGCAATATAGCGTGAGCAAAATCATCAATGGTAAAGGCGCTCGAATCACAGGTTTGGAACTTGGCTACATTCAGACTTACGATTTCTTACCGGGAATCTGGAGTGGTTTAGGTGTCTCTGCGAACTATACCTATCAGGATAGTGAGTATGATGCCGACAAATCTAGCATTGATCCGACCAAGGATTTACCGGCTTATCCGGTAGCAGACACGCCGGAGCATACCTATAACGCAACGCTTTTCTGGGAGCAGGATGGCCATCAATTCCGTATCAGTTATCGTGGCACCAGTGATTCACTGGTAGGCACCGATTATGATACCGGTTTGCAGGGCAGAACCTGGAACCAGGGTTCTATTTGGAATGAAGGTCGCGGAACCTTAGATATTTCTGCGAGCTATCAGTTTAACGAAAACGTGATGTTTACTTTCCAGGCTATCAACCTGACGGATGAAGAATACCGCACCTATTTTACCAGTCGCGAAATCGCGGTTGAGCGTGAATGGGATGGTTCAGGTTATAACTTTGTCGCTTTGGAAGAAGGCAATCCGCTTGAAGGCGATGCGCCAACATCTCGCACCTATCGTAACTATAAGGTCGGTACGACTTATCGTTTAGGTGTTCGCGTTAACTTTTAATCCTTTAAAACGGGGCTGAGGATTCAGTCCCGTCTTTAAAAATAATAATGGTGTTTGATTATGAAGACATTCCAAAAATCTAAAATGATGTTGGCTCTGGCGTTCACGACCATGCTTGGAGCCTGTGATGATGACTATGTAAAACCGGATGATGGTGTAAATGCTGCACCGGAACATGGTGGCGATATTGTTCGCACATATAACGAAGCCGATGCGTTTGAATTTCTTTACCTGCTTGGTACACCGGATGGCGCGAAAAATGGTGAAGGCATCGCCTTCGATCCGGATGGCGATATTCTTTTTATTGATGGTTTTAGCTCTGATGCTGAAGATATGACCGGATTTGAATTTGAAGGCAATAAATTAGGTGTTCGTCCATCGGCAATCGCGCCAAACCTAGATACCGGTGGTACCTTAACGGTTAATTTTACTTACAATATCAGTGATGGCGCAGCCGCCGTACCGCGTACGATTTCAGTTACGGTTATTGGTGAAGATTTCGCCCCGGTATTCGAAGATTTAACGGTAAGTTTTACCAAATTTGATGCGCAAGGCGTTGTCGATTTACTTGAAGGCGTGGTTGATGCTGATGGTGAAGCGCTGTCGATTTCCGGTTTTACGGCCGATTCGGCGAACACGTTCGATATTCATAGTCTTGATGGCTCAGTATTGACCTTAGATATTGCCAGTATCAGTGAGCAAATTGCATTAGGTGAAACGGTTTCTTTGATGTTTAATTATAATGTTGAAGATCATAACCACAGCTTACCTCGCAAGGCGACGATTAACATTCGTGGTGTCCGTCCAGAGCCATTGCCACCAGAAGTGGTAATGACTTATGAAGGCAACCTGACAAACAATGATGACATGGTTTTTGTCGATCTTGCTGATGAAAAATACACGGTCGAATGGAACGGCGATCCGATCCTTGTCGATGTAGATAGCATCACACCAGTTGATGGCGGTCCAGCACTTATGTTTAATAAGTCTTCTGGTTCCGTACTCGTCATTGACCCGGTTGATTTTTCTAAGTATGTCGCAGCAAACGGCGATATGGCAAGTTGGGAATACAGCTTTAACCTGACGGATGGGGAAGAAGGTGAAACTGCCGGGCATGTAGTTGAGAGCAGCTTTGTAATCAACTTTACCCGTCAAGAGCCAACAAGTCTGTTAACCAATGGTGGTTTTGAGTCCGGAGATTTAACCGGCTGGACAGTTGCGGATTCAAGTTTAGTTGACGTTGTCGCTAGCGATGAAGCATACGAGGGAGCGTATCACTTAGAAGCGTCCGGTGAAACAACCATCAAGCAAAGCTTTGATGTGCAAACAGGTGGTGCTTATTACGTACGCCAGACCGATCGCATCGGTAACTGGGGCCGCTATAGTGCTTGGATTAACGGTGGCGAAGTACCGGTTTATCAAACCTGGGGATTCCATCCTCCATTTGTTGGTGGCGCTGAAGTTCCTTGGAAAGAGCATAACACCAATGTTACGTCATTCGTGCTGGCAAGCGATGATACCACCAGCTCACGTGAACTGACGTTAGGTACGTCTTTGATTAGCCTTGATGATGTTTTTGCTGGTCGATTCTCTTCGGATCCGGTCAACAATGCGGTTTATCAATCAGGTAGCAACAACGTTAATTTTGAAGACGGTACATTAGGCGATTGGACCGGCGGTAATATTGCGATTGAATCGGTAACGCCAATTAACGGCTTACACAGTCTACGTGCTACCGGCTGGGCTGCAGCGAACCTTGCGTTGCCTAAAGGCACCATTGAAAATGGTAAAAAGTATCTGTTGCGCCTCATCGTGGTTGCCAAAAAACATGACGGGAATGGATTTAGTCCTATCACGCTGAACCTGTTTGACACCAATGAAGGTGAAGCAACGTCGGTCTTTGGTGATGATCTGCAATCACAAATCCAACCACGTTCTCGCAATATGGTGAATCATCCATTAGATGAAGTGTTTGTGATTGAACAATTCATTAATGTTGACGCCTACAACAGCATCACAGACTGGAGTGAACGCGGTGTAACCATTCAGTTCAAACCAAGTCTTTGGAGCGGCAATGGTGACTTTATTGTTGATGACGTGCAGTTAATCGAAGTTGAATAACCAAGCGTTAAGCCGACTTGCACTCTCCCCTTTGTTTTGGCAAGGTTGTGCAAGCTGGCATTAAATTGAAAAGCCCTATGCTGCACGCTTAGGGCTTTTTTTATCAATTTAGATAACAAATAAACCAATAGTGATGTAAATGAATAATACACCCATTCAGTCCATTCTCATCGTTGGCGGTGGTAGCGCCGGTTGGTTGACCGCTGGTATATTAGCTGCGACCCATCAACAGCGCATTCGCCAAAAGCAATTAACCATCACCCTGGTGGAATCCGCTGACATCGCAACAATTGGCGTCGGTGAAGGTACCTGGCCGACTATGCCGGATACGATGCAAAAGCTTGGCATTGACGAGCGGGATCTTTTTCGCCATGTTCCAATGTCCTTTAAACAAGGTTCGCAATTTATTAACTGGCATAGCGAACATACCGAGTCCTCTTATTTACACCCTTTTGATGTGCCGCCTGGCGCTGTCGAAGGCGATTTGTCGCGGCTTTGGTTACAGCAAAAGACAGCTCAGCCATTTAGCCAATATATAAGCATTCAACATGCTACCTGTGCGCTCGGTTTAGCACCTAAAACGACGCGCCAGGGCAGTTATGATGCGTATTTAAATTATGGCTATCACCTCGATGCCAGGGCATTTGCCAAATATCTCAAACATCATTGTATGGGCAAACTCGGGGTGGAGCATCGGATCGCCAACATTAAAAAAGTCAATGTAGGCGCAGAGAAAAACATCACGTCGTTAGATACCGACACTGATGAACAACTTCATGCAGATTTGTTTATTGATTGCTCCGGCATAAAAGCGTTGTTATTGGGGCAGGCTCTGTCGGTCAAAAATATTGATGTCAGTGATACTTTGTTTTGTGACCGGGCACTAACGGCGCAAATCCCAGAACAACAATCACCAATCGCCTCAGTTACCCGTGCCAGCGCGCAAACAAGTGGATGGATTTGGGACATACCGGTACCGCAACGACGGGGAATCGGTCATGTTTATTCATCAAGACATATGGAATCGGCAGACGCATTAGGTGTGCTGGAACAATATATACGTTCGTCTTTCAGCTCGATGTCTAGCTCGTCATATGAGATACGCGAGATAGCCTTTAATCCCGGTTACAAAGAGCAGTTTTGGCTAGGCAACTGTCTGGCAATCGGATTGTCTGCCGGCTTTATTGAACCGTTGGAAGCATCGGCTTTGGTGATGATCGAACTCTCGGCAAATATGCTGGCCGAACAATTGCCCGTTGTTCAGTCGGAAATGCCAATTATTGCCAAGCGTTTCAATCAGACCTTTCATTATCGCTGGCAACGCGTGATTGAATTTTTGAAACTGCATTATGTGTTAAGTGAACGACAATCGCGTTTTTGGCTGGATCATCGCGACCCACAAACAATACCAGAACGTCTTAAAGAGCTTTTACAGTTGTGGCGTCATCGGGTGCCATCGTTATTGGATTTTGACCGCAATGGTGAGATTTTTCAGGCAGCCAGCTATCAATATGTGCTGTATGGTAGCGGTTATCCAACACAGTTACTGCAATCTCTCCCTCAGGACAGAGTCCAGCAATTGCTCGCGCAAATCGAGACGACTAAACACAACCAATTACAATTACAATCGGGTTTGCCACGCAATCGTCAATGGCATGACGTTTTCATGGCTCACCTGGCGTAAGACCACCACCTATTGTTAAAACATCAATAATAGAAGAGCAAACGTATGATTATTAAAAAAATGACAATGCGCAACGTTGACCGCTTGGTTCGTATTCTTATTGGTACGACTATTTTTTTGCTAAGTACCTCGGTTACTAAGGCGCAGCAACAACAGCAACAGCAACCGCAAAACCTGAACCAGACCACAGATTACTTTATTGCTGGACAGTCTAACACGCCATGGCAGTTTAGCCTGCAATTTGGCCAGGTTGCCCTGGAAAATCAGTCTGGTAAAACGGCCAAAGGGAGTTTAAAAGCGCAGAAGGCGACTCGTAATGTTGAAGGAGATGCCGTGCGGCTAACCTGGAAACCTAAAGGGGTTAAAAATGAGTGGGGCACGGAAGATAAAAACGTGATGACCGCCAACATCATTAATACGCAAAGGTTTGCAAATTTACTGCCTTATCAAGACAGAGGGGTTCTTTTGATCGACATTAAAGTCAATAATGCCCCGAATAAAAATGTTGATTTTACCATGGAATGTAACTGGGACTGGCAATGTCGTAGTAGTTTTCCATTGAAAAATGCCCTTAAACGCTTGCCTAAAGGGGAGTGGGCCATGTTACCAATTCCGTTAAGTTGTTTTAAACGCGCTGACTTTGATTTAAGTAAAGTAACCTCGCCATTTATGCTTTATACCGGGGGTAAAATGGATCTTGAAATCAATAACGTCAGGGTAGTGCAAACCGAAAATCCTTTGAGTTGTGGCTAGAACTGTAATAAATGCAATAATTGAATATATTTAATTGTTAACAATGTGGCGTGGTTAAGGTAACATCAGAGCTAATTAGAAGAAGTACCGTAATTTAAAAACAATAAACACGGTTTTATTTGGGGAAGAATATGAAATCAGTAAGCCATAGTGTCTACTTTTGTGCCATGGTGGTGGCGTTTGGGGCATTTATTCTGGGATTGGACGCCGCATTAATTTCTGGAACGATTAAGTTTGTAGCGAAGGAATTTTCACTCTCGGATATGGAAGTAGGGGCCATGGTGAGTGCGCCTGGTCTGGCGGTGTTGTTTGCGCTGATGATCACCGGTTATATTTGTGATCAAATTGGCCGCAAAAAAACCTTAATCGGCATCTCTTTTATTTATATATTCTCGGCAATAGCGTCTACATTTGCACCAAACTATGAAACCCTAGTAGTCGCCCGCTTTGTCGGAGGTTTTGCGTTTACCTCATTATCGGTCGCTGCCATGTACATTGGCGAAATCGCCCCATCGAAAATCCGCGGGAAATTGGTATCGATTGTACAGGTCAGCATCGTTGTTGGTTTCTCGGCTGCATATTTTATTAACTACGGGATTTTAATGTTATCCCAGTCGGATTTAACCTGGGTGTCTAGCTTAGCCATTGATACACAAACCTGGCGCTGGATGCTGGGCGTCGAAATTATTCCGGCAATCATTTGGTTCGTATTATTATTTAAGATCCCAAAGAGCCCTCGCTGGTTAATTATGAAAGGCCAGGAAGCGGAAGCGAAAGAAATCATTGCCAGTTTTGATCATGATTTATCACCGGAAGAAGAAGTGGCACAGGTTAAACACAGTCTGGAAATCGACCCTGCCAGTAAATCCTTTATTGCCTCGTTTAAGGCACTATTTTCAACCAAACTCAGAAAAGCCGTTATCGTTGCTCTGACCATTGCGATTGTCCAACAAGCCACAGGCATCAATGCCATTTTATTCTATGCGCCCACAGTATTTGAACAAATTGGCGTGGGTACCGATGCCGCATTTTTAAATGCCGTAGTCGTTGGTGTGGTCGGCGTTGCCTTTACCATCGTCGCGATATTATTAATCGATAAAGTGGGTCGCAGACCGTTGCTGATGTCTGGGTTAATCTTGGCCAGTATCAGTTTATTTGTCTGCCATATCGGCTTTAAACAAGCGACTTATCAGCTGACATCAGAACAAATCATAGAAGTAAAAAATGAGCATGGTATTGAAGGAATATCCCATATGGCGGATATCACCTTTGAAACAGATATAGAATTTAAAGCGGCGCTTCGCAAAACTATGTCAGAATCAGAGCTTCGAGCGGCAGAAAGCATTCTGTTGCAAAGTGCGACCAACATTAATGTTGCTGTCGTGATGACAGGTATTATGTTGTTCATTATTGCTTTCCACTACTCACTGGGGCCAATTCTCTGGGTGCTTTTCTCTGAAATTTTCCCGACCGGCGTGCGTGGTGTTGCGATACCAGTCTTTGCCTTTATCAGTTCTATGGTCAGCTATTTCGTACAACAGTTTTTCCCATGGCTATTGAATAATGTTGGTGCCGCCGATGTATTTATGTTTTATGCCGTCAGTGGTGTTGTTGGCTTTATCTGCTTATACAAACTGTTGCCAGAGACAAAACACAAAACCATTGAAGAAATTGAAGCACAATTGGTGGCAAATTAATGGGAAAAGTCATTATTGCTAGAGAGATGATTTATGTCTGAAAACAAATTAAGCCTCGCCAGTCAACGTGCCATTGAGCGCGGTTACGATCAAAAAGGACCTGAGTGGCTTACCGAATTTGATATTAGTCCGTTAAAGGGCGATTTCGCATTTGAAGAAGGGGTGATCCGTCGCGATCCTACTTCAGTGATTTTGGTCGACGGCCTGTACCATTGCTGGTATACCAAAGGCAGTGGTGAAACCGTAGGTTTTGGTAGTGCAAACCCGGACGATAAAGTCTTCCCATGGGATTTAACCGAAGTCTGGCATGCGACATCAACGGATACTGAAACCTGGGAAGAGCAGGGCGTAGCCATTAGTCGCGGACCTGCAGGAAGTTATGACGACCGTGCAGTGTTTACGCCGGAAATTTTGGATCATGACGGTAAATATTATCTGGTTTATCAAACGGTTCAATATCCTTATACCAATCGTCAGTATGAAGAAATTGCGCTAGCTGAAGCCGACTCGCCGTTTGGTCCCTGGAAAAAATCACCGGGCCCTATTTTATCACCATCAAAAGACGGTTCCTGGAAAGGTGATGAAGATAATCGTTTTCACGTCTATGAGAAGGGGAGCTTTGATAGTCATAAGGTTCATGATCCGTGCATTTTGTTCTTTAACGATAAGTTTTATCTGTATTACAAAGGCGAAACCATGGGCGAAACCATGAATTTTGGTGGCAGGGAAATCAAACATGGTGTCGCCATCGCCGATGATATTCATGGCCCTTATGTAAAATCAGAATACAACCCGATTTCCAATAGTGGCCATGAAGTGGTGGTCTGGAATTACCAAGGTGGTATTGCCACCATGTTAACTACCGACGGCCCTGAGAAAAACACCATTCAGTTTGCCAAAGACGGCATTAATTTTGAGATCAAAGCCCATATCAAAGGTGGCCCAGAGGCAATGGGATTATTTCGCCCGGAACAAGAGTTACCAGAACCTGGCCTGGATTGGGGCTTATGCCACAAATACGACCCAAGCTGGAACTGGAATTACATCTGCAAATTCAAACCACGTAAACAGATTCTCGATGCCGGGACGTTTCAAAATACGGCCTAGTGCACATCAAGGGGTCAGAGTTGTTGAAAATCAACGACTCTGACCCCTTGATTAGTCTTCGACTTTTTCATTTTCTTATAAATATACGCCGTCATCCCACTATGTTTTTGAGTGGGATCTCCTTTAGTGTACTGTGACTTTATTTTTTGGTTTCTCGAGTGAATTAAGGAAGGCAAGGGCTTTATAGCTACAATGCTTGGTCTTCATAGTGATATCTGAAGGAATTAGGCATATGAGCACATTATCATTTTTAAGGTATTGATGTTTATCTGTTTTCTGGTAATTTATGGGCCGGAGTAGAAGGTGCTACCCGAGTGGTCTTCACTATAAATTGTTAAATGTCTCCGTGTTTTTTAGATGTAAGCTACCAATGCAACAGCTCTAAAACCCAGAGTAAAAATTTCAACCAGTTTGATGCAATTGATTCAATAATATGTAGTCAATATATTATTGTTTTTTAATGCTTTATGAGACGTTCGACTGCAAAATAGAGTTTAGTTTTAAAGGAATGAAAAATATATGAAAGTAGTAAGTTTTGTAAATATGAAAGGTGGCGTTGCAAAAACAACGTTGTCGATCAATGTTGCAGACTGCATGTCTAGAAGACACGAGCTCAAAGTTTTAATCATAGATTTAGACCCTCAATTTAATGCAACTCAGGCATTAGTTCATGGTACTGATTACGTTAAGCACATAGAAACTGGTGGGCATACAATTGTTGATGTTTTTGACGATACACCTCGAGTGCAGGCCAGCTCGGTTAACGGTGAATCTCCGATCGAACCAGTTGAGTTAGAACAGGTTCTTCCTATGAAACTTAACAGTAACATGTATTTATTGCCCGGAGCACTTGACCTATATCGATTAGATATGTCCGCAGGTCAAGGAAGAGAACATCGTCTTAAAAGGTATATAAACACAATTAAAGATTCTGAACTGTTTGACATTGTCATTATCGATACTCCACCTACTCCATCTACATGGATGTCTGCAGCTTTGATAGCATCGGATTACTATCTCGTTCCAGTTAAACCCGAACCCTTATCTGTTACAGGCATTGATCTTTTGAGAAATGTAATAAATCGAGTTAAGGAAAATTATTCCCTTGCATTAGAATGCCTTGGGGTCGTTCTAACAATCGCAGATGAAAGAGAAACTGTTTATAAAAATGCGGTACACTACCTTGACTCGGCTGACTTTTGGAAAGGTAAGCGTTTTAATAAATCGTTATTGAAGCGAACAGAAGTCGCTCGGCTACAAGGGAGTCAAAAATTAGTTTTGGATACCAATGATCCAAAATCAAAGATGGCCATAGCCGATATAACTAGAGAAGCATTGCAACATTTAGGGCTGGAGGAATAGTTGTGAAGAATGAAAAAGAACTAAGGTCGCTGTTACGTTTCTTGGAGGAATTCTCTTGGTTAATGGATAGCTACTCGAAAGTAGACTTTAAAAATGTCGCGTATTTAATAAAAAGTGCTTCAGATGATAAGTCTGATGCTAAGGATGCCGTTGGAAATTACGAGTCCGAAAACCCTAATAAACATTTTCTAATTGGAGCTCTACCTGCGCTATTTCTTGATACCGAGCTTTTCAAACGAAATCAGGATATTGCTGACTTTTCAAAAAGTGTGCTAGGTATTGAATTAAAAAGATTTGGGCGTAGCTCAAGAGCTGATGTGATAGGTAGAGTTATTTGCTCGACTGTGGAATTAGATGATGAAGGACTTGATGTATTAGTTAGGGCTTTATCTGTTTTAGCCGGAAATAAAGAAAGGACAAAGCAAATTTTACGAACTAAAGACGGAAGTGATTTCAATTGGAATTTCGTAATCAACGAGCTTTCTGCAAGGTAAATTTATATGCCCCCAAAATCAATTAAGGAAGACTTTGAGTGCTTGAAAGAGTTCGTGGTTGGTTATGAGTTACCAAAACATGACAATTTAGAATACTTCAATAATTTAAAAAGAACTCACAAGATATATTTTTCAATTTTAGAGCTTCACGCGGTTTGCAAGGGACTTGCGCCTTTAAAAGATAATTTGGATTCAACTTTCGGAAAATACCTGGGAGAGTCCATTTCCGAACTGGGAAGTTCTTTATTTGTTTCTCTTCATGGATGCTACAAAGGAAGTGATCAAATTTTAAGAAGCGCTATAGAAAATTTTTTAAAAGCGATTGGAAGTACTGTTCACCCTAATATTATAACTATTAAAAATACTTACGAAGTCATTGATAAGGCTGAAGATGCAGAAGTATTTAATACTGAAGAAATTAAGGAAAAGTACAGTAAGCTTAAATGCCTGTATTCTAACCTTTGTGCTTCGGTCCATACGGCAACGGAGTCAAATATGCAGAACATAGGCGCTCTTGGCTATTTCCCTTATTTTGAGAAAAAAGCGTCTGATGAATTTATGAAAAACTATATTGATGTTGCTACTTCAATTTTAAATATTCTATCCTGGCAATTTAGGGCTGATTACCCGAGGATTCACTACAAAAGTCGGGATATTATTGATGAATCTTTGTCTCGAGATATTAAAACTAAGATATTGTCACCACAACTATCAGAAGTCTAGTGGTATATTAAGTTGTACATTGGAGCCGCCAAGGACTTTAATGAACGAGCAGCCGCTCAGGTAGGCCCGAATTTTAACCCAAAGAGCCAGATCCCGGCATACGCCGGGATGACAAATATTAGGCTCTCGACAACGTCTCCCTCGACGAAGTCCTCTACGACGCAGTCCTCTCCTAAAAACGACGTTCCATAACTAGCCTTTACTCAACTGTGCCGCAATCTTACCTGCCGTTTGTTTTACCTGTGCTTCAACGCTGTCTTTATCCAGGTTTTTGATTAACGTGGTACTCAGGCTCGGAATAGTTAATGCCGCAATGACTTTATCCGCAACCGCGCCAACTATCGCTGAGTACTCGTAAACGCCATCGGCAAGCTCGCTACTGGCACTGTAAATGCCGGTTTCAGCGATAGCTTGCCAACGCTTGTTCAAAGAGTGTTTCTGTTTGTCGCTATAGGTTTCATAGCTTGCCTCGCGCGCAAGAATCATCGACTTTACTTCCTCATTACTGTGAGCAAGCAAGACGTTTCCGGGTACGGAATTTAGGGTAGAGAATAACGAACCTTCGCGAACATTTAACGACACCGGCGAGGGACTATTTGCGTGTATAAGAACCATGGTCTGGCTTTGGTATAGGATTGATAAATAACAGGAAACTCCGAGCTGTACGGCTAAATCTTCCATATGTGGCAGGGCAACCTGACGAATTAGCGCAATTGGCTCAATACCATGGGAGAGGTTGTACAACTTTAGTGATATTCGATAACCGCCACTGACTTCATCCCGGATCAGATAACCACGCCCCTCGAGGTTCACTAAAATTCGATAGATTTCATTGGCACTGCGACCTAAGCCCTGAGCGATTTCAGCCTGGGTCAATGGACGTGTCTGGGAAGCTAAAAACTCCAACACATCAAGGGCTTTATCCAGAGCGGGAACCGCGTAGCGCACCGGTTTCACCAATAATTCCTTCATCGCTGTTCAAACCTATAAGATGTTTTTTTGGACGATTAACTAGCGAGTTTATCATTCATATATAAATATTTCATTTAAATTTGAATGTTGCTTTTTCCTCAATTAAGGTGATTGCACAGTCATTAATAGCGCTTGGACGTTGCGGTAATAAAAACGCATTTCAGTGCTATTACCAATGCTAATACCGATAAATTGAAAGAATGAGGGAGTGAAGATGACAAATAATAATGGCAGCAGCCGCATCTTAAGTGATCAGCAAGTACAGGACTTTCATCGCGACGGATACGTGATCGCAAAGGGATTTTACAGTCCGCAGGAAATTGCCCGCCTTCAGGAAAAGGCGTTTAATGATGCAAATTTATATACCAACGCCTGGGATAAAAAGGATGCCTCCGGCACTGTCAGTAAAGTCAGCCTTTGGCAGGATTTGGGCGATGACCTTTACAGCATGTTTTCTCGCGGTCGCCGCCTTGCTGATTCCTGTGAAAAAATTCTCGGCGAGCCGGTATTCCATACCACCACGAAAATCATGATGAAAGAGCCGTTCGTAGGCGGCGCCTGGGAATGGCATCAGGATTATGGTTATTGGGCCAACGATAATTATCATCTGTACCCGAAGCTTGTCAGCTGCATGATCGCAATTAACAAAGCAACGGTTGAAAATGGCTGCCTGGAAGTGCTTAAAGGTTCGCACCATATTGGCCGCATTAATCATAACGCAACCGGCGATCAAAAAGGCGCGGATATGGTTTTTGTTGAAGAGGCATTGAAGCACCATGAGTTGGTCAAAGTTGAACTTGAACCCGGTGATACCTTGTTCTTTCACTGTAACCTATTGCACAAATCCAATCAGAATAAATCCAGCGAACCACGCTGGGCGATGATCCCGGCCTATTGTGCCGACTGTGCTAAACCTTTCAAAGAAAACTCGTTGATCTATCGACCACTTGATAAAGTGGAAGACGATGCCATTCTTGCCTGGCAGGAATAGCGAAAACGCAATAAGGCGCGCATGGCTCGCACTGACAGCTAGCTCAAATAAGTACTCAAAGCTAACTGCTGGTGCGGCCAGGCCAACTATCCCTTGATGACAAATTAATATTACTTTTGCCAGTTAATTACGTATTTTTGCTCAAAGTGAAGCAATATTATGTTGTTTATAGGCATGATACCAAGTCCAGCAAGTGTTTTCCCACTCAGTGAGATTTTAAAGGCTTTTAGGTAAGGTTTTGATCGCAGAGATTGGTAGCTCTATTGTCAAAGTTGGTCAAAATCAGTAACACGGTATAAATGCCTTTAAAACTCACCCATAGGGAGTTTATCAGAGGCCCATTTACGGCCCTATATTTCATTAATATAGAATGACTATATCAATGAAATCTAAGTTGTAACTGAACCTCTGCCCTAACTCTGAGTTGTGCAAAAACTCAATGGAATTGGTATAGAAAACGATAACCCGTTATCAAAGAGTAAAGAATTAATATTAAGGGGATAGCAATGAGTAAGAGCGTGTTACCCGATGCGTTTCAAGAGGCCCGAAACGGTAAAGGTTTCGGCACCGTAGATGATCAAAACGATCCCGTGACTATGGTTCTGGGATTAAAAGATGTCCGCAAATGTGCCCACAACTGGAAAACCTTTCAAAGTGGTGGCGAGGAAGTCGGGCGTATCGTTGTTCCCTCAGAAGTTGCTATTCGTGATACTCGACAAATTCCATTTGAAGTCGATCCCCCTGAACATGCAAATTACCGAGCTATTGTAGAGCCTTGGTTTAAGCGTCCACTAGAGGCCGACTATCAGGCAAGCTTAAAAGCCATCATTGATGAGCTAATTGACGAAGTGTTGGCAAAAGACAGTGTTGAAGTGGTTGCCGATTTTTCCCTGAAACTTCAATCCCGGGCATTAACCTTACTGCTTAACATTCCTTATGAGGAAGCCCAGGTTTGGATTAACTGGGGTACTCATGTATTTCGCAGCGACGATACCGCCCTGGACGCTGACAAGGCCAATATCCTTTATGACTATATCGATCAACAGATTGATAAAGCGATAGCCAATCCTGGTGAAGATTTATATTCGGTATTGCTTAACAGTGAAGTGAATGGTCGAAAACTCAGCAAAGAAGAAGTTAAGGGGGTAATGATCCTGACCTTTGCTGGTGGCCGCGATACGGTTATCAATGCGGTTACTAATTCCATCGCCTATTTTGCCGAAAACCCAGAGTCTCTTAACCGTTTACAAAATGAGCCAGAGATCACCGGTAAAGCGGTTGAAGAATTAATTCGTTACTTTTCACCGCTTACTCACATGGGGCGGGTAGTGACCGAAGATACTCAGGTATGTGAGCACGCCGTTAAAGCAAATTCGAGAATTTCCTTGTGTTGGGCATCGGCAAACCGAGACGAGCGGGTATTTGAAAATGCCAATGAAGTAGTACTTGATCGCAAAATTAATCCGCATGTAGGATTTGGTTTTGCCACCCACAATTGTCTTGGCGCTACCCATGCACGACAAATCATGAATATTCTTCTCACGTCTTTATCGGCTAAAGTTAAAAATATCGATATTCTCGATCATCAGGACAATATCGAAGATTGGCAGGAATTTCAGCGCAAGGTTGGCTTTGAACAGCTAACCGTTTCGTTCCGTTAATATAAGAGAGACAAATAAAATGGCAAAAATAACCTTTATTACCTCTGACAATGAAAAGATTGAAGTTGAAGGTGAGTCTGGCTCAGTAATGGAGCTGGCGGTAGAAAATGGTGTCGAAGGTATCGACGGTGATTGTGGTGGCGTCTGCTCTTGTGCAACCTGTCATGTGCATGTTGCCAGCGAAGATATGGCTAAAGTCGGTCCTGCTGGAGAAATTGAGCAGGATATGCTGGAGCTGGATGATAACGTTAATGAGCGCAGTCGTTTGTGTTGTCAGATTGAAATCAGTGATGATATCGATGGCATCACACTGAATGTTGCGCATTAATTCTGGCTAGCCATATCATGAATCAATCTCATTGTTGTGTCATTATTGGCGCCAGTCACGCGGGGGTGAATCTGGCTTTTGCGTTGCGCAAAGAAGGCTGGCAAGGGTCTATCAAATTAATTGATGCAGATCCGCATCTGCCTTATCACCGTCCACCGTTATCAAAAGGCTTTTTAACTGAAACGCCGGTTGATGGTCGTGCACCGATTGAAAAAATCCAGTTAAAACCTATTGCCAGTTATGAGAAAAACGACGTCGAATTAATGTTGGGGATTCGGGTCGAAAGCATCGATGCTGACGCGCAGCAACTAACCCTGACTAACGGTGAAACACTCAGCTTCACAAAGCTGGTATTGGCAACCGGGGCACGGCCCTTTATGCCACCGATTGATGGTTTGCAGGACGCCAAAAATCTGTTTCCACTAAGAACGGCCACTGACGTCATCGACATCAAGACAGCCCTGACAAATGGTAATAAAAACGTGGTGATCATAGGTGGCGGCTACATCGGGCTGGAAACCGCAGCATCATTACGAAAACTGGGGCATGAGGTAACCGTGTTGGAGCGGGAAAGTCGTATCCTAGCGCGAGTAACATCGCCACAATTATCGGCATTTTTCACCGAGCTTCATCAGCAACATGGTGTCGAGGTGCTAACCGATAAAGACGTAGTAAAAATAACTACCGACGACAACGGTTGTAATCAAATCCCAAATCAGATCATTTGTGCAGATGGCAGCCAATTTGCAGCCGATATTATTATTGTCGGTGTTGGTATTCGGGTAAATAGCGAGCTTGCCGCTGCTGTAGGTCTTAACATTGAACATGGTGGTATCAAGGTAGATAGCAGCGCTAAAACCAGCTTTGATAATATCTATGCGATTGGTGATTGCAGTTATCACTTCAATCCCCATTATCAACGTTTTCTGCGCCTTGAATCGGTGCAAAACGCCGTTGAACAGGCAAAAGTTGCCGCCAAATCTATTTGTGGTAAAGACGCTGAATACGATGCGCTACCCTGGTTTTGGTCGGATCAATATGACGTTAAATTACAGATGGTAGGTCTTGGTGAAGGCTACGATGACGTGATTGTTCGCGTTGAAGCCCAAGATGAAGGTGGAGATGACATTGTCCTAAACAATGTGAGTAAACGCTCGCTATGGTATTTCAAAGGCGAGGAACTGCTGGCAGTTGATGCGGTGAATAGTTCGAAAGCCTATGTATTAGGTACAAAGTTTATTAAGGCTAAAGAAACTTTGAATAAACAGAAACTTGCCGATCCTTCGGTCGAATTAAAACCGTTAAATTTCGTTTAAAACATACTTAGATGCTTTCACCCGAAAGCATCTAGCCTTCAGGCTTTTCCTCATCCTGCTCTTTCTTATCTAGATCAACTGCATCTAGGTTAACTGCTTCTGGCTCAGCCACTTGTTGCTGTTGTTGTAACTCTTCAGCAGCCATTTTCTCCCGTTCGGCTTTGGAGATGTATTTAGGCTTATTGCTGTTGTGAAGCTTCTTGTTGGCCTTTTTCTTTTTGGCCATCAAAATGGACTTAATTTTCTTTTTGCGGTTCATACTCTGGATGTTCTCGGCTCGTTGAATTCGGTCATTTTACCGCGAATACCAGGGCATTCAAAAGTGATTTAAAATGGTTATACCAATCACATTAAGTTTGTGCACAACTCAGAGTTAGGGCAGAGGTTCAGTTACAACATAGGTTTCGTTGATATAGTCATTCTATATTAATGAAATATAGGGTCGTAAATGGGCCTTAAGGTAAACTCCCTACGGGTGAGTTTTAAAGGCGTTTATCCTGCGTTACTGATTTTGGCTGTTTTTGAGAGCGGAATAACCATTCTCTGCAATCAATGCCTTGTCTAAAAGCCTTTAAATTCTCACTGAGTGAGCAATAATTTAATGTGATTGGTATTATTTAAAAGGCGATCAAAAAAGCAATGACTTTTCAGCCATTGCCTTTATGGAAAACCAGATTAGCAAGCGCTAAACGTCGTAGGTGGTGGAAGAGGTATCGCCACCACGCCCGGTCCAGTTGGTATGGAAAAACTCACCGCGGGGTTTATCTTTGCGCTCATAAGTATGGGCGCCAAAATAGTCACGTTGTGCCTGCAACAAGTTTGCAGGTAAGTCTTTACAACGGTAGCCATCGAAATAGCTTAATGCAGACGCCAGGCAGGGAATGGAAATTCCTGCTAATGTGGCTTCACTAACTACTTTACGCCAGCCTGGTTGCGCAGCTTTTATCGCCTGATTAAAGTAATCATCCAACAACAGGTTATCAATCTCTGGGTTTTTATCGTAAGCGTTCTTGATGTCATCTAAAAATACGCTGCGAATAATACAGCCGCCGCGCCACATTAATGCAATGGCGCCATAATCCAGCTCCCAGCCAAAATCTTCAGAAGCTTGCTTCATCAGGGCATAACCTTGGGCATAGGACACCATTTTCGAAGCCAAAAGGGCGTCTTTTAAGGCATCGATAAAGGCTTGCTTGTCACCGGCAAACTCTGTAGTAACGCCATCGATAATCTCTGAGGCTACAACGCGCTGGTCTTTTAATGCTGACAGACAGCGAGCAAATACCGCTTCACCAATCAAGGTTAACGGCGTACCTAAGTGTAGAGCGGTGACACCTGTCCATTTCCCCGTACCTTTTTGTCCAGCGGTGTCTAAGATAACATCGATTAATGGCTGACCATCTTCTTTGTAGGCCATGATGTCTGCGGTGATATCAATCAGGTAGCTGCTTAGCTCGGTTTGCTTCCAGTCAGCGAATACGTTTGCCATTTCATCAACAGATAAACCAAGGACATCACGCATCAGAATATAGGCTTCGCAAATCAACTGCATATCGCCATATTCGATGCCATTGTGGACCATTTTTACAAAATGTCCTGCGCCACCATTACCAACCCAGTCGCAGCAAGGTACATCACCATTCACTTTCGCGGCAATCGATTGAAAGATAGGTTTTACCAGTGGCCAGGCAGCTTTTGAACCGCCAGGCATAATTGATGGGCCTAATAGCGCGCCTTCTTCGCCACCGGATACACCGGTGCCGATATACAGAAAACCTTTTTCTTCAAGATATTTAGTACGACGGTCAGAATCTTCAAACTGGCTGTTGCCACCGTCGATAAGAATGTCACCTTCGCTAAGATATGGGAGCAATTGTTCTATGGTGGCATCCACGGCACTGCCGGCTTTTACCATCAACATGATTTTTCTTGGTGCAGCAAGCGAGTTTACAAATTCCTCAATGCTATAAGCGCCGCGAATGGTTTTGTCTTTGGCACGATCATTGATGAATCGATCGACTTTTGCAGTTGTACGGTTATACGCGGTTACCGTAAAGCCTTTGGAAGCCATGTTTAAAATCAGGTTTTCGCCCATTACGGCCAGGCCAATCACCCCAATATCTGACTGCTGTTTTAAGGTCATAAGAATCTATCCAATTTTTTCGAGTTTAATCGGGTAGGATTGACCTGCACGCCATTGTCCTACATATATATTGCCGTCGTCATCGATGCAAATACCATGCGGGTGGTTAAAGATATCCCAGGTCGTTGCCATCGGTTGTAATTGATTATTCCGATATTCAGGCTTACCAGCGCCTAAATTAACAACAAGGTTATTGCTACTATCAAATATGCTGATAAACCCGGAGTTATCGACATTTTTTCCATCGATATCCGACCAGCATACGGAAGTTACGAAATAATCTTCAGCAAACACCGGACCATGAACCCATGCTCCAGGGGTGTCTATCTTACCCTGATATTCACCTTCTAAGGAAAATAATTTTAGACATTGTTCTGCCCGAGAGCTAATGATAAGTTGTGGTGAATCTGGAATTCTTCGATCAATGGCTATCCCATGGGCGTTGGCAAGATTGTGGTCACTGTCGACATTGTCGTGACCACCAAAGTGAGAGAGATAACGCCCTTGTTTATCATAGCGGATCACATAGTCTGAGCCATATCCGTCGCAGACAAAAATATCTCCATTGTCGTGTATCGCAATATCGGTGGGACGATACGGCATATCAGGGGTGTATATACCGATGGTTTGCGGGTGAGACAACGTAAAAACAAGTACCCCATCAAGGGTTAATTTGGCAATAAAACCGGATTGGGCGATGACTTTATTGGTTGGCGAATCCCAGGCATCGGTGGATATACCGTCCCATTTTCGATTGCTGATCCAGCCACTGTCGACCAAATAGATAAATTCATCGTCACCTTCCTGGACGATTTCAATGGCATGGACGCCGGGAAACATTTTACCAAAGGCATCTATCAACTGGCCTTCGCAATCATAAACAATGATCTGGTTATCGGGGTGATCCGTGACCATGTAAATGCGTTTTTTGCTATCGATTGCAAAATCATGGCAGTTTTCTACCGGGTATTGCTCAGGATCTAAAATTCCCCATCGATTGTTCACGCGGTAAGTAAACGCACCTTCACCGATAATTTTGTGATGGGGATCTATGCCATTTTCAGGCAGGGCAATATGGCTGCTCATATAACGTCCTTTGATGAATTCATTGAGGGATAACCGTAATTAGGTTTAGCAATTTCAGCGCATAACATGACATATACTTGTTTGAGGTTTTAGGAGCGTTTTTTGCGGGCATCGGATAACGTCATACCGAAGCGTTCAACAAAAGAAACTAACCACCTAGCGCTACTGATTGTTTAATGTTAACAATGCGTGGAGGTTACAGCAAATAGCGTTTAATGCCAAATACCTTGATTGCAGATTGGTCAACTGGTCCAACTTAATGAAATATTGTGGTTTTTTTTACTATAAACCGCTAATCTCAGGAGCTTCTGCTAATTTTTAGTGGATTTTTCATGGAATGCCACGAACATGAGGTTGTTTAATGCTAGATTCAATTCGTAATAATATTCGTCTGCTTGGGAAGATTTTGGGAGAAACCATTGCTGTTGAGCAAGGGCCTGAGTGGGTTGAACGTATCGAAGCCATCCGTGCACTGGCGAAAGAAGTTAATACCAACGAAGAGGCGCTAAATAAGTTGCAAGACTTATTTGCCGACATGCCTGAAGCGGACATGTTAGTGCTATCTCGAGCGTTTAGTCAGTTTTTAAATCTGGCAAATATCGCTGAGCAACAATACACCATCTCCGAACAAGGATTGGCCGAGTTAGATATTGCCCATCCTTTAACCGAGTTGACGAAAAAAATTCAAGGCGTAGCGCCGGAAAAAATCCGCGACGCGTTCAGTAAATTACGCATCGAACTGGTGTTGACGGCGCATCCGACTGAAATCAATCGTCGTACGTTTATTCACAAATACCACCAGATTGCCGATGAACTCGATAACGGCAGTGACAATGTCTCCCGAATTGCGGAATTGGTAGAGCAGGCATGGTTTACTAATGAAATACGTGCTGAGCGTCCGACGCCGCTGGATGAATCCCGTTGGGGGTTGGATGTTATATCTGACAGTCTGTGGTCGGCATTGCCGCAATTTATTCGTGAATTAGATGACGTTTCTCAGCAATTACTTGGTGAGCCGCTGGCGGATGGCTTTATGCCTGTTAATATCGCCAGCTGGATGGCCGGTGACAGGGATGGTAATCCGTTTGTAACCGCCAAACTAAGCAGTGAAGCGATTCGCAATGCTCGCATCAGAGCATCAAGACTGTATTGGCGAGATGTCCGTGAGCTGTATCTAGAATTGTCGATGCATAAAGCCGATGCGGATCTTATCGAAGAAGACATAAATGGCGCGGGTCCATACCGACACCAGCTTAAACAAATTATTTCCCGTCTTGAAGACAATATTGCCAATCTGGTTAATGGCGATAAACCACCGACAATCAATGATGCCGATGTATTGCTCGCACCCTTGAAGCGTTGCCGCCAAAGTTTGATAAATCACGGCATGCACCGTGTCGCGGATTCGCAATTGCTGGACTTGATCCGCAAAGTTCAATGTTTCGGAATTTCTATGGTCAATCTTGATGTGCGCCAACATAGCGAGCGCCATGATGCGGCAATGGCCGAAATTCTCGAATTCCTGAATATGGGAGATTACCTGGCTTGGGATGAAGCAAAACGACAACAGTTTTTGCTAGCGGAGTTGGCGTCTTGTCGTCCGTTGCTGCCCGAGCACACCTGGAGCGCTGATACTCAGGAAGTCCTTGATACGTTCAACATGATAGCGGCCCAACCGCAACAGGTTCTGGGTATTTATATCATCTCCATGGCGAGCACAGCCAGTGACGTATTGTTAGTGCGATTGTTTATGAAAATTTGCGGTGTTAAATGGCAGATGCCAATTGCGCCACTGTTTGAAACATTGGATGATCTTAATAATGCGCCAGGAGTTATGGACGAACTTCTGGCGATGGATATTTATACCCAGAGTTGTGGTGGACAACAAACGGTAATGATTGGTTACAGCGATTCTGCCAAAGATGCGGGCGTGATGGCTGCAACATGGGCTCAGTATCAGGCGCAGGAAGCCTTAGCTAAAGTATTTGCTGATAAAGGTGTATTGCTGAAATTATTCCATGGTCGCGGTGGCACTATTGGTCGTGGCGGCGGACCCGCTCATGCCGCGGTTGCATCGCAACCTCCAGGTACCTTAGATGGTGGTTTGCGCGTTACTGAGCAAGGGGAAACCATTCGTTATAAATATGGATTGCCAAATCTGGCGGTGCGAAGTTTCCATTTATATGCCTCGGCGATTCTTGAGTCTTTGATTACACCACCAAAATCACCAGAACCAGCTTGGCGTGAACTGATGGACAAAATGGCCGCAGATAGCTGCAAAACGTATCGCAGTTACGTGCAAGATCAGGCAGACTTTGTCCGATATTTCCGTCAGGCAACGCCTGAGCAAGAGTTATCGTCATTGCCTTTAGGATCGAGACCGGCTAAACGTCGTGCCGATGGTGGCATTGAATCGTTGCGGGCCATTCCATGGATTTTCGCGTGGAGTCAAAACCGCATGGTATTACCGAGCTGGCTGGGTTTTGGTCAGGCGATTGCCAACCACAGGGAAGAGTACCAAGGCTTGATTGATGAGATGTTAACGCAATGGCCGTATTTCCGCTCGCGCGTATCATTAATCGAAATGGTGTATCTAAAATCCAATCCGATGATTGCGACGCGATATGATCAAGCGCTTGTCGATGACGAGTTAAAGCAAATGGGTGTGGATTTACGGACGCAACTGGCAGCCGATCAGGAAACGGTTCTGTCCGTTCTCGGGCATCAACAGCTGATGCAGAATGATCCCTGGAATCTTAGTTCTTTTGAACTGCGTCGTCCTTATCTGCTGCCGTTGCATTTGATGCAGATCGAAGCCTTGAAGCGTTTGCGTTGTTCTCCGGAACATACCGGCTATGAACATTTACTGATGCATACCATGGCAGGGATCGCAACCGGAATGCGCAACACCGGTTAACACCCAATGATGGGTTCGCTACTGTTAAAAAGAGCACATTTCGTGCTCTTTTTTATGTCAACTGTTTTGGCGTCAAAAGGGGGAGGGAGCATACCTGATTGCTTGCCATCATATTATCTGGAAATTATGTGTTAGCCGTTTTATTACGGCAGCCACAGTCATGTGTTTTTCAGTGTCTTTGAACGCTTGCAGGCATAGCCTGACACGTTATGGAGAGCAGTTTTTAATAATTAAATTTACCCTGTAACAAAACTGTCATATTTCTGTCTTATAATCCCAACCCATAATAATTTACAAGTCGCTATGAAGGTTTAAACGTGACAGTTTCCGCTAAAGCTTTTGATCCAAGGCAATTGAAAAACACCTTAGCCCGTTGGCTTATCTCCGCCGGTGGCGTTAGTGTGTTATTCACCTTAGTGCTTATCTTTATGTATTTGGTTTATGTCATTAAGCCAATTTTTGAATCTGCCAGCATAACCCCTGAAGCCAATATCCAACTGATAGAAAGTGGAAAAACTGTGGCTGTGGGTGTTGATGAACTTAAAGAAATCGGATTTCAATTTAGTGAATCGGGGGAAATGTCTTTCTACCAGTTGCAGGCCAATAATGAACATGAGGTTGGTGAGCGGCTATTAACTGAATCGATTTTGTCTGAGGGCGAAAGCTTGCAAGAGATTCAGGCAACAACGGCAAACCAATATGTTTTATTAACTACGGATGGCGCCATTAAAGTGGTTGAACCTTCGTTTGTCGTATCTTTTGATGGTGATAAGCGAATGATGAACCCCGCGGTTCGTTACCCGCTCGGTGAAGAGCCTATCTATATCGATGAAGATGAAACCGCAATCAAATCTTTTTCTTTTGTGATGAATGAAGAAAAAGCGGTAATCATTGCGCTTACCCAAGACCAACGACTCATTAAAACCTCTTTGCTTGCTGAAGATGATTTTAATTATGACCCAGAGTTTTCATCAGAGTATCAATTGATTCAGGAAGGTATTGATACGATTGACTTCATGCAAGTAACACCGGATATGTCACTGGGCGTTATTGCCATTGACAATAATGTGTCGGTATATGAGTTGGATGACGACTGGGATGTGCCAATGAAAGGCCAGTTTAACCCGGTAATTGAAGCACAAACGAATATAACCGCAATGACGTTATTGTCGGGCAGCAGTTCGATTCTATTTGGTACCGATAGCGGTAAGGTCTTGCAATGGTTTGAAGTTGCCAGTCAGGATGGTCGTGAATTTCAACAAATTCGAAGCTTTGACGCCAGTACCGACGAAGCCATTACCAACATCTATCCCGAACGTTATCGCAAGAGCTTTTTTACGGTAACGCCAACCGGGCAGGCTGGACTTTTCTATACCACCAGCGAAGCAAAATTGTGGCAAGGACCAATGCTGGATTCGGACCAGCAACTGTTTGCCATAGCCCCACGTGCCAATGGTTTGGTGCTTAGCAGTGACGGGCAGTTGGAACTGTTAACGGTTCACAACGAACACCCGGAAGTTACCTGGTCAGCCCTTTGGCAGGAAGTCTGGTATGAGGGATATCCTGAACCCGCATACATTTGGCAGTCGACATCCGGTTCGGATGACTTTGAAGCTAAATTTTCGTTAGTACCAATTTCTTTTGGTACCATGAAAGCCGCACTTTACGCGATGCTTTTTGCAGTACCTATCGCACTGGCTGCAGCCATTTATACCGCATATTTTATGCCGCCAATGATGCGTCGCACGGTAAAGCCGACCATTGAATTAATGGAAGCGTTACCAACGGTAATTCTCGGGTTCCTGGCCGGTCTTTGGTTGGCTCCCTTGATTGAAGAATACCTGCCAGCGGTATTTCTGTTACTTATCTTTTTGCCTTTAGCAACCTTTGTCACGGCATTTGCCTGGTATAAGCTCCCTAACAATATCAAACTTATTCTGCCGGAAACATTTGCGCCGTTGATTGTTTTACCGATCTTGATTCTGGCGGCCATGTTGGCATTCTCTCTGTCGCCTGTCGTTGAAACCGCATGGTTTGGCGGCGATATGCGTAAATACATTACCAACGATTTAGGCTTTGATTTTGACCAACGCAACGCTCTGGTCGTTGGTATTGCGATGGGATTTGCGGTCATACCAACGATTTTTTCTATGGCTGAAGATGCAATTTTCAGTGTTCCTAAACATTTAACTTCCGGGTCATTGGCTCTGGGGGCTACGCAATGGCAAACCTTGGTTAAAGTGGTATTGCTTACCGCCAGTCCGGGGATTTTTTCAGCGGTTATGATGGGCCTTGGCCGAGCCGTTGGCGAAACCATGATCGTGCTAATGGCAACCGGTAATACCCCGGTGATCGACTGGAGTATATTCCAGGGAATGCGTACCTTGTCGGCAAACATTGCCGTAGAAATGCCGGAATCTGAAGTGGGCAGTTCTCATTATCGAATCTTGTTCCTTGCTGCTTTCGTGTTGTTTGTTTTCACCTTTGTCTTTAACACCTTGGCTGAGTTTGTACGTCAGCGCTTGCGTGATAAGTACAGCTCTCTGTAGTGTTTAAGTAGGAATTTTAACGATGAAAACATGGTTTAAATCTGGTTCTCCCTGGGTATGGTTATCCGCTGCAGGCGTTAGTATCAGCTTAATATCTGTGGTTGGTTTACTATTCTTGATTGCGTCAAGAGGCTTGTCGTACTTTTGGCCCTCTCAGATCCATCAATTCGAATTACGTGACGTTCAGGGGCAGACATCGGTTGTTATTGGTGAGATCTATGAAACCGAGCGTATTCCTGCCAGCCAGTTGAATAATAAAAATGTCGATATTGGTGATGCCGAAACGGTTGAACGTTACTTAGTAAAAACCGGTAACCGTGAGCTGGTAAGCCTCGATTTTCGCTGGGTACTCGAGCCTATGGTGCAAAAACGAAGTCAACCCGACGATGTTGTGGTGATTGAACGACGCACCAATGGTAACTTTTACGGTTTTATCGAACAGGTTTATATGGACGGTAAACCGGTAGAACGAGCGCAATTAGAAGACTTTATTGATCGCGTCAGTGACTTACAAGAAGACATTGAACAATTACAAAGCGTCGATATCGGTGCCATTAATTATGAGCTTGAACGCATTCGTTTAAATGAACGAAAAGCTGAACTAGACGGTACGTTAACCGCATCCGTTAAATCGAATTTTGAACAGCGTCGTACAGAGCTTGCGAATCAATATAACGAGCTCGAGGCTAGCCTGAACAAGCTGCGACAGGATGTGCAACGTGACAAAATTGTGGTTCGGGCGATGGATGGACAAGTCATCGATATTAATCTCGAACAGGTGCTGCAAATTACCTTCAATAATCAGTTGGGATTGTTTGGTAAGTTAGGTCAGTTCTTGCATCAAATTGGTAACTTTATCGGCAATGATCCTCGCGAAGCGAATACTGAGGGTGGTGTATTTCCCGCGATATTCGGAACCGTACTGATGGTATTGCTAATGACGGTGATCGTATCACCTTTAGGGGTAGTTGCGGCGATTTACCTGCATGAGTATGCCGGTAATAATGCTTTTACTAAACTGCTGCGTATCGCGGTAATTAACCTCGCAGGTGTGCCGTCAATCGTATACGGCGTATTTGGTCTGGGATTTTTCGTTTATATGGTTGGTGGTTCATTGGACCAAATTTTCTATCCCGAATCTTTGCCAAGTCCAACTTTCGGTTCTCCAGGGGTACTGTGGTCTGCAATTACCCTGGCCATTCTGACGCTACCCGTCGTTATCGTTTCTACCGAAGAAGGTCTGGCACGAATTCCTTCTTCGATGCGCCATGGTTCGCTGGCTTTAGGAGCAACCAAAGCCGAAACCCTATGGCGGATTATTTTACCCATTGCCAGTCCAGCGATTATGACCGGTATCATTTTGGCCATTGCCCGAGCTGCGGGTGAGGTGGCACCTTTGATGTTGGTTGGTGTTGTGAAAATGGCACCGACGTTACCCTTGGATGGTAACTTCCCGTTTTTACATCTAGAACGTAAGTTTATGCATTTAGGCTTCCATATCTATGATGTCGGTTTTCAAAGTCCGAACGTAGAAGCGGCGCGGCCACTGGTTTACGCAACAGCGCTGCTTTTGGTAACCATTATTGTCGCATTGAACATGACGGCGGTATCGATTCGTAACCGTCTACGTGAGAAATACCGTGCTTTAGAGCACTAACGTGAATCTGAAGTACCAGAAAATAGCAGAGAATCAAAGATATGATTAATGTAAATCCGCAAGTGTTAACTAACGATAGCGACAGGCTGGATATCGCTAACCTAACACCGGAACAGGTCGCCCTGGAAATCAAAAACCTAAATTTACACTATGGTGATAAGCAGGCGCTACAGAATATTTCCATGAAAATCCCCAAAGGTCAGGTAACAGCGTTTATCGGCCCGAGTGGTTGTGGTAAATCAACCTTACTGCGCTGTATCAACCGTATGAATGATCTGGTTGATAGTTGTCGGATAGATGGTGCGATTGAGTTGCATGGCGAAAATATTTACGCCAAGCATGTCGATGTTGCACAACTTCGTCGTAAAGTCGGCATGGTATTCCAGCGTCCGAATCCGTTTCCAAAGTCGATTTACGAAAACGTGGTATATGGCTTGCGCCTGGTTGGCCAAAACAATCGACGTGTGCTGGATGAGGCCTGTGAGCGCTCATTGCGTGCCGCAGCGCTGTGGGACGAAGTTAAAGACCGAATTCATGACAGTGCCTTAGGTCTGTCTGGTGGTCAGCAACAGCGTCTGGTTATCGCCCGGGCAATCGCCATCGAGCCAGAGGTGTTATTATTAGATGAACCCACTTCAGCTTTGGATCCTATTTCAACGTTAACCATTGAAGAGTTAATTAATGACCTGAAACAGAAATATACGGTCGTTATTGTAACCCATAATATGCAACAGGCTGCTCGTGTAAGCGATCAAACGGCATTTATGTACATGGGCGATTTGATTGAGTATGCAGATACCAACACACTGTTTACCACGCCCGCCAAGAAAAAGACCGAAGACTATATCACCGGCCGTTACGGTTAATCGACAGGAGACAGTCCCATGGAAAAGTTTAATACTGGCAGACACATATCCGGCCAGTTCAACCAGGAATTAGAAGCGGTTCGTAATCATGTAATGACAATGGGTGGGCTGGTTGAACAGCAGCTCAAAGATGCATTGCAGTCCGTAAGTGAGCACAACGAAGATTTGGCTCAGAAAGTATTGACCAGCGATTATAAAATCAATCGCTTGGAAGTATCAATAGATGAAGAATGCACCCGCATTATTGCCAAACGCCAACCAGCGGCTAGCGATTTACGTCTTATTATGGCAATCATTAAGACCATTGCCGATTTGGAACGTATCGGTGATGAAGCTGAAAAGATCTCGAAAGTCGCTTTGGAAAATTTCCCAGGCAAAAAGCAAGATTTTTTACTAAATCTTGAAAACCTTGGTCGTCTGGTTCTATCGACTTTGCATGATACGTTAGATGCGTTTGCAAGAATGGACTTCGACGCGGCGCTAAAAGTGCATCAAAACGACGATCGAATTGATCGCGAATATGAAGCCATGATGCGTCAGCTAATGACTTACATGATGGAAGATCCACGTTCGATACCATCGATCATGAGCGTTATCTGGTCAGCGAGGGCGTTGGAGCGCATCGGTGACCGTTGTCAGAATATTTGTGAGTACGTCATTTACTTTGTAAAAGGCAAAGTTGTACGACATATATCTGAGGAAGATATGGATGAGTTTATCTCATAATATCAATCACATTAAATTATTGCTCACTCAGTGAGAATTTAAAGGCTTTTAGACAAGGCTTTGATTGCAGAGAATGGTTATTCCGCTCTCAAAAACAGCCGAAATCAGTAACGCAGGATAAACACCTTTAAAACTCACCCGCAGGGAGTTAACCAGAGGCCCATTTACGACCCTAGATTTCATTGATATAGAATGGCTATATCAATAAAATCTATGTTGTAAATGAACCTCTGGGCTAATTCTGAGTTGTGCACAAACTTATTGTGATTGGTATAACATTTTGAAAATGAGAAAATAACTGATAGTTTAGTAACCATAATTGGGTTTTTTACATCAATAAACCATAATTACGGTTGAAATAGGGGGCAGATAGCGTATATTTGCCCCGATTTTTATGAAGCAGCAAACAAAGTTGCAGGAAACATTATGTCTGCCAATAACATTCTGGGTGTATTTGCAAAATCACCTTTAAAACCACTGGAACAGCACGTTAATACCGTTTATAAATGTGCAAAATTACTTCCATCTCTATTTTCCGCTTGTGCCAATGACGACTGGACCAAAGCCGAAGATATTCGTAAAGAAATTTCAAACCTGGAAAAAGATGCCGATCAGCTGAAACGGAAGATTCGAATTGAGATTCCGGGCGGGATTTTTATGCCTGTACAACGCACCGATTTGCTCGAGTTGGTAAGCCAACAAGACAAAATGGCCAATAAGTCGAAAGACATTGCCGGAAGAATCCTGGGGCGTAAGATTACTATCCCTCAAGAGCTTTCCGCGGACTTTGATGCATATTTATCGCGCTGCCTGGATGCGATTAAACAAGCGGCCAAAGCGATAAACGAAATGGATGAATTACTTGAAGCCGGTTTTGGTGGTCGAGAGTTGGATTTTGTTGAGACCATGATTCATGAATTGGACTCAATCGAAGATGACACAGATATTATGCAAATTAAATTGCGTCAGGGTCTGTTAGCCATCGAAAAAGATATGAATCCGGTAGATGTCATCTTCTTATACCAGATCATTGAATGGGTTGGCGACTTAGCCGACATCGCTGAGCGTGTAGGCGCTCGCTTAGAAATCATGTTAGCAAGATAATTAAAAGGTTTCGTAGTAATGGATATTTTAGCTAATTATGGAACCATGTTGGTTCTGGTTGCCGCAGCCGTTGGTTTTTTTATGGCTTGGGGTATTGGTGCCAATGATGTTGCAAATGCAATGGGTACCTCTGTTGGTTCGAAAGCGTTAACCATTAAACAGGCAATCATCATCGCGATGATTTTCGAATTTGCGGGTGCTTATTTGGCCGGTGGTGAGGTTACCTCGACGATACGTAAAGGCATCATAGATGCCAGTTATTTTACTGATATCCCAGAACAACTGGTATTCGGGATGATTTCCGCGCTATTTGCTGCAGCAACCTGGCTATTGGTTGCGTCTTATCTTGGTTGGCCAGTATCTACCACCCACTCAATTGTCGGCGCGATTATCGGCTTCTCTGCCATTGGTGTTGGTGTTGAAACGGTTGCATGGGACAAGGTTCTGGGCATCATTGGTAGTTGGATTGTCACACCATTGATTGCCGGTGTATTTGCATTCATTATCTTCAACAGTGCGCAAAAACTGATTTTTGATACGGACAAGCCGGTAGAGCAGGCGAAACGTTGGGTACCTTTTTACATGTTCCTGGCAGGTTTTGTACTATCTTTGGTAACCATCAAAAAGGGCCTGAAGCATATCGGTTTGGAAATCGGAGCCGTTGAAGGTTACATGTACGCAATTGCGGTTGCTCTTGCGGTTGCCTTAGCGGGTAAGTTCTTTATTTCTCGCCTTGATTTAAACCTAAAGGCCGACCGTCGTGCTCAGTACGTGAATGTAGAGAAAGTGTTCGCAGTATTGATGGTCATTACCGCGTGTTGTATGGCATTCGCTCACGGTTCAAATGATGTTGCAAACGCTATCGGTCCATTGGCTGCGGTTGTCAGTATTGTCGAAAGCAATGGTGAAATTGCTTCAAAAGCAGCGCTAGCCTGGTGGATATTGCCACTTGGCGGACTAGGTATTGTTGCCGGTCTTGCCATCTTTGGTCACCGCGTTATTGCGACCATAGGTAAAGGCATCACGCATTTAACCCCAAGTCGTGGTTTCGCTGCAGAGCTAGCCGCTGCATGTACCGTTGTTGTAGCCTCCGGTACCGGCTTGCCAATCTCAACTACTCAAACCCTTGTTGGTGCTGTTTTGGGTGTAGGTATGGCACGCGGTATTGCCGCTATTAATATGGGCGTTGTCCGCAATATCGTGGTCTCCTGGGTCATCACATTGCCAGTTGGTGCCACCTTATCGATTATGTTCTTCTGGATGATCAAAGGGGCGTTAAGCTAACCCTGCGATTACCCACGTCATGCAAAACCGGAGCTTATGCTCCGGTTTTTTTATGAGAGTAATACCAATCACATTAAATTATTGCTCACTCAGTGAGAATTTAAAGGCTTTTAGGCAAGGCTTTGATTGCAGAGA
>NZ_JBHZSG010000013.1:0-90824 GCF_043642205.1 Thalassotalea litorea | reverse complement strand
TATCAATAAAATCTATGTGGTAACTGAACCTCTGCCCTAACTCTGAGTTGTGCACAAACTTAATGTGATTGGTATTACCATTTAATCAATTCAATTGGCCGTTATCGATAACAGAGTTTTTTCGCAACACGATTGGTCATTATTGCCTAATTCTTCAATTGTTCAATTTACCAATATTTAAAATAAATCGTCAAAGCGGTAACGATAAGAATCACACTAAGTTGCAACATCAGCTTTTTATTCAATGTGATACTCCTTCTTTCTAATCAATTCAATATGTTGGTGCTCAGCATATGCACCCCGTTACGGAATTTCTCATGTCATGCTCATAGATTTTTTTTTGCGAGTACTTATCTCACGAATATAATAATTATTTCGATGAGCATCCATATTAAACGCAAAGAACACACATATAATAACGTTAACACCGATATCCTGTTTTGAAAATAATGGAAAATGACGTCTCAGTACATTTATCGAACAAAAATTACATATTGTTAACGGTAAGGCAACGCCAGTTTGATTATTATTACAGCGTTAACTTTTCATAGTTTCTTCCTTAAAGTTTCCGGCGCCTATACGGCGCCTTTTTTATTACATGGGGTCAGAGTCAATTCCCATAAACTCAAACCTATAGAAATCAACGCCTTACTCCCTAAAAGTCATTGACTGTGTCCCCTTATTATCGATATTAATCCCTTATCTACAGCAACCATTGAAACTTGCATGATCAAATTTGATGTCTTTGGCACCTTAATGGCAGTGCACAGAAAAAACCAAGAATGGCAGTTATTTATTGAGTACGAAACCAGTATCCGCCGACGGATTTAGGATCCTGCGATCCCACAACAGCAGTTTGATGAAGAGCAATTGGCCAGATACCTGGATGATATATACCATGAAATGGCGTCAGAGAAGTATCCGGAAGTAGTCCAAATTGATTAAGTATTAGTCAGATTTTGCGGGGTCCAAAACGGGGACAGAGTCATTAAGTTAATACATCTAACCGATAGAATTTATTAGCATTTTATTTTCCGTAATTGACTCTGACCCCATAAAATTTTGGTAATAAAAAGGCCGTGAGTGTTAGCTCGCGGCCTTTAGTCGGTATCCGGTATTTAAAATTAGTTGCCGGAAAAATCTACTACAGTTGTTTCATCTATCAAAATTGATACATTTTGCTGTTCAACAAAGGTTAGCTCGTCATCTAGTTCAGGGTCATCTTGAGTTTCACAACTTAAAGCTAAGGTGTAATCACCGGTCAGCAAGAAACCAATTTCGTATTCATACATGCTAGTGTCTTCGTTATAGAAAACGCCGGCGCTGGCAAGTGGCTGAGCCTTGCCTGCAACATCGTTTGCGGTATTATCGCCTAATTCAGTTTGGTCTGCACCGTTATAGATATAAACACTTGCCGTCGGCAATGATGTGTCTTCAGGCGGTAATTGCGTACAATCGTAAGCAAGTTCAGCAACCGTTCCTTCTATATGACCAATTTCGTTATTATCTACCAAACGAACACCGCGTGGTTTAACGAAATAGTTATCTTGTCCAACCGGATCTGTCATGCCTTTACGAAGATCAAATTCCAGGGTAAAGCTTACATTACCGCCTTGGGCTACGGTAAAGCCATCCAGTTTTAACTCGTTAGACGGAACAACAACAGCAATCTCTTGCTCTGGCGAGATTTCATTGCCCGCATCATCGTACTGAGCGTCTTTAATGGCAAATGAACCTTCGCTCAATACAAAGCGCATTTGATTGTATTTACCGGCTTCAATTTCGATATTATTAATTAAGGTTAGTGCGTCCGCGCCGGTGTATTCCAATAAGTTGATACCAACACTGTTCACCGCATCTGGACAAACACTATTGGCGTTAATCATTTCAGAGTGTTCACCCACGATAAATTCGGTTTTGCCACCTTCGCCGTTTAGCTCTACGCGGTTAAAGCACAAAGTAACATTGCTCACGCCATTTACCGGTGCATCACTGATAGCAAGTGAAAATGTTGAAGATTCATCAGAGTCGTTGCCACAACCAGCTAATGACAAAGAAGCCGAAAGCGCAGCGGCTAAAGCGATTTTGGTTTTAGAAAAAAACATAGTTTTGCCTTTTATTATTTTAGCGCTATCCCAAGTTGATTAGTTTGGCTCGGATAACGTAATTGGTCATTTTCTATGAATCAGTATGCTATCTATAGCGACATCACACCATGAAACAGAGAAACTTTTTTTGATTTTAATTTTTTTTTGGGGGGCATTATTAGTTTAATGTATATGACACGGCCTGTAGATGTCAAAAACATATATGTGATTATTTGTACATTGATTCAAAGTTGGACAGTCCGCTGATTAAATCAACAATTTAGCCAAAATGTCTCAAGCCAAAAGATAAAATACAAGAGGCGATTTGCTCGGAATTGCTTAACGGTTTAAGTTTCAAAAACTCTATTTTTCCGACCTGATCAGAACCAGTTTCACGAAAAATTTCGAAATAAAAGTGAATATAGGGATCTTGGTTTTCTAATAATAAATACGGATACGAAGTAACCTTCCAGGTACCTTGAACATCCTCGTTTTTACCTGCATCCAAGCTAAACTTGCCATCCTGCATCAAGGTTAACTGAATCATGGATTCACAATTTTCACTTTTGTATAGGTGTGCAAAGTCGATTGCTCGCTTGCCTATGTTTGGCAAAGTCCCTGTCGGAACGGCAAACACGCCAATGGTATTTTTCGTATACCAATGATTAGAAGCTACCAAAGAGCGAACTGTAATTTTTTCATAGCCAGTTTGTTGTAGTGATTCCCGGACATTGTCAATCAGCTCAGGATCTCGTAAAAACGGTGAATAAAGAATTGTCGTTTCGGTTACGTCGTCTGGAAAAGGGAGCGTATTTAGCTCAATCTGGTCCTCGTTTTGCTGGATGGAATAAGTTAGTTCAGAGGTGTCCGATTCATTTAAATAACGATGATTCAAATGAACGGTTGGCGAAGTGCATGCTGATAACAATAACAGTGAGAGCAAAAAGACGAGAGATTGATAGCTTTTATTGCTTATTTTCATTGGTCACATCCTGATACCCGACATTTCTCATTTAGGGGACAGAGTCATTAAGTTAGTGCATCTAACTCTATGAATTTACGATTTATTTATTTTTCGAAATTGACTCTGACCCCATAAGGTTAAGACAGAAACCGTCGGGCTTTGAGTTGCCAGTCGCGCTTTGAGGCTTTGCTGATGCATTGCATTAGGTCAAAGTCGATATCGTCAATGGCAAGGTTGGTTCTCACTTCTTCCAATAGTGAAACCCAAAGCTTGGCGGTCATTTGCGCATCGAATAACGCGCGGTGAAAATTGCCCGATTCATTGAGGTTTTTGTAGGAAACTAAGGTACCAAGACGATGGTTAGGCGCATCACTAAATACCCGTCTTGAGGTTAACAGACTGCAGGCAAATTGGCCGCCGTAATCTCGATTGATTAGTGAAAATTCGCTATCGAGAAATTTTTTATCAAACGAGGCATTGTGAGCCAGCAGATTATCATCTCCTAGAAACTGCCAGAATGCGTCCATCACTTGTGCATTTGGTGCGGCATCGGCCAACATCGTATTGGTAATGCCTGTATACTGCTCGATAAAGCTATTTACTGGGCGACCAGGATTCATTAATGCCTGAAAAGTCTCAACAGGCCGACCTTTTCTTAGTCGAACCGCACCAATTTCGATGGCACGATCGCCATTATCCGGTGACAACCCTGTGGTCTCAAAATCCAGTACAACCAGATCATCGGCAAATATATCCGTCATTACTTTCACTTCTTCTTCAATGCTGACTACAAACTAAGGTCTACAGCTTACCTAAGCTCGGCGTAAATTGAAAAAGAAACGTGTCCCCTGCCCTAATTCACTGGACACACGAATATCGGTTTTGAGAATTTCCAACAACCGTTTACAGATGGTTAACCCCAGACCATTGTGTTTCTTGCAATCTTCAGAAGCATTACTGGCTCGGTATCTGGCATCAAAAATATAGGAAAGTTCTTCCTGACGAATGCCCGTGCCGTTATCCGAAACCGATAGCTGTAGATGTTGAGTATCCACCTCTTCAATACCCAGCTGAATTTCTCCGCCGTTAGCCGTATGGCGAAGCGCATTTTCGATAAGGTTGCTTAACACCCGCTCAATTTTGGCTATGTCACATTGCACCGGAAAATACCCTTGTTCAGGGGCAACGAAAATCTCAATATCGCGTTTTTTTGCCGACAATCGGAATTTTTCAGCCACGTCGTAAAGCAATTCGGTTAGGTTAAAATATTCGAGATTAACGGATACCTGGCCCGCTTCTAAATGCGCCAATTCAAACAACTGATCCACCAAACAATTAAGCTGCTGTGCGTTAGTTAGCGCGGTGTTTAAAAAACTCTTCTGTTGTTGCTCTGATAATGAATCTCGTAAACTCAATGTCTCTAAATATCCCTGCATATTCGCTATCGGGGTTCGTAAATCATGGGAAATATGGGTAATCAACTCTCTGCGCGTTTTATCGTTTTCATTTATCGCTTCAAATTGTCGTTGTATCTTAGCCACCATTTGATTAAACAAATTGCCTAATTGATTGACTTCATTGTTGTCGCCTTCGGGCCAGGGGTACATAGACTGCTTATGCTGTTCAAATCCAGAATCACGAAACGATTTCATTTCCCTGGCAAGGCGACGCATCGGGTAAGTAAAATAGCGGAACAAACCAAGCATCAACAACAACAGCATCAGCAATGCGATCCCTAAAAACACCAGATAAACCTGCATTTCTCGGCTAGTATGGGTTTGATTTAAAATATTTTCATAACGCTCGCCAGCGACAATAACATAGAGATACCCTTGCAAGTCAGCGCCCCTGAATACCGGGGCGGCCGAAAAGATTTTTTTTCGGTTAGGATGACGAGGGTCATCACCGAAAATTGGCAATGCGGCCTGATTATGGGTTAACAGATTAATCGGTACAACATCGATACTTTTACGGTTAATGCGTGATTCGTCAGCGGAATGGGAGAGAATATTACCGTCGGGATCGACGAAGTAAAATTCAAACGCAGGCCCTAACACCATTAGGGTATGAAAGAGATTTTGCAAGGCTTGGTAGTCGTATTCGCCTTGTTGTAACAATGGGTTATCTCTGGCCAAATTAGCCGCTAAAGACAAATGCAATCGTTGTTGTGCTTCAAATCGCATCTGTGTTTGTAATTTGCCGCTCCATACATAAAAGCCAAGCGCGATCACCACAAACAAAGCAATTAAACTAAAAGATAAGCGCTGATATAACGATAATTTCATTAGCGATCCCTACACGAATTTAAAGTAGCCCTAAATCCATTTACTGTGTCGTTCAATGAACGCCAAGCTCGTTAAATTTATATCCAACGCCCCAAACGGTTTGTACGATTTTTGGCTCCGATACGTCCGCTTCAAGCTTATTTCTCAAGCGGTTAATATGCGAGTTTACGGTATGCTCATAGCCACTGTGATGATAGCCCCATACGGAACTTAATAACTCGGAGCGAGAAAACACTTTCCCTGGGTGGGACGCAAGAAAACACAATAAATCGTATTCTGTCGAGGTCAGTTGTAGGGTTTGACCATGGATGCGGATTTGGTGGCGATTTTGATCGATTTCCAGCTGGCCTATTGTTGTCACAGGTTGCGTATTTGTTTGCTCTGGCGCTTGTTGTGTTGCATTTACTAAACATTGAGCCTGACGAGCTGCTTTAATCAGATTCACGCGACGAAGCAAACTTCTTACTCTGGCTTGTAATTCCCGAACACTAAACGGTTTGGTCATGTAATCATCAGCGCCGAGTTCTAACCCTAAAACCCGATCCGTTTCCGAGCTTCTGGAGGTTAACATTAATATGGCCTGCTCGGGTTTTTGCTGTCGTATCTGACGACAGATGTCCAGCCCAGATACCTCGCCTAGCATGACATCAAGAATCAAGAGATCAAAAGGTTGCGATTGGGCAGCTTTTAAACCGGATGCGCCATCAAAGGCCAATGACACCTCACAAGCTATTTCCTGTAATTGAACGTCAATTAACCGGGCGATATCCCGGTCATCTTCTACCACCAGTATTTTTGTCATTGGCTTCCCTTTACACCGAGAAGCCAGACGCTACGAACGACTTGTGCTTACCAAGCCGTCCATAGGTTACTGCCTATCACTCGATGCGAGTCACGGTTACTCGAATGGTAGGGTTGTCAAAACGATGCGCTTGCGTCAGTACCGACTGCGTTAAGCCATCATCCATAGTTACAACGCCCGGATGTGCGCTAACAAAATCGACATCATCTCGCTCGGCATTATAACCTTCCCCACCGGCTGCAGGACCTGGAATCGTTTCAGCAAGTTCGCTGTTTTTTTCCGTCCCCGCATCATAAGAACCCATAACCATGGAAATACTTTCGTTGGCAGTCAACTGACTGATATCCAGCGCGTTAATTCCCGTAAAAGCATCATTGGTATTGACCAGCATCGTCGCCGCGCTTAAATACATTGGTGCGGTATCTGTAACCATTACGTCAATGGTTTCAGTGTTACCTGGCATCAAAATATCGGCGCCGGAGCTACCCGCCAGAACAACACCTAAGTCCAGTACTTGTGAGTTGTCGCCACTTTCCGCCAGGTTTTCCATGGCATCATTTGCACTTTCACCAATATTCCAAAGCATCCCTTCATTGTGAAGTACCACCGCAAATGGTGACATAGGTTGGGCATTGGTCAAATTAGTAACGTCTACCTGATAGCGATATTGCATTGGCTCAGGCTCTGGCATTAAACCTTCATCATCGTCATCATGACAGGCACTGATCAGGATCAGTAAGCAGGATGCTGCAAAGGCTTTACCAACCCCTTTTAGGGTAAGGTTTTGATTCGTTTTCATGCTAGCCTCCTAGTTTACAACGATAGTGACTCGGGCGACTGGGTTCAACCAGCGGTGAACGGTGTTATCCAAATCGCTTTTACCACCGGATAAATCGTCATCACCCAGGTTGCCGCGGTGCACGTGAATCAGGACATTATCTTCCGTTGAGGTAACACCGGTAGCGCCGGTGCCTGCATCCATACCCGGTGCTGCAGGAATTCCTGGTTGACCTGGCATTCCTGCGCCATTGACGATTTCATCATTGGCTTCGGTTCCAGCATCATACGCATCAAGCGTAAATGTATAGGTACCAGGCTCTGTTGGGATCATCCAGCTATCCAGTCCGACAAAGCCATCATTAGTGGGCAATACCATTGAAGCTAACGACAAATAATCGTTACCTTCGGTGTTCGTTATTGTGGTTTCGACACGAGCACCTGGCGCTAGCAGACCACCGGCAGGGTTCTCAACTAAGTCGGCGCTGACACTGGTTAGTAAAGTCCCCATACCGGCAATGTCACCACCTTCGGCAATCGCCTGCAATTCAGGAGATGCGGATTCACCAACGCGAAACATCACCGCATCGGATGTGTGGGCTGCGATAATAAACGAGGTAAAATATGTACCTTGGGTCAAGTTGGTGACGGTAATTTGCAAGTCTTGAGACCAGGCATTGCCAGTTACCGCAAGGGATGCCAGAGCCGCCGCTAATTTCATTTTCATCATTATTTTCCTCATCAGGTCGGGATATCCCGGTAAAAATGTTCAAACCAAGTATGGTGAAAAAAATGACCGAATCCCTCACAGTTCCATAACAAAATCATCACAATTACACAGCCTAAATGTTATGAAATTAATTGTCCGATTTACCGTTCTACATTGTCTTGCCTTGTCATTTTTTGCCGACAAATTGGCCAATACCAAGACCGACTAACGCACTTAAAAAATCATTTCGAAAATTTGCAAAACATCAAACTGCGCTTGCAGCTGAACCCTGTCTCGCGTTGCAATTCCGCCAAAATCTTCAATATTATCAACGCGTACAGCCGCCTTAATGGTGATCAATTCATTGATTAATCCCGTTGAGACATACACGGCATGCAGGGATTCTTTATAGATACTGCGACCGGGAAAAGAATATTCATAGCCAGAAGAAATAACCGGAACCACTATTGAGCCGGTATGGTAACTCCCCCCGGCCGCAAGGCTAACATAGCCATCGTGTTCAAAGTCAGCTTCCAGATAATTGAACGTGACCATGCCATCAAAGGTAATATTGTCAAATGGGGTGTCGGTACGACCTACCGCCGAAAACAATAAACTATTTTCAAACGCCCCAAAACCGAAACGCAATGTCCCGGTGCAACAATCTGAAAACCAACTATTTAATGGCCATGTTCCCGTTTTGGAATAATCCACCCAGGAATCTTTAAACGGTTCTGAGATGCGCAAAATCGTTAATAGATTTCGGTTTTCGACCCGAAATTCACAGTTATAGCAATCAGACGCCTGCTCTTGCATCGTAAGTAAATTATCATAACTGACTTTGAAGTGTTCAGCCGCCCATCTCGGATAGTCAATAAAGAGTTCGTCTTGCAACGACTTGGATTTAAATTGTTTACGCGACAGTCCTTTTAGATTATTCATATAATTACTAAAGGTCATCGGCTCAGAATTTTTTCCTGAAAACGTATTAAATGCTTCAGATAAAGCAATATAGGTATTCTGGTAATAATCGTTCACTAACGGCATCGAAGCCCGATATTCGACGTTATATAAATGTTTTAAAAAGTCCTGCTCAAAACGTTGGTTTTCTCTATCCGTTTGCTGCTCTGCGGTTAACTTTCTGGAATTGTTTTGCCTATCTCCACCGCTGGTAAGCTTATTAATACGTTTAATCATCTGATTTTGAATACAGCGACGTTTTGAGTCATCTTTAAATTTTTCACAGGCATAAGAACTTAATAGATAAGCGCCATCATAGACGCCTGTCAGATAGTCATGTACGCGAAAATGTGCTGAATAAAACGCGCCAAAATGGGCATGAAAGTCCGCAAGTAAATTGTGATAACGACTGCTCATGCGAAAATGATATTTCTCTTCGTCGCTATGAATTTTTTCCAACGTCTTACGATAGTTCTCACTGGTTGCAGTATCAAACGAATTACCCAGATACAAGAGATAATCCCAAAGACCGACACGATCCGGTTGCTGTATTACCGCTCCGGGAGAGATGGAAAAAGAATCTTCAGTCAATGGATTTTCATTACGCAAATTGTCCGGATGGATAAATACGATACGCTGCTGTGTAACATAGGGCGGCATTGTTTGGGTGGGAACCTTTTGCTGTTGATACATTTCATGGATATCAACGGAAACACCAATCGGAGAATTGTCGAATAAGCCACCATCACTAAATAATGAAGTCATCGCATATTCAAGTTTACAGGTCCGTCCTTTTAGTTTTTTACTAATACAAAAAGGTAATTCAACCGGCGCAAATGCCACAGGAAAGGAGCTGGACGCTTTTATTGCTTCAAACACGATGTCCGGATTGATCAGGCCAGAACTTGTTTCCGGTAATGCAATAAAGTAATCGGGCCTTAACTCTGGCAATGCCGCCTTAAATTTATCCAGATAGACATTTTTAAAGGCGATTTTGCCATTAATGGTCGTTACTTCGATGGGGATAACGAAGCGCTGGTATCCCGTTGTCTGGTCTGAATTTTTGATTTTTTCCTGATAGGGATACATCAAGGTTACTGACATGGTGGTGATAATGCTGCAGCCTTTCTGCCCCTTGCCGCGATCCGGATTTACCGCCAGGTTATCGGCATATTGCCGCGCCAGGTGACTTTGGTTGATTTCAAATTCGGATGGGTCGAGGACATATTGAGATAAATCTTGGGTGATTTTTGCAAAGATACTTTCGCGGTTAAACAAGGATCCTTCATTGTTGCGCCGATTGAGATTGCTAATGTCTATGTTCCAGCTGGAGCGCAGCAGGTTCGAATGCAGATTCTCTTTAATATTCGAACAGATCTTAATCGCCGACAACATGCTGTTTATACTGCCTGCAGACGCCCCGGAAAACGCAACCAAATTTTCACTGGGCTGACTTTGAATATTCTCTACCAGATACCAGTTTATGCCTGACTCATAGCTGCCAAGGCTCACCCCGCCTTTGATCGCCACAAAGTATTCATGAGAAGGACGGTCTGAAGGTTGTGTTCGTGCCAGAGTCGGAACCGGAGAAGATTGTGCATGCAGATACGGACTGAAAAAATTCAGAATAAGCACCAAGCATAATGCGACTGCATATTGAGAGTGTTTTATCGTTGTCATCGGCCTGTCATTTGTTATTTTTCAGGCACTGTTGGTAAGACTAAACCCGACAGGCTATTGGTTTTTTATTTCCTGTTGGCGCATTGGCATCGAGTCGATGGTTTCATATAACTGCTGCAAATCAAGCTCGCTGGTAAATAATTTAGGGCTTCCATCTTTGCCAATTAAAATGATCACATCGCCATCGCCGGTGTTACCAAAATATTCTGCTTTAATCGAATTTTTAAAATTTTGAGATATGTCACCCGGGTAATTGCTTTCAACGTTTTCAGATTGGAAAATAAACCAATAAATATGTCGTTCGCTAAGTGCTTTCGCATCGTCTTCGAGCGCTTGCGCAAAAGTGGTTTTGGCCTCATCGGAGCCTTGCATTAACAAGACTCGTGATTGCCATTGTAGCTGCCCAATATCATTTAACTCTTCCGCTTTGGCAAAAGAGCTCGTCACCAAGTAAAGGAAAAGCCCCATCATCAGCGGCAATATGGGTTGAGATGTTATTTTATATACGGCTGAGTATGCTGTTTTCATCGAACTATCCTGACCTGCGGCTTACCTTCGTATGAGCCTTGGTTTATTTAGCACAGATTTCACTACTGTGAGAAATTGCATTGATAATTAATAGCATAGGTCAGAGCTTAGAAAATTGTGAAATAAATGAAAGGATTAAGCGCAACGACACGGGCAAAAATCAACGTCTAAACACGTCTGTTGAAACGTACGTTTCTCTACGCAAAAATAAAACCCTGAACGTGATAGTCAACATTCAGATCTACTGGCAAGACAACGCAGACAATGTCCGTGTGAGTGCAAAACCATCCCCTATCGCGACTCGCGTCTGCGATAGAGGGGTTCAAGCATGGATTTGGTTCAAAAATAGGCGTTCGTCAATTTATTAAAACTCTTGCTTGGCGCCGTTACTCATCACTTTAAGATATACACCCGGTAGAAGGTGAAACAACCAGCGAGCAACATTGGCAACTTTGCCAAGATATAAGGTTCGTTGGCCAATGCTAGCGGCTTTCAGGATCCTACTGGCCGCTACCTGTGGTGAGATTTGTTCGCCATTGGTCTGTTTTTTTAATGCCCCTGGCGATGAAACGCCGGCATTCACCTGCGCCTTCAATTCTGGCCGCGAGCGTACAAATGATGGACAAATAACGCTAACGTTTACGCCTATATCTTTTAACTCACTAGCCAACGAATAAAAGAACCCTTCCATGGCATGTTTACTACCGGCATACAGTGAGCGACCGTATAGCGGCGCAAAACCGGCAACACTGGACATGGCTATAATGTGTCCTTTATTGGCTATCAATTGCTCCAGACATAAACGTGTTATATCAACAGCGGCCGTATAATTTACCGCCAGAATTTTATCGGCGAGATCTTTTTCTGAATCCGAAAAACGACTCATGTGGGTAATGCCGGCATTATTAATCAACACATCGATGCGCAAAAAGCGTTCAATGATTTGCCCTACCGCCATTTCTAATTGTGAATATTCAGTGATATCAATAGCGATATTTAGCGCATTTTCATGTTGTAAGGCATGGTCAATCGTCAGATCCAGACATGCCACAAAAGCTCCCTGGGCAATGAGTTGCTTACAAAGCTCCTGCCCGATGCCACCGCTGCCGCCAGTGATCACAACCACTTTATTTTGATAAGGATGCATGCGTTAACTCCCTGTTGTAATCGACATTTTTTGAGGCTTCGTCGGACGTGTCAAATCGCTCTAATGAGGTCACCTCCGAAAGACTGTACAGCGCAATCAATATCAACACGACAATCAGGCCACCTGCGACCAGCAATGCCGTTGGCGCACCAAAAGCCTGAGCAACCATGCCAGATAGTACGCCACTTAATGCCGGGATCACTTGGCCAATAATGGTATAACACGCCATGACCCGGCCGCGGTATGCGGGTTCACACAATTGATTTAATCCGGCGACGATTAAGCTAATCGCAGTCCCTCCTGCAATACCCGAGATTATTAATATTGCAACAGAAAGACTTAACTGTTCGACTAACGCTAACGAGCCTAGCCCTGTCGCAGCTACCAATATCGATAGGTTTAACTGCCAGCCAAGCTTGCCGATATTACGAGTAAACAAACTGAGCAGGCCTCCAACAATCAGGGAAAATGCAACAAGAGACAGATAGTTACCTTGAGCTTGCTCACTTAAAAGTAATTGCTTAGCGGCGATGACCGGTAATAACACCTGCATGGGTCCCATCAATAGGTAGGTGATCATTGACAGTAACAACAAAGGTTTTACCATGCCCGGTTTAAATAGGACTTTCCAACCATTCAGCACTTGTTGCCACACGGAAGATTGACTATCTCCTGTGGTCTTCGCTGTGCTAACCCTAGCGTTATTGTGTCGTTGTTGTTTGATAACCGAAGATTGAGGGTGGTATCGCAGCAATGCCAGTAACGCCGAAGAAACGATAAACATGATCGCCGCCACCGCAAATACTCCGGCATATCCAAACGACACCTGAATGTTTTTAACAACCATGGGCGCCAGACCGAACCCGCTCATCACCATAAGGTTCAGGGTAATAGTACCAGCGGTAAGCTTGGTTTCGGCAATAAACCCGGGCAACGCCGCGAATCTGGCTGGCGCGACAAATGACCAGCCGACACCAGAAAAAAAGGCTGCCGTTAATAACAAAATGACCTGCCAGTATGCATTGGCACCTAAGGCCACATAAAGTAACGCCAGGCTGACTAAAAATGCGTTTTGGGCTATGAGAATCACTCGTCTGGGCGAGTATCTGTCGCAATAAACACCGGCAAACCAGCCTAAAATAACCGGCGGTCCAAAACAAAGACCATAACCAATCCCTGCCAGCATTGGTGATTCAAACCAATCGATGGCTAAAAATATTATGCTGTAATTGACCATATGACCAGCAATAAATGCCAGCAAACAGGACAATAGAAAGCCCGGCAGTTTATTCATGGGATTGGCTCTCAACCGCCTCTAACGTCGCGTCGTTATCCTGATATTGCGGCTGTAAACGGATTAATGTTGGCTGACCATCTTCAATATGCCAGCTTGGAAAGCTGGAATTGGTCGTAAATACATCGCCGTTAGGTGCTATCTCAACATCACGCGTAAAAGTGACGCGTTTTGGCATCGGATAATGATGCCATTGTTTGGCGTCGATATCGTATCGATATAATGCGTCCGAGGTATTGCCATTGATCCAGACGATATCCCGGCTACGATCGACATTTAACGAATAAGGCGTTTCACTGCCTAGTGGATAAACAGGGATTTCAACATTTTCAAAGGTTTCGGTTTGTGGATCAAATTTTACAATCATCGATTCCGGGAACGCGGCAATCCACAGGTTGCCTTTCGAATCACTACGCAAACGACGAGGTCCGGTAAATGGCGTGTCGTAGACCGTCACTTCCAGGGTTTTACCATCAATTTTGCCAATAGAATCTGCGTGTAAACGGGCAAACCAGACATCACCATTAGGCGTAATATCAATACCGTAAGGCAAAGGTACACCGGAGGATTGCTCATCAATTGAGAACCAGTTCGCTAACGGTAGGCCCCAATCCATCAGTTTTAAAATAGCGCCCATAAAATTCACCGTTAAGCCTTCACCAAAGTTTCGGGCTGGCAGGTCAAACATCTGAAATTTTTTGCTTTGTCTGTCAAACATTGCGATTTGATTAGACAACGCCATGGTAAACCAAATTCGGTCCTGTTCGTCAATTCGCACGGTATGCGGATAATAACCGTCATCCATTTCGTGAATAATGAATTCCTTATTGGTGACATCAAATTCCACCAGTCGTTGCTGATACGAGGTGGTGATAAAGATATTGCCATCTACCTTGGATTCCGCAAAGGAATGAATACCAGCAAAAGTTTCATGCTTGGGAAAAGAGCTCAAGCGGTTGCCCATCAATCCACCATGTTTATCCCCCTTGGCGCGTTTCATTTTGTAAACCGTGTATTCACCATTGTCAGGGTTGATTTCATAGAGTCGGTCTTGCAGGTTATCGCCGACATAGACAAACCCATTGCTGTGGTAGAGCAAGTCATGCATTTGCGAAAATGCATCGCCAATTGGCCACTCCGTGATCTTGTCATTGGTTAACGATTTCGCCCAGGGCGTGCCATCAGGGATCAACTCCGGGTTTTCAAACAGACGCTTATATTCCGCGCTAAGTTTCGCTGGCAATTGCTCCTGAGCATCATCGTGAACCCGGGCGCCATAGCCAACCATGCGATAAACGATGTCATTCCAGCTTTCCTCATCCCGGGGACGACGGAAAAAATGAGAGCCTTGCTGGTGACAAAAACCACATTGCATGACGTAATGTTTCTTCAAATCCTCATCACCCAAATCCAGCGCTGACAACCAGGTATTGGCGGGTTTAGATTCTGCAAGCTGCAATGGGTCAGTGATAGACTTCATCGTTAATTGCAGCTCTTCATTACCGTTGGCTTCAATCGTAACGTCCTGGAAATTTGGGCGGCGAATGCGGATCCTTACTTTTTCTTGCTCATAAGTATCAAATTCCACCTTGCCATCTTCATCCGTAAACCGGGTATGGACGGTATTGGAGCGATTCAAACGACGCTCCGGCGGGTAGCCCATATCGGATTTATCCAAAACAAACCCTTCGATAGGCGTCTGCATAACCATTACCTGAGGCATAGGCTGATTATTTTCGTCGGTCACAATTACGGTTGCCGCCTGCACGGTTGATGTCAGGAATAACGCACCGATTACCTGACTCGCCGCGGCTTTTAGTGAATACTTCATGAATTAAGCGTCCTTTTGCAATGCAAGAAACTGCTCCAGCGCTTGCTGGGAGGTGTAGCGAGGTTGATGGTTAAACGTGTTTTTGATTTTATCGTTCGCCAATACTGGGCGATATTTAACAAATTTAACCTGCTCTGGACCATATTGTGTGAGTCCCAGAGGTTTTAAAATGCTCAGTGCCCCTTCGATTAACCATGACGGTAATGGCACATAGGGCTTGTTCAGGGTTTTGGCGATTTGTGCCATAGATACACTGCCATCTCCGGCAAGATTATAATCCCCTTCAATATCGCTGAACATGGCTTCCTGAATGTAAGCCACCACATCTTCCGACCAGATAAAGACAAAGGGTCCCGGATACCCAGCGACACCAGTGATCATTTTTTGTTGGAACAGATTGACGATTGGACCGTCAAAATCCGGACCTAAAATGGTCCCTGGACGCAATATAACTTGCTTTAATGCCGGGTATTGCGATTTGGCCTGTGCCATGATGGCTTCAATTTCAGCCTTATGAGCACTATAGAAGTAATCCTTATTGCCCTTTTTTGGATGGTCTTCTGTTAACCAGCCGGTATTTTCCGGCCAATAGCCATATGATGCTCCGGATGTTGTCACGATAAATTTCTGACAACCAAGCTGTGCCGCTAAATCGACCAGCTTTTGCGTTGCGACCACGTCAATGTCATAGGCTTTTTCTCGCGGCATGGCAGGAGAAATTTGTAAAATTGATGCAAGGTGGACAATCACATCCGGTTTGATCTGTTCCACCCATTGATAAAATTCATCCTGGCAAATATCCAGAGCCTGGTAAGAGAATGACTCATTGTTTTGCAAATCAATGCCAAGTTCAGGTTTGATATCGGTGGCAAAAATGCTCGTGCCATGCTGATCTGTCAGAGACTGGATCAGGCGGCGACCCACACAACCTGCGGCACCCGTAATTAGTATTTTCATCATTGTTATTCCCGTCCGTTTCCAGATATAGATACCGGCTGCTCAGACTTTTGTTGTTTAAATATCAAGGCAACTGCCAGACCTGCCACGATGTGCCAGGTTCCCCAGAATGCACAAATCAACGCCATTCCGGCCTGTCCATCAAACTGGGTAAAGACAATGGCAATGGCTAAAGAGGCATTTTGCATGCCAACCTCTATGGTCACTGCCTTTTGATCCCGCACTTCCAGGTTTGCACTTCGCGCACTTAAATAACCAATCAAAAACGCCATACCGTTATGGACAAATACGATGAGCAGTAAAAACCACAAGTGTTGTAAAAACGCTTCATGGTTTTTTGTCACGGCAATCAAAATAAAGGCGATTAAGGCAAGCAAGCTGGTGTTTTTCAGCAACTTGTGCATTATTTTTGCCGCAGCTTCAAATTTAGCCCGGATCAACAACCCAGCTGCAAGCGGGATAGCCAGCACCAAGATTAAGGTTTTAAATAATTGTTCGGAATCTACGTCAATGGCTTGCATGATTGCCATGGCAGGCTCATTAAATTGCGACCAAAACATGAAGTTTATGGGCATCATAATGACAGCTGTCGCACTAGCCGCGGCGGTCAGAGAAATGGATAACGCGGTATTACCACCGCTCAAATGAGTTACAAAATTGGAAATGGCGCCGCCCGGACAGGAGGCCACTAACATCATACCCAGCTCAATGCCGGGGGGTAAATCCACCAACAAGGTAAATGCGCAGGTCAGCGCTGGCAAAAGCAAAAACTGAGCTCCCAAACCGGCAATAACGGCCTTGGGCATGGTAATTACCCGTTTAAAATCTTGCCAATGAATATCCAGCGCTAATCCAAATATCATACTGGCCAGCACCAGGTTTAACATCCATTGTGCACTGGAATCGTAAAATACCGGACCTATTTCCATATTGTTATTCTTGTCGTTTTTATTATTAGATGCCTAATACTACCCAATAAAAAATCAAAAATAATGACTTTTTACGCCATCAAAAAAACATTGATGGCGTCACGGGTACATTCCATGCTGAAGAAATAATCGATTGGATAAAATGAGGACTGTTATGGCTAAAATTGGGGCAGCTCTGAATCTTGGAGCCTTCTGCACCGTTCATGCTTTCATCCTTCTATTTCCCAGGATTTTTAACCCGAAAAGGTTACTGTGGTATTAACCCCGTATGGCAATATAAACTCTCTAAACTGAGGGTCTTCAGATTTGGCCTTCTTGAATTTCGCTTTCAACATATGTCTTTTAAACATTTGTACCGCTTGCCCATCCTTTAGGTTGGCGCCAAGCAATCGCACTTTTACAACGTCACCTTTAGGGTCGACCATTAATAAAAACAAAATTTCATAATCTGACGTACGAAAGCGGCTTTGCGCATCTCTGATTTCCGATTTAGGGGTTCGAAAATCTGGATACGAATCTTGTGTCGACTGGCACCCTATTAGCAACATAACTATCAAGACTATTATTTTTTTCACATCTACTCCTTTAGGATTAATTCGGGATCATATTCTTGCGACACCTATTTCCCTGATTACGTTTAGTTGTCGTCCCGATTTTGCTTCTTGCGGTACTGCAAAGGCGTCATCCCGGTCCAGCGTTTAAACGCTCGTTGAAAAGCACTCTGCTCTGAAAAACCCGTCATTTCCGCGATATAGACGATGGAATAGTGCTCGAGATGCAGATAATCCATCGCCATTTTCTTGCGCAGACTATCTAACAACTGACTATAGCTGGTTCCTGCATCAGATAGCTTTCGCTGTAAAGTGCGAACACTCAGATTCATCAATTCGGCAATTTCTTCAATATCCGGAACTTTTACCGACAATCGATTCACCATATATTGGCTCATGACTTCAATCGGTACGGCTTCGGTAAAGCTGGCGAGTTGCTGCTCAGCGTGCTGACACAATAAATCATGCAATTGTGGTTCATGCTTAATTAGAGGCACCTGTAGTAAGTCTGAATCAACCAACACGCCGTTTGCATCCTGACAAAACAATACCGGGCATTGAAAGTACTGCTCATAAACCCTCTCATCCCCTTGACAGGCATGGGCAAAAAACACCTTTTCAGGGATCACCGGGGCCGCAGAGAGCTTACGGGCAAAGGCCACCCAGCCGGTGAGAATCTCCTCGACGGTATGATGAGAGCACGCATAGGCCGGTACCCAGTTGATTAGTGTATGTTCGCCCTGTTGTTTTATCACCGGAGAGCCAAGATTACCGACCAGCGATTGAAATTTGTATTGTTGCTGCAAAGCTTTTTGTAGCGTCGGTGCGGTAAACGCGATATAGCCTAAGGTGCTCCAGCGATCCGGCTCAATGGTTTGGCCAAAGTTAAACCCGACGTCTTGCAAGCCAAGGTTTTTCTCCGCAAAGTCATACAAAGACTCCAGCACGTTGGTCGATAATAGCGAGTGTTCATTAAACAGTGCGGCCTTGTCCAGCCCCACTAAATCGAGACTCTGCCGTAGCGGAACGCCAAGGTGTGACAGATAAACCACCAGGGCTCTGATGGAATGGGATGATACTTTGATCATATAAATTAACTACTGAGATCGCGTTTAAGTTTCGCGCAAATAATATATCGGTAATACCCTATATTTAAACACATTTATGTAGATTAGTCGTAGAAGAACCGGCAACGACAGGTAGAAAATCGGTTTTGGCTGCTAGAACGAAGGCTTAATTTCAACAAGACCAACATCGAGTGCCCACCAATATCGCGCTCTGTCTGCCTGGCCATCAGAATGGCAAAAGCGTTTGTCAGTGCTAAAACGCAAGGTATGCACGCAATGCAAGAGCATTGCAGAAGCAATGGCCTTGCACCGGCTGAGGATTCAATCAGACGTGTTGATTGAGACATATTTATTTATACCAATCACATTAAATTATTACTCACTCAGTGAGAATTTAAAGGCTTTTAGACAAGGCTTTGATTGCAGAGAATGGTTATTCCGCTCTCAAAAACAGCCAAAATCAGCCAAAATCAGTAACCTAGTCCAAACGCCTTTAAAACTCACTCGTAGGGAGTTTACCTTAAGGCCCATTTACGGCCCTATATTTCAACAAAAAAATGACGGCAACATTATTTGCCAGAATCATTTATCTGGATCATTAGTATGTGATTCATGCAAAGACTTTACCCTTGTCTTCAGATCGGCAAATTCCTGTTGCAAATGGGCAATATCACTTTTTGCTTTCATCGCATACGATAAGCCCGCTAATCCAAAAATAAACCCTAAAATTCCCATTGCTTCCATTTGGCTTTCCTTGTAATTAGATTGTAAGTTTCGTTTTTACGACCATGAGATATTAACCGCATGATCGCATCGTGATTTTCTGACCAGCTTAAAGCCAGAGACTCGCTACAACCGTTAACGACAAGATTGTCGGTTTAACAACAATTCAGTCGCGGTTAAATACGTTTGTCCCGACGATTTAACAGTATCCGCATCCAAACGTTCCGACGCCAGATGCACACTTTCCAGATCTTCGGCAATAGTATTGAGATCTTGTTGTAACCTAATCACCGCATTTTCCAGGGTATAGGTCAACTCATGGACTTTAACCATATCTTCCGGCGTTAATGCTTCTTTGGCGGTAATCGCCTTAAGCGTTTCATTAAACGCAGCTAGGTTACACAGTGCCGCCTGAGTGTCTTTTGCCTCTAAGGAAGCGAAATGATTATATTTTTCTTGTGCCTGAATACTACTCGCCAATAGTAATAAAGCGCTCAATATCGAAAACGTTCGTTTATTCATGATTACTGCCTGTTAATTATGTTCATCTTCTGTCTTACTCGGCGCGGTCAGGACCTAGATATTTATCCATCCATGCAAAAACTTCCCGATACCACTCTTTAAGATTATCCGGTTTGCGGATATGGTGATCTTCATCGGGAAACATCACCAGACGTGAATCGATACCTTTGCGTTGCAACGTGGTAAATGCGCCGAGACTTTGTCCGTAAGGGACGCGATAGTCCAGCTCCCCCTGGATAACCAGCATTGGCATCTTCCAGTTATCAACAAACCGAGACGGATCAAATTTGTCATAGTTTTCGGCGTTGCTGTAATAAGGCCCGGAGAAATCATGCTCTGGGAACCAAAGTTCTTCGGTCACGTAATAAAAACTCTGCATATCGAAAAGTCCGGCATGATTAACGATACAGTTAAAACCGTCAGACCAATTCCCCATGATCCAGTTCATCATATAGCCACCATATGATGCCCCCAAAGCACAGGCATTGTCGCCATCTAACCAGGCTTCTTTTTCGGTGATAAAGGCCAGGCCTTTTTGCAAATCAATGAGCGGTTTCCCGCCCCAATCGCCGCTGATCGAATCCGTAAACTTTTGTCCGTAACCGGTGGAGCCGTGAAAGTCGATCATCACTACGCCATAGCCCTGTGCAGCCCATAATTGCGCGTTCCAGCGATAGTGAAACATATTGCCGAAACTTCCCTGCGGACCGCCATGGACTAAAAATGCAATTGGGTATTTTTTGCCTTCTTCAAAGTTTGCCGGTTTTAACCAGTACCCGTAAACTTTTTCATCATTCCAGCCAGGAAAACTGAACTGTTGAAACTCCCCTAATTGCAGGGTATCGAGCGTGTCTTTGTTCAATTGCGTTAATTGTTTGAATCCATAACTATCTTTGTTGATAGTGTAAATATCTGCCGGCTTATCCAGCGTGTGGCGGGTGAAATAAATCGCTTTACCAGCACTGCTTACATTAGCAACGGTGCCATCTTGATAAACCGGTGTTACCTCACCAAATTGCAGGCTAATAGAGAAAATGCTTTTTTGCCCCAGATCCTGAGCCACTGCGATCACCGAACGATTATCATCACTAAAATGAAAGTCACTGATAGAGCGGTCCCACAAAGGAGCAATGTCTTGAATTTTTTGACTGCGTAAGTCTTTCACTTTCAGACTAAACTTATCTGACTCATACACCGGAGTTTTCATCGCTTTCCAGGCCAAATAGCGGCCATCGCTTGAATACTGAGGCTGCGCATCCCAGGCTTGATTATCTTCAGTAATATTGGTCATCGTATTGCTGGTCAAATCGACTTCAAAGATATCCCAATTTGTTGTCCAGGCATGATCCCGTCCTGGCTTTTTCGCCGAAAATGCCAGTTTGTTGCTTTCAACATTAAAACTTACCTGAGACATACCGGCGATATCGGCATCCCAATCTGGCATCAAATCGGTTGCTTCGGTCAACTTGCCCTGCTCTGGCAAAGTTGCCACAAACAGGTGTGTATTGAAACGATCGAGCCAATGATCCCAGTGCCGTACCATAAGTTGATCGTAAGCCCGAGTATTGTGCTTTTCATCGGCCATTTTTTGTTTGGCATCCAGCGTACATTGTAAGGTTTTACAACCTGGCACGACATCAAAGGCCAGCGCCATGGTTTTACCGTCGGCGGCAATTTTGTAACCACCGACATCAAGGGGAAAATCCGTTAACTGCTGTGCTTCTCCACCACTTAGTCCTAGATACCAGACTTGTGACGTACCGCTGCGTGAAGACAAAAAATAAATACCTTTGCTGTCATTTGCCCACTGCACGGCATGCTCAGCAGATTTATTGGACGTTAATTGCGTAACCTTTTCACTACTAAGATCATGAAGATAAAGATGGTTGCTAGCTTTCTCCTGACCATTTTTAATGCCATAGACTACAGCGCTGCCATCAGGAGAGACTTTCACCTCATAAGGCTGACGAAAGTTATTGAGATGATCAACGGTTAGGGTCTCTGACTGAGACGGTACACTATTGATTTCTTTTTCGGAGTTAGCATTTGCCTGTTCAGCAAGTGCAGGCACTGCGGCAAACGCCAGGCTGGCAATGGTACCTAAAGTAATTTTTGAAAATGGATTCATTTATTGTTCCCTGCTTTTTCACAGATTGTTGTAACTCGGATATTCAAACATAAAATGGCATAAAAATAAAAAACGCTCCTAGATTTAACATCAGGGAGCGTTTAAATTTTCATACTTAACGTTTTATTCAGATTAAGTTAAGCCTTTAGCTTTTCATCTAACTCTTCGATTTTCGCCTGCCAAATTGCAGGACCTGTAACGTGAGCTGATTCACCTGAGCTGTCCACCGCAACCGTCACTGGCATGTCTTCCACTTCAAATTCGTAAATGGCTTCCATACCTAGCTCTTCAAAAGCCACTACACGAGATTTTTTGATCGCTTTAGACACCAGGTAAGCTGCACCACCGACCGCCATCAAATACACGGATTTGTGGTTTTTAATGCTTTCCACCGTGCCTGGGCCACGTTCGGCTTTACCGATTGTGCCCAACAGACCCGTGTCGGCCAACATCATTTCGGTAAACTTATCCATGCGTGTTGCGGTTGTCGGGCCTGCAGGACCAACAACTTCATCACCAACGGCATCAACGGGGCCGACGTAATAGATAAATTTATTGGTAAAATCGACGCCGTCGGGCAAACCTTCGCCAGATTCAAGCAATTGCTGAATACGTTTGTGAGCGGCATCACGCCCCGTTAAAATCTTGCCTGATAATAATACGGTTTCACCCGTCTTCCACTCGGCAATATCGGTTTTTGTCAGCGAATCTACATTGACGCGACGAACATTGTCACCGATTTCCCAGGTAACTTCCGGCCATTCTTCCAGTTTTGGCGGCGTTAAATTCGCCGGACCAGAACCATCTAAATGAAAGTGTACGTGACGAGTTGCCGCACAATTTGGGATCATTACTACCGGTTTAGACGCTGCGTGGGTGGGTACTGAATTGATCTTCACATCGACGACTGTGGTCAGGCCGCCAAGGCCCTGGGCACCGATACCCAATTTATTGACGCGTTCGTAAATCTCTAAACGTAACTCTTCTTCGGCATTTTGCGGGCCACGATCAATTAACTCCTGAATATCGACCGGATCCATTAAGCTTTCTTTAGCCAGTACACCGGCTTTTTCCGCTGTACCACCAATACCGATACCCAACATACCCGGTGGACACCAGCCAGCGCCCATGGTTGGTAGGGTTTTCACAACCCAGTCAGCAATGGAATCGCTTGGGTTTAACATCGCCATTTTGGTTTTGTTTTCACTGCCGCCGCCTTTTGCTGCAATCATGACTTCAACCTGATCTCCGGCAACCAAATCAATATGCACAACCGACGGTGTATTATCCTTGGTATTTTTACGAGCACCAGCAGGGTCTGCAACGATGGATGCACGTAGTGGATTATCGGGATTGGTGTAAGCCCGACGAGTCCCTTCATCGACCATTTGTTGAACCGTCAGATCGGTTTTATCCCATTTCACTTCCATACCGACTTTCACGAAACACGTGACAATACCGGTATCCTGGCAAATTGGACGATGGCCTTCAGCGGACATACGCGAGTTAATTAAAATTTGTGCAATGGCATCTTTTGCCGCCTGGCTTTGTTCTTTATGGTAGGCAGTTTCCAGAGCCTGGATGAAATCCAGAGGATGGTAGAAAGAGATATATTGTAAAGCATCTTCAATGCTATCAATAAAATCCTGTTGCTTAATGATAGTCATAATATTCTCGTCGGTGTTTAGGTAAACTGCTTTTGCAGTATGTACCTGGGCTCTCAATTTAAGGGTTGAATTCGTTAATTGGCAAGATTCATTCTAGACATAAATGATGAATAAAATAGAGCCTTGAACAGATAACGTCCCTAATTATATTGAATTTATTAAGATTGTCCGTATGATACCTCGCCAAATCATTATGAGCCAGACAAACGTAGTATCAAATGTACAATTTCTCTGGATTGAAAATATTTTGTGCGTAAAGCCATTCTCCAAAATCCAGGGAGTTTGATAGACTTAGACAAAATTCCCATTATTTGTGCCACCCCGGATATTACTGATTTTGCCAAAATGTCGATATTTACCGTCAATTTAACAGAACAAAACAACCTTAGCGTTGAGCAGATATTTGCCCAGTTGCAGCACCTGCCCTATGCCATATGGTTGGATTCCAATGCTACCGATCATCCCGATAGTCGCTTTGACATTATTGCCATAGAGCCGGTGTTAACACTGCAGACTAAGCAGGGAAAAACCCAGGTTGACGATATTCGTTCAGATCAGGTGCGCTATTCGGTTGCCGATCCCTTGACCTTAGTCGACCACTACTTATCGACGCACTGCGTTGACGTCTCACCACAACCTGAGCTGCCATTTACCGGCGGCGTGCTCGGCTATTTCAGTTATGACTTAGGTCGTTATTTTGAGCGTTTACCCGCTACCAGTGAACGTGATATTGACCTGCCAGATATGGCTGTTGGGATTTATCGCCATGCGTTGATTTTTGATCGCCACCATCACAGTTTTACCCTGGTAAGTCAGGACGATAACTTATCGAGCCTGACTGAGCGTTACTTTCCTGCTAATACAAGCAAACCCTCAGGCACCGCCCTAGCCGCGTTTACATTAACAACGCCCTGGCAAGCCAATATGACTGCTGAACAATATCGACAAAAATTTATTCAGGTTCAGGAATATCTGCTGAGTGGAGATTGTTATCAAATCAATCTGACTCAACGATTTCAGGCCGCCTATCAGGGCAGTGAATATCTGGCGTATTTAGCGTTAAGGGAAAGCAATCTTGCGCCATTTTCCGCCTTTATCCGTTTGCCCGACGGTTGCATCCTCAGTGTATCACCGGAGCGTTTTTTACAGGTAAAAGGTGCAATGGTACAAACCAAACCGATTAAAGGTACGCGGCCACGCGGCAGCGATAGCGATGAAGATCAGCGACTCGCATTAGAATTAAAAAATGCCAGCAAAGATCAGGCAGAGAATCTGATGATTGTTGATCTGTTACGCAACGATATCAGCAAAAGCTGTGAACCGGGTTCGGTAAAGGTTCCTCAGCTGTTTGCGATAGAAAGCTTTCCGGCGGTTCATCATCTGGTCAGTACGGTAGTCGGGAAATTGGCAAACGATCGCAATCCCATGGATTTACTGCGTGGTTGCTTTCCGGGCGGTTCTATCACCGGTGCACCAAAAATTCGCGCCATGGAAATCATTGAAGAGCTTGAACCTAACCGTCGCAGTGTTTATTGTGGTTCTATTGGTTACCTTTCGGCCTGTGGGAAAATGGATACCAGCATCACCATAAGAACCTTGATAGCGCACCAACAAACTTTGTATTGCTGGGCCGGAGGTGGCGTGGTTGCCGATTCACAGGTAGATAGCGAATATCAGGAAACCTTCGACAAGGTACAGAAAATTTTGCCGGTATTGGAAAAACTTTAACGACTCAGGGAGATTAAGCTTGCATGAATAAATTGGAATTTATCCAGCGCTTTTCATTAGCTTCCCTGACTCATAGCTGCCAAGAATTCCGCTACCCTGGAAAATTAAAAGACGCCAGTGTATTAATTGCATTGCAGGAAACTAAAACCGGTTTAGAGGTGGTATTAACGCGCCGGGCCGATCACTTGTATCATCACCCCGGACAAGTCAGTTTTCCTGGCGGGAAATGTGAAGATGAGGATACCAGTGTGATCGCCACCGCTTTGCGTGAGTCACATGAAGAAGTCGGAATCGCCAGACACGACGTGGAAATTCTCGGTCAGCTGCGTCAATACCATACCATCACCGGATATCTGATCACCCCTATCGTTGGTTTTATTCCCTCTCACTATCCTTTTGAGATTGACGAAAATGAAGTCGCAGAAGTGTTTACCGTGCCACTGTCACACTTTCTTGACGAAACGAAACATTTACCCGTTACCGTATCCCGACGCGGCATGACCCACAAAATCTATTTTATGCCCTACATGACATATAATATTTGGGGAGCGACAGCGGCAATCATCAAAGATTTGGTCGCTCATTTAAAGTAGCAGCAACATTTTAAAGCAACTTTCAAAAGCTGGGTTTTTAACTAGATATAAGTTAGAATCCGAACATAATTCCATTAATACCAATTACAACGGATAATAATTCAGGTTTTTCTATGATTAGTGTATTTGATATGTTTTCAATTGGCATTGGACCATCCAGCTCTCATACTGTCGGTCCGATGCGTGCTGCCAACCGATTTATCGATGCCCTGCAACAGCAAAATTTATTTACCAAGATTGAACGTGTTAACGTTGAGCTGTTTGGATCATTAGGCCAAACGGGTATTGGTCATGGTACCGGTAAAGCGGTTATTTTAGGGCTGCACGGGGAAACGCCGGAGCATATCAATGTTAACGCCATTGATCAGATCCTCGAAACCACCATCAATACCGGTAAAGTGCATTTAAACAACGAGCATTTTATTGATTTTCCGCGTAATGAGTCCATTATCTATCACCGTAAAAAAACGCTTCCTGCTCATGCGAATGCCATGACCATTTATGCCTATGCTGATGATAAGGTAATTCTCGAAAAAACCTATTACTCTATTGGTGGTGGATTTATTGTGGAGGATTGTGACTTTGAGAAAGAAAAGGACAAAGCACTGTCTTTGCATCAAAACATTGAACGCCCTTATCGCTTTTCCTCCGCGGATGAACTATTGGCGTTATGTCAGGAAACCGGGTTAAGTATCAGCTCAATTATGATGGCAAATGAAAAGTGCCTGAATTCTGAGTCGTATATACGTGAAGAGCTTTTGAAAATCTGGCAAGCCATGGCCGACTGTGTCGAACGCGGCATCAATACCGAAGGTATTCTTCCCGGAGGTTTAAAAGTGGTGCGTCGCGCCCCTAGCCTGTTCCGCTCCCTGTCAGTAGAAAAAAGCTCGGATCCGCTGCAGGCAATGGATTGGGTCAACCTTTTTGCACTGGCGGTTAACGAAGAAAATGCCGCTGGCTCGCAAGTTGTGACAGCACCGACCAATGGTGCTGCCGGTATTTTGCCAGCGGTTCTTTGCTATTACGATAAGTTTGTTAAACCACTTACCGAAGACGATTGCATTCGTTATTTATTAACAGCGGCTGCCATTGGCATTTTGTACAAAACCAATGCGTCAATCTCTGGCGCCGAAGTCGGTTGTCAGGGAGAAGTTGGTGTTGCCTGTTCAATGGCGGCAGGCGCTCTGACAGAAATTTTGGGCGGTAACCCGAAACAGGTAGAAAATGCTGCAGAAATCGGCATGGAGCATAATTTAGGATTAACTTGTGACCCTGTCGGTGGTCTGGTTCAGGTGCCATGCATTGAACGTAATGCAATGGGTTCCGTGAAAGCCATTAACGCGTCACGTCTCGCCATGCGTGGTACCGGAAATCAAAAAGTGTCTTTGGATAAAGTTATCAAAACCATGTGGGAAACGGGTAATGATATGAAAACCAAATATAAAGAAACGTCTCGAGGTGGCCTGGCCGTTAACATTATCGAATGTTAAAACACTGCGCCAATCTGGATTGACATTATCCGCCTATCGCGCCCTTGAAAAAATTTAAGGAACAAAAAAGGGTGCAGAACGTAACATTCTGCACCTTTTGATATTGCCAAGCTTAACCATAAAAACTGGGTTTATAGCCTCGAACCTTACTTAACGCATCGGTAAGGTCACATCACTTAAAAACGCTTCGATTTCATCATTGTTTTTTAACAACATGGCTTTGGTTACCACATCTTTATTCAAGTGCGGTGCAAAGCGTTCGATAAAATCAAACATATAGGTCCGTAAAAAGGTGCCGCGTCTAAAGCCAATTTTTGTCGTGCTCGGTTCAAATAAATGGGAAGCGTCGATAACCACAAGATCTTTATCCTGCTCCGGATCGATTGCCATAGTGGCAACAACGCCAATACCAACCCCTAACCGAACATAGGTTTTTATGACATCCGCATCAGTGGCTGTAAATACAATTTTCGGCTCCAAATCGGCACTTTGAAATGCTTTATCTAACACCGAGCGTCCAGTGAAGCCAAATACGTAAGTAACCAAGGGATGGGCGGCAACGTCTTCAATAGTAAGTTTTTTCACCTTCGCCAATGGATGGTCTTTACGAACGATAATGCTGCGATTCCAGTGATAGCATGGCAACATGATCAGATCATTGTACAAATGTAGCGATTCGGTCGCGATAGCAAAATCGGCATCACCTTTTGCCGCCGCATCACTGATCTGTGCGGGTGTGCCCTGATACATATGCAATGACACTTTATCGAACCGCTTAACAAACCCCTGAATGACATCAGGCAATGCATAACGAGCCTGAGTATGTGTCGTAGCAATACGCAATCGACCTTCATCCGGTTGCGTGTACTCCCGAGCGACCGATTTGATACCTTCAACTTTAGAAAGAATATCGGAAGATATCTTAATAATTTCCTGACCGGCTTGGGTGACATGGGTTAAATGCTTACCGCTACGCCCAAAAATTTGCACACCCAGTTCATCTTCCAGCATGCGCACCTGCTTGGATATACCAGGTTGGGACGTGAAAAGTGTTTCAGCGGTGGCCGACACATTAAGATTATTGTTAAGGACTTCGACAATGTATTTAAGTTGTTGTAGTTTCATATGGAATAAGCAAAGCGTTTTTTATAACAAAAAGCATATATCAATTAGAAATCACAATCAACTGGGTAATACTAAATTTGCCGCTAATCTCTTTAAAATAAATCAAGGGAGTAAGTGAAGCAGATAATACCAATCACATTAAATTAGTGCTCAGTAATTAATGACGATTAAAAAAGGTGAAAATCGATAAAAAAATACCGCCATAAGGCGGTATTTTTAAAAGCAATAAAATGCAGTGAAGTCTATTTTTTCTTCGCAGCTTTCTTCGCTGGCTTTTTCTTGGTTTGTTCTTCGACCCATTTACCATCAATAAACTTCGCTACCCAACCCGTTGCTTTACCATCGACTTCAGTCATCACGTATTGCTCTTTGGTCTTACGCGAGAAACGAACGATGGACGGATTACCCTCAGGATCCTGTTGCGGCGCATCGGCAAGATAATAGAATTTTGAAGAAATCCTGTCTCTGAAACGATGCAACTCACTAACTAAGGGCGCCCGGGTTTCCCGAGATTTCGGGAAGGTACTGGCAGCCAGGAAGATTCCTGCGGCGCCATCACGTAATTTAAAGAAAGCATCCGATTTTTCACAGCGTAGCTCTGGTAAATCCACAGGATCTTCTTTCGGTGGCGCAGCTTCGCCGCTTTTCAAAAGTTTACGGGTATTTTTACAATCGGCATTAGTACAATCAAAGTACTTGCCAAAACGCCCCGATTTTAGCTGCATGTCAGAGCCGCAACGATCACACTCAAGCACAGGGCCATCATAGCCTTTGATCTTGAATTCACCTTTTTCCAGCTCAACGCCATCACAGGTCGGATTGTTACCGCACACGTGTAGTTTGCGTGTTTCGTCGATGAGATAGCTGTCCATGGCGGTGCCGCACTTCTGACAACGGCGCATCGCCATGAGCGCTTCGGTTTCACGATCTTCGCCAATGACACTTTCGGCTTCATCACCTGGGGTGAGATTCATGGTTTGTGTACAACGCTCTTTCGGTGGCAGGTTGTAACCGCTACACCCTAAGAACACACCCGTGGATGCTGTGCGAATCGCCATTTTGCGTCCACAATTAGGGCAATCGATATCGGTCAGTACTGGCTCATTCGGCTGCATGCCGCCGTCTTCGACGCCTTTATCTGCCTCGCCTAATTGCTCGGTAAAGTTTTCATAAAACTCCGATAACACCTGTTTCCAATAGGCCTTATCACGGGCGATATCATCAAGCTTATCTTCCATTTTTGCGGTAAAGTCATAACTCATCAGATCTTCAAAGCTGCCGGACAAGCTATCTGTAACGATTTCACCCATTTTTTCAGCATGGAAACGCTTGCCTTCCAGACGCACGTATCCGCGATCCTGAATGGTCGAAATAATTGACGCATAAGTCGATGGGCGACCTATGCTACGTTTTTCCAGCTCTTTAACCAAAGACGCTTCACCAAATCGTGCTGGCGGCTTGGTAAAATGTTGACTCGGTTCCAGTTTTTCCATGGTGATCGGAGCACCCACCTGAAGATCCGGTAGGTGTGTATCTTTATCACCTTTAGATAAATGTGCATGCACCTTTGTCCAACCATCAAAGCGCATGACCCGGCCTTTGGCTTTCAAATCAAAATTCGCGGCCGAAATTGTCAAGGTTGACACATCATAACGGGCGGCGGTCATTTGACAGGCAACAAACTGACGCCAGATTAAGTCATATAGTCTGCGCGCATCCGCTTCCATATCATTTAAGAATGCCGATTCGACTTTAACATTCGATGGACGGATCGCTTCGTGCGCTTCCTGAGCGTTGGCTTTTGCGCCATAGGTTTTCGCTTTTTCTGGTAAATAGTTCGCGCCAAAATTGTCGGTGATATAATCACGGCAGCTTTCTACCGCGTCTTTTGACAGATTGGTAGAATCGGTACGCATATAGGTAATGTGACCCGCTTCATAGAGGCGTTGAGCTAACCCCATGGTACGTTTTACCCCAAACCCTAAGCGGGTACTTGCGGCCTGTTGCAACGTCGAGGTAATAAATGGTGCCGACGGAGAGCTCTTAGAAGGCTTATCTTCGCGCTTGCTAACCTGATAGCTGGCATTCTGCAATACACTTAATGCAGCGTTAGTCTGAGCTTCATTGACCGGTTTAAAGGCCTTTCCATCCTGATGAGTAACCTGTAATTGTAGCGCCTGTTTATCTTCGGTTAATGTATCCGCATGAATTTCCCAGAACTCTTCCGGTACAAACGCCTTGATTTCGCGTTCTCGCTCAACCACAAGTTTAACCGCTACCGATTGAACCCGACCCGCTGATAGCCCACGAGCGATTTTTTTCCAAAGCAATGGGCTGACCATAAAGCCAACCACACGATCAAGAAAACGACGTGCCTGTTGCGCATTTACGCCGCTCATATTTAACTCACCAGGTTGCTTAAAGGCTTCCTGGATTGCAGATTGGGTGATTTCATTGAAGACTACGCGACGGAATTTGTCGTCATCGCCACCAATGATCTCTTTCAAATGCCACGCAATCGCTTCTCCCTCGCGGTCCAAATCCGTTGCGAGATAAACCAAATCGGCTTTATCTGCGAGTGTTTTTAACTCGTTAACAACTTTTTCTTTTCCCGGCAGAACCTCATATTTTGCCGCCCAATCTTGCTCGGGATTGATCCCCATGCGATTAAACAAGGCGACTTTATCACGCTTAGCTTTATATTTGGCTTTTTGCTCCGGTGACATCTGACGTACTTCCGCCGGAGATTTGGTGGGTGCTTTTTTACCGCTACCACTGGTAGGTAAATCGCGCACGTGGCCGACACTGGATTTTACAATGAAATCCTTACCCAGATATTTGTTGATCGTCTTTGCTTTCGCTGGTGACTCGACTATGACCAGAGACTTTGCCATAAATTGTTACTTTCCTGTCCACAGGCTAAGGTAATGTGCAGTTTTTTTACTGCCTGCTGTATGTATTGAATAACGCCTATATGGGATCACTTAACCGTCTTTTAAAGGGTTGGTGTCCTAATATATTGTTTCAACGTTAAAAACTTTTTTCAAATTGCGAATTGCTATTAGGTATATATGTAATTTTTGCCACTGACAAGCAAATATTTTTTCAAGATCAGCAAGACATGATAAATTCAGGGCTTATATGCAGCCTCAAAATCCACAGACAATCTGCTTCAATCCGACCCGCGAAACGTCAAGGAACTTGTTATATGTATTAAATGAAATAAAGCCAATTTGCCTGATAATAATCAAACACTAACCATAAGTTAAAGAAAAAATGATAAATTCCTGTTAATTGACGATTATTCGTGCGTTTTGATCAAATATCAGGATAAAAAAAGCCACCTCTCGGTGGCTTCTTATGGATGGCAGTTTATTTAACCACAATCGTAATTGGCGAGATTGTTGTTGTCAGTCCGGCTGGCGTTGTCACTTCGACAATCAGACTGCCTGACTTAGTTTCTTTTTCACCTTTGATAGCCACAGTTATTTCGCGGCCTCCATTTTTATTGTTACTTGGCCAAACAAATGAGTCTGGGCCAACGATACTACCTACTGTCGCGGTAAATTTCACCACCGTACCTGCAGGCATTGGTTGGTTATGAAGGTCGGCTATGATCATGCTCGCTGCACCACTGCTTTCCCCTACTACAACAACGCGGTTATCGTTTTCATCGTAATCTGCGTCACTTGGGTCCACGGAATCAAGAGTTTGCGTTACATGGTGGTATGCAGTACTTCCTGACATCACTAACACCAGGTCACGGCGCACATTTAGCGATTTGTCTTGAGAATTACACCCAGCATGCGCTGGCACGGAACATAAACTACCATTGTATAAACCATCCGCTTTATCAAAGTTTCCACCACCGTTAAAATCGATGAATTCTTCGTTTTCACCACCGATTTCTAAGCCGCCTTGTTGTGGGTTATACACACCATCTTCATTGTGATCGACAAAAGCTTCATCCAGATCATAGGCGGCACCACTAACATCAGTTCCCATAAATGCCGTTACTTCACTGTCATCAAATCGGCCGTTACCATTTGCATCCGGGAAAGATTCTTCACCAATCGCGGTTGCTACGATAGTCGCCCGACCTCCGTACTTTTGCTCATAAGGCGTTAACGATGGAATTCCTCCCTTTTCGCTGAGCTCAAGGCCCTCTGGACGAGGATATTGACTTACCCAAACCACAGAACATTTACCGTCAACGGTGACACAGGAAGGTTGAATTGAACCGCCTTCCGCAGTGAAAGAAACTGCCGTGCCATCCGGTACCGGGTTGTTAAAAGCGTCAGCTAAACGCGCTGTAACCATAACTTCGGTACCATCAATAGTCCACCCTTCAGGGTTCAGGATATCAGCAGATAGACTGAAACTATCTTGATCAGGAATACCGGTTGACACCACCAGTAAGCTCGATTGAGATGAAATCGATGGCGTACTACCATCGATAGATGCCGTTACCCGAACTGTCGTAGCTACAGAACCAGAATTAACCACGGTTTGTACTTCACCACTGCCATTGGTTGTGGCAAATATTGGATCCAGGGTAATGCCGCCCACATCAGTATTCAGACTGAAATTTATCCGAGAGTTGCTCACAGGATTACCATTAGTATCCAGTACACGGAAAATAACGGTAGAGCTTTCCTGACCACCAACACCTTGCAACGAAATATTCTCAGGCGTTGCACTGACAAACTCCAGGCTACCAGCATCCGCAGCTAATACGTTAACCGTTGCAGACGCGACAAGATTTACGCCACCGGCATTTGCCGAAACCGTAATAGGGTCGTCATTAACGCAACCTTTTGCCAGGTATGTGCTGCTTGCTTTACCATTTGATGTAGTCACAGGTGACGTCATGGTTGCCAGGCCATTGTTTACACAGTTTGACGTAAATTGAACATCTACCGGCAAAGTATAAGGAACGCCGTCTGCATCGACGATATCAACACTTACTACGGTTGTGCCACCTGCAGAAATTTGTTCTAAGCTCAATTGAGCAACGCCTTCAACAAATGGCGAGCCACTTCCCATAATTAATTCTGTAGCGCCCACAACAATCAATTGTTCGCCAGAAGAACCATCTGGCAAAGATGCGGTAACAGTGCCTGCGCCTAAGTCATTGCCGGCGTAGATATCAACGATCGCCTGATTATTTTCATCAGTGATCGCGGTTGGGATTGGAATTTCACCAATATTCGAAGAAAATGTCACAATCACTGGCTCAGACACACCAATAACGGTGGCCACAAGCTTGCCTGGATTCGTCGCATTGATTACCGATGTTTCCACACCGGTATTCGCATCCAACATGCTTAAATCAACTACGATTTGTGAAACCTGATCACCTGCTGTTTCAAAACCCACAGCAGCGCTTTCGCCACTATCGATACTTGCTACGACCGTGGAAGCACCGCCGGTAGCACCTGCTGTCAATCCAATCGTCGCTACCCCGTTATCATTGGTCAATGCCGTGCCTGACTCAACGTCAAAACGACCAAGGTCAGCGGAAAATGTGACAACGATACCGGCAACCGCATCACCGTCTGTTGTGACAGTCGCGGTGACTAAGGCTGGGGTAGCCGCAGTGATATAGTTATTATCAATATCTATAGTTACTGTGGTATTGCCCTGCGGCGTGGTTACGGGTCCTGACCCACTTTCCACATTACCATTTGTAGACTCGCCATCACCTAAGGATTCACCACCACAGGCGGTCAATAGAGTGATAGACAAGAGGAAAAAAAGTTTATGAAACAGCTTCATTTAAAGCGCACTCCCTGAGCATATTTTTATTAGCGACGACCATATTAACCGATAATTTACCAAAGCGTTACACTTGATTACATATTCAAAGAGAAAAATTTCGGTGGCGGTATTCTGACAAATGGTTAACAATAGCGGACACTAACTAGAAACAGGCGCAATGCCTAATAAACAGACAATTTTATGGATAAACAGTTTGCACAAAGCCTAACGACTCGCATCGTAGTAGGTATGGGTGCCGGTATCGCGCTCGGCTTTATTTTCAAGTTAATTCTAAGCTTCGGTGAAAATGGGGAACTCCTCATTCCACTAGGATTGTTCGATTTTGCTATCAGAGGCTTCTTCGTTGATGGCATCTTCCACGTCGGTGGTCAGATATTTATTACCAGTTTAAAGATGCTGGTTGTTCCTTTAGTCTTTGTATCATTAGTTTGCGGTACAACGTCTCTGAATGACACGTCGAAACTGGGAAGAATCGGTGGCAAAGCCGTGGGCCTGTATTTAGTGACCACTGCTATCGCGATATCTCTTGCCATTATTGCTGCCCTTTTGATAGCACCCGGTGAAGGCATTAATATGACCGCAGAAGCCACCTATGCTGCAAAAGAAGCACCGTCTCTGGCGCAAGTCATTATTAACATGTTCCCTAGCAATCCATTTGACGCGTTTGCCAAAGGCAATATGCTGCAAATCATCGTGTTTGCTGTGCTGTTTGGTATTTCGGTGGCTTTGGCCGGGGATGCTGGACAACGCATCGCTAACCTTTTTCAGGATATGAATGAGGTCATTATGCGACTGGTGATTATTCTGATGAATCTAGCTCCTTATGGTGTGTTCTGTTTAATGGTGAAACTATTCACCGATCTGGATTTAGGTGCCATCTGGTCGTTGGCTCAATACTTCCTGGTTGTACTGGGTGTTTTAGCGATTCACGGTTTAGTAACCTACCCGCTACTATTGAAAACGTTAACAGGCCTGAACCCTATTACGTTCTTAAAGAAAATGGAAACGACAGCGCTCTTTGCATTTAGCACCTCAAGCTCAAATGCGACGATTCCATCGACATTAAACACCACGACCAAGAAAATGGGTGTCGATAACTCCATCGCTTCATTTACCGTACCGTTAGGCGCCACATTGAATATGGATGGCACCGCGATTATGCAAGGTGTTGCTACCGTGTTCATCGCTCAGGTATTTAATATCGATTTATCCATCACTGACTTTTTGATGGTAATTCTTACCGCAACACTCGCCTCAATTGGTACTGCCGGCGTCCCCGGTGTTGGCATGATCATGCTAGCTATGGTTCTGGCCCAAGTTGGGTTGCCGGTGGAAGGAATCGCGTTAATTATTGGTATTGACCGTTTATTGGATATGGCACGAACCGCGGTCAATGTTACCGGTGACTCTATGGTAACGGTTATCGTTGGAAAAACCGAAGGACAATTTAACGAAGAAGTCTTTCACACAGACATCAAAGCAACGGATGATAAAGTCGATTTTCATCATCTCAAAGATAAGTAGTCAGATACAATTAATCAATAAATAGAAAAAGCCCGTAGCGGTAATCGCTACGGGCTTTTTTCGTTTTACAAGCCTCTCATCTATTGCTCAGATAGACCTTCATCCATGCGCGTACCTTGGGTTAAACCCTACGGCAATTTCCGGTTAAGCACTCAACAGCATATTGTCGTTACAACTACCTTGAACCACAAAGTCTCCGATACACATATCGCCGCTATAAGACGCTCGATGACGCTCGATGACGCTCGGTAATACTGCAAAGCGATTGGGTAATACCAGATGCAAATACAGACTAATGGAAATCTCCTAATGAAAACCACATTGATAGAAAACGTATGGCGCCATAGTCGCGCTATACATGGCTTTACTTAGGTGCAGAAGATACAAAAATACCGGCCAAAGCCGGTATTTTCATCGTGTAAAATGCCTAGCTAAGCCTTAGCTTGGAAAAATACGATTATTTTGCCACAGCTTTAGGACTACATTTTCAATGGATAAAGATGCCGCTTTACCCAGTTTTTCGGCCAGCCCTTTTTTCATTGAATATTTAACGGCCAGTACTGATCTATCTTTCGCACACGCCATTAAGTAATCATCACTGGTTTGAATCGTATCGACCAACCCCAGTTCTTTTGCTTTTAAGCCAAACCAATGCTCACCAGTGGCAACCTTATCGATATCCAGAGATGGACGATGCTCGGCCACAAAGTGCTTGAATAAATCGTGAGTTTCTTCCAATTCTTCAACAAACTTAGCCCGGCCTTTATCGGTATTTTCACCAAACATGGTAAGGGTACGTTTGTATTCGCCTGCGGTCAGTTGCTCAAACTCAATATCATTTTTTTTCAATAACTTATTAAAGTTTGGTACTTGGGCAAGCACACCAATGGATCCTAAAATAGCAAACGGTGCGCTGATAATTTTATCGGCAACACAGGCCATCATATAACCACCACTAGCGGCGACTTTATCGACGGAAACGGTTAATGGGATATTGTTTTGACGGATACGATCCAGCTGCGACGATGCTAAACCATAGCCATGCACCATTCCCCCTCCGCTTTCTAAACGTACCAGAACTTCATCCTGCTCGTTTGCAACCGATAACACAGCGCTGACTTCTTCTCTTAACCCTTCGACTTCACGGGCATCGATACTGCCTTTAAAATCCAATACGAATAGGCGATGTTTACTTTCTGACTCAGCGTTATCGTCTTTCTTGGCTTTTTGCTGAGCCTTTTCCTGCTTTTTCTGCTCCTTATGACGAGCTTTAAGCGCATCTTTATCCAGCAGGTGGGTCGCTAATTCTTCTTCAACGTCTTTAAATTGCTGAGTCAGATCGGTTAATTCAAGCTCGCCTTTTCGTCCTTTTTGTTTTTGTGCAACGCCTGCGGCAGTTGCAATAATCGCAATAATCGCGATAACAAAGGTAATGACCTTGGCGAAGAACAAGCCATACTCGTAAAGAAATTCCAATTTCTTTCTCCTGGGGATTCAATGGTTAAATTAAAAGTAAAATTAAAAAACAGATACTGATTGATGTTTTGATGTTATCTCATTATGACAAAACATTGAATACAAAAAAGGAGGCTTAGCCTCCTTTTCACGCAATTATTGCAAGCAAATATTACTGCAGAACAACTTCAGTATCCGTCACCGGGATAACCGTACCACCGGTCAGGAAGTATGTTACCACCTGGTTTTGCATTTCCTGTGTCGTACGTGCACTCAATGCTGCATCTGGTGAACCCGCCGTCGGGAACGGAGATAAGATTGAGCCATGATGACCATTAACAAACTTAACCGCACCTGAGATAGGCATACCATCAGTTGATGCCGTTGTAGATTTCACAACATTTAGCATTAGATTATCAATTAACGGCGTTGAACCAGAAATTGGATGATCGGCAACCGTATTCGGGATGACCTGATCCGGCAGGTTATCCATACCATTACCTACAACTTCAAGTACATGGATTGGCGCACCGTTGGCAACTAGCATAGGTGCATAGTTCAGAGGGTCACCCGCATCAAGAATAGACTGCGCGGCGAAAGTAAACTGTGCAAACGTGCTATTAAGAGCCCCCAACTGTGCAGGTGTCAATAACCCAAGGAAATCATCCCAGATAGCAGCTAACTGCTGTGGATCTGCAGCTCCGGCGCCTAACACTTGATTAGCATATTGTTGAAACTCTTCAGAGCTCGAATAAGCTAGATTTGCTTTGATCAGGTTTTCAAACGATGGTGAGGTCACCAGGAAATTAGGAATCGCACCACCTGGTGTCGATAACGTACTGGCTTTCACGTCAAACATCGCATTTAACACCGCGTCCTGCTGAGCACTACCGGTCATTACGCTAGTGTTACTCAATGCAACAAAGTTAACACCGGTAATTGCACCAAGCGACGCACCTAGGAAATAGGTTTGTGACGCATCGATGTTCGCACCTTGGGTAAAATTCAAACCTAAGCGAAGCGCTAACAAATCCGCCGTACTTTGACGTAAGTTATCGCGAGAGTTTAACAGGTTAGCAATATTCAAATAGGCAAATGGATTCACCGACGCATCGATTGGACCATAGCCCCGGCTCGAATGCAGTGGGTGATCAATGGCTACGGTTGCGAAACCGGCAGCAGACAATACCCCACTAATTGCTAACATTTGCTCTTTATTACCTGTAACACCATGTTGCAAAATAACCACAGGCCAACCGTTATCAGGCTCAACCAAATCAGGCAACATACCTAGTGCCGGACGAACCGCATTCGCACTCGCCACATCAGGTACGGTCATCTGCACGTCAACCGCCTGAACTTCTTTCATCTTAGGAATGGGATTGAATTTGGTGATATTACGCTCTGTATCTAATCCAAGTTGAGGTAAATCACGTAAACCAAACTGCATACAGGCACCATCCGACAAAGACTGCGGTTCTGCAGGCAATATTGATGGGTCAATGGCGGCTAAAACAGCGCCTGAATCGCACATGGCGGTCCACGGTTCGGTAATAGCTGGTGTTGGGTCAACAATATTGCCGTCTTCATCTCTGACTGGAACGCCCAAATAATAAGGTACATTTATTTGGCCGGCATATATTTTTGCGCTAGCGTAAAGAGCACCTAATTGCGGGTCACCCGTTAAGCCAAGAGCTTGCGCAGCGTTAATGCCCGTATTTTGAACACCAACGACAGGTGTCGAGAATAAAGCCGTTTCAGGGTTAAGGCTAGCCGCGAGCAATTGCTTGGTAACTAATAATGAATCTTCGATCGACTGAGTGGTGAACGCCGCCGTATAAATAATGCTATCGCGGTTAATATTAAAACCTTCAGCAATGCTTTCAAAACTATTGGTTTGTGCCTGCAACGCTAATTGCGATGGGTCAGCAAGCGGTGTAGAGATATCGGTTCGGATTAATTCATACGTGGAAGACGGAGCAATTGGCAAGCCTTCCGTATCCATTAAGCGATCGGTTAACGCTAAAACGTATGTTGTCTTCGCTTTAAGTGGTTTTAGCGGTACGATGGCTAAATCATTACCGGCAGCCTGGACGATAAAATCTTCACCTAATACTAATTTTGCACGCGGCGCACAAGCCAGTCCACGGGTAAAATCAGGACACTCGGCATCTCCACCAGCGGCAACTTCAAACAAACTTACCGCATCGGTGCTGTATATCGCAACGGGATCAAGGCCAACGCCTTCGGCAAAATTAAAGGACTGAATAAAAGGTTGGTTGGTTGACCAGCCATCGAGTGCGTTTGCCGCCACTAATGGATCCGATAAATTCGTTGGGTCAACAACGGGCAGGTTTAAGGTGCCATCGGTTGTTCCGGAAAACAGGATGTTGTTGGGGAAAGAAAGTACCCCGTTAGAAGGATCGAAAGCTACCGTAGAAATCGGTTTAACAGCCTCGCCAGAATTCTCATTGACAACATCATCAATGGATTCAGAATCACATCCACTTAGGCCCAAGGCGCTGGTAACCGCCAGACATAGTAAGAGCTTTTTCATGTATTCTCCCCAAAAGCCAGTAAAGTCTTTATTTCTTGTTGTTTTTACAAAGTCACTTTACAGTTCATTGTTATTTTAAAAGTACCTGTTCTGTCATTTCTCTTATTAAATTAAGAACAGATATAACTAGTTAGACCAGTTAGTTTTTTCTAACTTAGCTCAAGATGGCAATCTAATCTAGCGTTTTTTTGCAGAAAATAAAGCAAAACCGGCTTTTCTTATATAAATTATTAATAAATTCTCGAAAGCCAAACTTAGCCTAGGTAGAATACCTCTATCAGTTTCCTTTATCTATATTCTTATGATTGATTATCAACCGAGTGCGCAATGTTTAGCCAATAAAACCCTTTTAGTTACAGGTGCGGGTGACGGCATTGGTAAGCAGGCATCGATTCACTATGCAAAGTATGGCGCGACGGTCATTTTGTTGGGTCGTACTGTTGCCAAGTTGGAACAGGTTTACGATGAAATCGTAGCCGCAGGCTACCCGGAACCGGCGATTGTCCCTTTGGACATGAAAGGTGCAACACCGCAAAACTATCAAGATATGGTGAATACCATTACCGACCAGTTTTCTCGATTAGACGGCGCTCTGTTAAATGCGTCGATGCTGGGCGAGCTTACCCCGTTTGTGAATATCGCCGGGCAGATTTGGGATGACGTTATGCAAGTAAACCTAAATGCGCAATTTTATCTCGCGCAAGCATTGATCCCAGCGTTGCAAAAAGCCAACAATAGCTCATTATTGTTTACCACATCAGGCGTAGGTAATCAGGGACGAGCATATTGGGGACCTTACAGTATCTCAAAATTTGCCACCGAGGGCATGATGCAGGTGATTGCGGATGAATATGAAAAAAGTGGCCTTCGCACCAATGCGATCAACCCTGGCGCTACAGACACTAAGATGCGACAAACCGCGTTTCCCGCGGAAGATAAAAGCAAAATAGCAAGCGCCGAAGCCATTATGCCAGCATATATTTATCTGATGTGTGATGACAGTATCGGGGTTAACGGTCAGCGCATAAACGCCCAATCGTAAATGATGATGACGCCATAATGATGGCGTCGCACTTGCCATTGCCCAGGGGCACCTAGTGCCAACGTCCCTTCGTCATCCGTGGCTGGTCGTTATAATCCTTTACCGTTTCAATATCACCATAGCCATATTCCTGGTATATCTGCTGAATAATCAGGTGTTGCTCAAATCCATGTTCAATATACAACATTCCGCCGCGCTTTAAATAGCATCGACTGGTGGCGATAATATCGCGGATATCTTTAAATCCCTGCTCCTCGGCGACCAGAGCCGATTTTGGCTCAAAGCGCACATCCCCCTGAGAGAGATGCGGATCCTGTTCATCGATATATGGCGGGTTGGATACGATGACATCAAATTTACTGGCTTTGGACACGTTTGCAAACCAGTCGCTTTGATAGATATTTACCCCTGCGATTTCTAACTGCTCGGCGTTACTTTTCGCAAGCGCAACCGCATCATCATTAAAATCAACGGCGTCAATTTGCCAATCGGGTTTTTCGTGGCCGAGCGCTAAAGCAATAGCGCCAGTGCCGGTACCTAAATCCAATAGTCGAATATTCGATAATGCCGGGTAGTCATCCAAGACGGTTTCCACCAGAACTTCGGTATCGGGTCTTGGGATCAATGTACATGGGGAAACGTTAAAGGGTAATGACCAAAACTCTTGCTTACCCAGTAAAAAAGCAATGGGCTCGCCTTGAGACCGTCGATTTAACAGCTGCAAGAAATCGTTGTGTTGTTGCCCGGTAATTTCTTTTTCCGGCCAGGCAAGTAAGTAACTGCTGCGAACATTCAGCACAAAAGCCAACAATAGTTGGCAATCGAGCTTAGGGCTATCGACAATCTGATGTTCCACTAATTGCTGCTGCCCCCGTTGCAAGACTTTGGCAATGGACAAGCATTGAAAATCGGTTTTAACGCCGTTTTCTACACCGTTTTCTACACCGTTTTCATTAGCGGTTTGAGCAGCGGTTTTTTCAGATGAGCTCACAGGCGTATCGATAGTTAATTTTGTTCAGCTAGCGCGGCTAACAAGTCCGCCTGATTTTCCTGCATGATAGGTTCTAAAACCAATTGCAAGTTACCTTCAATCACTTCATTTAAACGATACAAAGTCAGGTTAATACGGTGATCTGTCATCCGGCCTTGCGGATAGTTATAAGTACGGATCCGCTCTGAACGATCACCACTAGCTACTAGGTTACGACGGGACGATTCTTCTTCACTGCGACGCTTTTCATCTTCAGCCTGCTGCAACCTGGCTTGCAATACCGACATCGCCTGAGCTCGGTTTTTATGCTGAGAGCGCTGATCCTGACACTCAACGACAATGCCTGTGGGCACGTGCGTTATACGTATAGCGGAATCGGTTTTGTTAACGTGCTGTCCGCCAGCCCCTGATGCCCTGAAAGTATCTACTTTCAAATCAGCTTTGTTAATTTCTATGGCTTGTGCTTCCGGGATCTCAGGCATCACCACAACGGTACAGGCGGATGTGTGAACACGCCCTTGCGATTCGGTTTCCGGCACTCGTTGCACACGATGGCCACCACTTTCAAACTTCATCTGACCATAGACGCTATCGCCATTGATTTTAACAATGACTTCTTTGTATCCGCCGTGCTCACCTTCATTCATATTCAGCACTTCGGTACTCCAGCCTTGTTTTTCCGCATAGCGCGTATACATGCGGTACAAATCACCTGCGAAAATTGCCGCTTCATCACCACCGGCACCGGCACGAATTTCAACAAAACAGTTGTTGTCGTCGTTTGGATCTTTAGGTAGCAATAAAATCTGTAGTTGCTCGGTCAAAGATTCAATCGCCTCTTTTGCGCCTTTGAATTCTTCCTGAGCCATCTCACGCATATCCGGATCATCATCCTTGAGCATTTCCTGAGACATTTCCAGATTATCTTGAGCCTGCTTGTACTCGTTAAAGACTTTAGTCACTTCTTCAAGCTGAGAAAATTCTTTGGAAAGCGCGCGAAATTTTTCCTGATCGGAAATGACATCCGGATCAGATAATAACGCCTGAACTTCTTCAAAACGTTCAACCAGAATTTCCAGTTTTTGATAGACAGATTGTTTCATTTAATTTGAATTCGCAATGTTGTTTTTTAAGAGTCTTTTTTATCTAAATCAAAGACATCGTGCAGATAAATAATTTTATCCAGTTCGCCACCCTGCGCGGCATTTTGAATGGCACGCGTTGGCGCATGCATTAGATTATTGGTTAACTTGGTGGCAAGTTCGGCGATAACCTGTTCAGGATCTTTACTATTGGCCAGTTGTTGTTTGGCTTTTTCCAACAACATATCGCGTCGTTCCATACACTGTTGACGATAAGCGATTACCGCATCCTGCGTATTCAGCCCGCGCAACCAAGCCATAAAATCATCGCTTTGACTACCGACAATGGTTTCCGCCTGTTCTGCAGCTTTACGACGGTTTTCCAGATTTTGCGCAACGATGCCCTGTAGATCATCGACGGTGTAAAGAAATACATCTTCAAGTTCCGCAACCTGTTCTTCAATATCCCTTGGAACAGCGATATCCACCATAAATATCGGACGGCGACGGCGACGAGATAACGCGCTTTCAATCATCCCCTTGCCGATAATTGGTAAGGTCGAGCCGGTTGAAGATATGACAATGTCCGCATCGCCTATATGCTCTGGGATCTGCGCCAGCGTAATAACATCGGCACCGACGCTCTTGGCCATATGTTCAGCGCGCGCTACGGTGCGGTTCGCAACCGTGATTTTACCAACCTGATTGTCATATAAATGACGAGCAACCAGCTCAATGGTTTCGCCAGCACCAATCAATAACACTTTGGTTTGTTTTAACTGACCAAAAATATGCTTGGCTAAATTTACAGCCGCAAACGCCACAGACACGGCACTGGCACCAATTTCGGTTTCCGTTCTGACTTGTTTAGCAACCCCGAACGTGCGTTGGAACAACCGTTCCATGATGATTTTCATCGAGCCCGCAGCTTTTGCCTGACTGTAGGCTTGTTTCATTTGTCCGAGTATTTGCGGTTCGCCCAAGATCAGCGAGTCTAGCCCGCAGGCAACGCGCATCATGTGATTCACCGCTTGTTGATCATGATGCCAGTATAAGGTTGGCGAAATAATACTCGCAGGCACCTGATGATATTGCTCTAACCAACCCGTAACTTGCTGCTTAACCTCATTAACGGGTTGCTCTTGCACGAAATAGAGTTCAGTTCGATTACAGGTCGACAGGATCGCGGCTTCTTTGCAGGACAACTCACTAACCATTTCCTGCAGCGCATTGGTTAAATTGTCTGGACTGAATGCTATTTTTTCACGCACAGACACTGGGGCTGTTTTGTGATTAATTCCAACGGCAAAAATGGGCATAGGTTAGAAGCTGTGGTCCGGTTGTCGAATAAGGCTTATCTTGTTATCTTTGCTGCGTTCAATACGCAATATCGATAATAACAAGAAACAATGTTGCTAATTTTACGAAATTAAACGGATGATTGAAAGTACCCTGATAAATGTGGTGCAATATATGCCACTCAAATTCGCCATTCTATTTTGGTAATAATGTAATTTATGACTCTACCTATTGCGCGTCCAACCCCGAGCCTGCTCTCTGCAACACGTATCTCAGGCTTAAAACAATGGCGTTTAATCTTACAAGCCGCATTAATTTCGACCACATTGAGTGCCTGTGCGCTATTTAGTCAGCCCCCCGAACCGCAAAGCGTTGCCGCGCAAAAACTGCGTCAACAGCAAATGACAGAAATTAGCGAATGGCTGGTAAAAGGCAAAATTGCATTTATGCAAGGCTCTGAACGCAAAAGTGCCAACCTCTATTGGCGTCACGATCAAGATCAGGTGATGCTAAATTTAACCACGTTTCTTGGTGTAAACGTGTTAACCCTATCTTCGATTGATTCCGGTTATGAATTAAAAATCGATGGTAAACGCTACACCGGTGAACAGTTACAGCCTTTATTAGCGGGCATTTCCGGTATTCAATTGCCTGTAGATGATCTGACGTACTGGATAAAAGGTGCAAAAGCGAAACCTCAGGATGCATTATTTTTTAATTCGGAAAATGGTTTACCGGCCAGAATTCAGGCACGGCGTGATAATCAACTGTGGCAAATTGATTACCAGGCATTTACCAAAGTAGATGATCATTACATGCCCAGTAAATTAACCCTAAAACATGGCCAGCTCACGATCAAACTGGCAATTTCTGACTGGCAACTCGATTGATAGAGCCTGGCGAACAAAATCTATGAATACATCACTCTCTTTTTCGTCGGTGGCAAAAATAAATCGATTTTTGCACATCACCAATCAACGCGCCGATGGTTATCATGAGCTGGAAACCGTTTTTCAGTTTCTCGATTTCGGCGACAAGCTCACATTCACACGTCGTGACGATAACAACATCACCTTAACGCCAGAAATACCAGGGGTGCCACTTCAGGAAAACCTGATTTACCGAGCCGCACTATCGTTGAAAAATGCAATTCAAGAGCACTGTGCATTGACACATAGTTCAGCCCCCCTGGGTATGGATATTGTGCTGGAAAAGAAGTTACCCATGGGCGGTGGCTTAGGCGGTGGTTCATCGAATGCGGCAACCACTCTACTGGCATTGAATAAAATTTGGGATTTGCGCCTGAGCCGACAAAATCTGGCCGACATTGGCTTAGCGCTGGGAGCAGATGTGCCGATTTTTGTTCACGGTCACAGTGCGTTTGCCGAAGGCGTCGGGGAAATCATTACCCCGGTCAACATTGACTGTCCGGTATTTTTAATTACTGTGCCTTCGTGCCATATATCCACCGCCAGTATATTCCAACATCCGGATTTGCCTCGTCACACCAAAAAACTGACGACACAGCAAAGAGCCCACCTGGATCTACAGGCGTGCCATAATGACTGTGAAAAATTAGTCACTAACCTGTATCCCGAGGTTGCCAAATTAATGGCTTGGTTGTTAGAATACGCCCCGTCTCGACTGACCGGTACAGGTGGTTGTATTTTTTCCAGTTTTACCTCGCTGGAAGAAGCCAGACAAGTACAGTCGAAACTGCCTCCTGATGTGCGTTCATTTATCGCCAATGGGGTAAATTCATCACCGGTTCTGGCCGAGCTTGAACGGGTGAGTTAAGAATATTTGGGGTATAGCCAAGCGGTAAGGCAGCGGGTTTTGATCCCGTCATTCCAAGGTTCAAATCCTTGTACCCCAGCCAATTTGCGAGTTGCATGCAACTCGCAAATAACAACACCAGGCAATATTCGTAAGAAAGTTGTCTGCGTGTAATATCACATTAAAACTTAGTTTTAATGTACTAACATTAATGATGTCTAAGTTTCTGAGGAACAGACAGTGCCTGACATGAAGATTTTTGCGGGTAATGCCACCCCTGAACTGGCTAAGAAAATTGCAGACCGCCTTTATATCGGAATTGGCGATGCAAAAGTTGGCAGTTTCAGTGATGGCGAAATCAGCGTTGAAATTACCGAAAACGTCCGTGGCGCGGACGTATTTATTATCCAATCTACTTGTGCACCAACTAACAATAACCTAATGGAATTGATCGTCATGGTCGATGCATTACGTCGGGCTTCTGCCGGCCGTATTACCGCGGTTATGCCCTACTTCGGTTATGCTCGTCAGGACCGTCGCGTTCGCAGTGCTCGTGTTCCTATCACCGCAAAAGTTGTTGCGGATTTCCTGTCCAGTGTTGGTGTTGACCGGGTACTAACCGTTGACCTGCATGCGGAGCAAATCCAAGGCTTCTTTGACGTTCCGGTAGACAACGTTTTTGGCTCACCAATTCTTTTAGAAGACATGTTAAATAAAGATTTGGAAAATCCGGTTGTGGTTTCTCCGGATATCGGTGGTGTTGTTCGTGCACGCGCCGTAGCCAAACTGCTTGATGACACAGACTTAGCGATTATCGATAAGCGTCGTCCGAAAGCGAATGTTTCTCAGGTAATGCATATCATTGGTGACGTTGAAGGTCGCGATTGTATTATTGTTGATGACATGATTGATACCGGCGGTACACTTTGTAAAGCGGCTGCGGCTCTGAAAGAGCACGGTGCTCGCCGTGTATTTGCCTATGCAACTCACCCTATCCTTTCCGGTAATGCTGCCGAAAACATTGCCAACTCAGAAATCGATGAAATGATCGTTACCGATTCCATCCCATTGAAACCTGAAATTCAAAAACTGGATAAAGTTCGTCAATTAAGCCTTGCCGGCATGCTTTCTGAAGCCATCCGCCGTGTGAGTAATGAAGAGTCTATTTCGGCAATGTTTAAAGCCTAACCTCAGGTTTTAACTGGCGATATTCAATATTTTTAGAAAAAGCACGCATCCGGCGTGCTTTTTTATTTTTAGGGTGTGAAATTTCTCAACAAAGTGTTATCATGCCGCGCCTTTTTAGCAATAGGATCTGTCCTTTGTTGAAAAGCCCCCTTCTGCGGAAGGGTTAGAGATTATTTTTTGGTCGCGAAAAATAATTAAATTTTACTTTAAATTGAGTACATTACTATGGATTTATTCACATTAGATGCTGAAGTGCGTACTGACATGGGGAAAGGTGCGAGCCGCCGCCTACGTCATGCGAACAAAGTTCCAGCTATCGTTTACGGTGCAGGCCAAGAGCCAGTATCTATCACTCTTGCGCACAACAAAGTTTTCCGTGCACAGGAAGAAGAAGCGTTTTACTCGCACGTATTAACGTTGAACATCGGCAAAGACCCGGTTGAAGTTGTAATCAAAGATATGCAACGTCACCCATTCAAGCCGCAAATCATGCACATGGACTTCTTGCGTGTTGATGCTAAGAAAGAGCTACACACGAATGTTCCTCTACACTTCATCAACGAAGACGTAGTTGCAAAAACTGGTGCGGTTATCACTCACTCTGCGAACGAAATCGAAGTAACCTGTTTACCAGCAAACCTTCCTGAGTTCATCGAAGTTGACGTGAAAGACTTGGAAATTGGTCAAACTATTCACTTATCAGACATCGCGCTTCCAAAAGGCGTAACATCTGTTGAGTTGTCAAAAGGTGAAGACCACGACCAGGCTGTTGTTACAGCTAGTGCTCCTAAAGGCGGCAGCGGCAGTGATGACGATGCAGCTGATGAAGCAAGCAGCGAAGAAACCACTGAAGAATAATCGCTGAGGAATCTCCTTGACGACTAATATTCAATTGGTTGTGGGCCTGGGTAATCCAGGCCCCGAATACTCCAAGACTCGCCATAATGCTGGTGTCTGGTTCGTAGAAGAACTCGCCCGCATGCATAATATTACCCTGTCTCCGAACACTAAATACTTTGGCCTTTATGGCAAAGGCTTAATTGCCAATCAATTAGTACACCTGCTGATCCCAACCACATTTATGAATCGTAGCGGTCAATCTGTGGCGGCACTGGCTAATTTTTTCAAAATTCCGGTTGCCGATATTCTGGTTGCTCACGATGAGCTGGATCTCGATCCCGGTGTGGTAAAAATTAAGCAAGGTGGCGGACATGGTGGCCACAATGGTCTGCGCGACATTATCGCGCGTATGGCAAACAATAAAGATTTTTATCGGTTGCGGATTGGCATTGGCCATCCGGGACACAGAGACCGGGTGACAGGGTTTGTATTGGGTAAAGCACCTCAAGCCGAACAAGGTCTGCTCGATCAGGCAATAGACGAAGCCAGCCGTTGTTTTTCAATCTGGCTTGAGCAAGATCTTAAAAAAGCCCAAAACCGACTTCACACTTTCAAAGCGACAAGCTGATTATCTACAGGAATTTATCATGGGATTTAAATGCGGTATTGTTGGATTACCTAATGTTGGCAAATCTACCCTGTTTAACGCACTGACCAAAGCGGGCATCGAAGCCGCAAACTTTCCGTTCTGTACCATAGAACCAAATACCGGGGTTGTTCCGGTACCGGACCCTCGTCTGGATAAACTGGCAAAGATTGTAAATCCAGAACGTGTTATTGCTACCACGATGGAATTCGTTGACATCGCCGGTTTGGTTGCGGGCGCGTCAAAAGGTGAAGGTCTGGGTAATAAGTTCCTGGCTAACATCCGCGAAACAGACGCCATCGGTCACGTTGTGCGTTGTTTTGAGAACGATAATATTGTTCATGTCTCGGGTAAAGTGGATCCTGTTGAAGATATTGATGTTATCAATACTGAGCTTGCCCTTTCGGATATGGAAACCGCGGAACGTGCCATCCAGCGTCAGGCAAAACGCGCCAAAGGTGGCGATAAAGATGCAAAATTTGAAATCCCGGTTTTAGAAAAAATTCTAGCTCATGTTGAACAGGGCGAAATGATCCGCTCTTTGGATTTAAGCAAAGAAGAAAAAGCTGCGGTTGCCTACCTTAACTTTTTAACCGCCAAACCAACCATGTACATTGCTAATGTCAATGACGATGGCTTTGAAAATAACCCATACCTTGACCAGGTGCGTGCAATTGCCGAAAAAGAAGGGGCGGTTGTCGTACCTGTCTGCGCGGAAATCGAAGGCGAACTTGCTGAGATGGACGAGGAAGATCGCGTTGAATTTATGGCAGAGATGGGCTTAACCGAGCCTGGTCTTAACCGCGTTATTAATTCTGGCTACAGCCTGTTGCACTTGCAAACCTATTTTACCGCTGGCGTTAAAGAAGTTCGCGCCTGGACCGTAAAAGTTAACGCAACCGCACCACAAGCGGCTGGTGTTATCCATACTGACTTTGAAAAAGGTTTCATCCGTGCCGAAGTGGTAGGATATGACGATTTCGTTGAGTGTAATGGTGAATCCGGTGCAAAAGAAGCCGGTAAATGGCGTTTGGAAGGTAAGGACTACCTTGTAAAAGACGGCGATGTGGTTCACTTCCGTTTCAACGTTTAACGGATAAAACCTTCTCGACAACAACCGGCTTGATGCCGGTTGTTTTGTTTTGAACGGTTTTTAATAATACCAATCACATTAAATTATTGCTCACTCAGTGAGAATTTAAAGGCTTTTAGGCAAGGCTTTGATTGCAGAGAATGGTCGCTCCATTGTCAAAATCAGTAACGCAGCATAAATGCCTTTAAAACTCACCCGCAGGGAGTTAGTGAGAGGCCCATTTACTGCCCTATATTTCATTAATATAGAATGACTATATCAATAAAATCTATGTTGTAAATGAACCTCGGCCCTAACTCTGAGTTGTGCACAAACTTAATGTGATTGGTATAAACCGCTTCTGGCAATCCTTGTGACGACGTAGCTCTTTTCGCTCTCACTTTCAGCTTTCAGCTTTCAACTACACCCTCTGGCATATCTCCTACATCCAGAAAATTCTAGGTGTTTTCAACTCCGTTTATTTTGATTTATTTTCGTTAAAAGATGGAAAAATCAAGCCATTGGATTATTTTTAATAAGCATAGTAATGAGAAAAGCGTAGCGATTTCATCAGCTATCAAAAAGAGTTATTAAAATCCAACACCAAATGGCTAATGGCATTTGCTAAAGATGCAATCGGCTAAACATGTCACGTGAAAAAATGTCATTGGTTTACAGAGTGACACAATGAATCACGACGTTGGCATTTTATTATCTTATCTATTCCCCTATAAATTGGATGCTGGGGTTATGCATTACATAAACGCAATGTTGCAACCGGAAACCGCAACTGAGCCGAAATATTCAGGTGTGATATGAAAACCTTAACATCCACGTTCGCCCTACTCGCATTGTCCTCCTCGTTGCAGGTATTTGCCAATGAAAGCGATGGTCCGACGGTATTACTCTGGGGCGACACTCATCTACATACCAATTTATCCCCAGATGCCTACGTTAACAAGAACACCAATGTCGATCCCGATACCGCTTACCGATTTGCCAAAGGCATGCCGGTAATGTCTGATGACACTAGAGCGAAAGTTAGATTGCATACACCCTTAGATTTTCTGGCAGTAACCGATCACGCAGAGTACGCCGGTGTACCCAAAATGCTTTGGGATGGTGATGAAGAATTATCAAAAACGAAAACCGGTGCACGTTATATCGAGATGATTAAAGATGGCAAAGGCACCGACGTATTCTTTGAATTAATTGCCGACGTTAATGCCGCTAAACCTAATATGGAACTACATAGTCAACGGGTACGGGATACGGTCTGGAAACAAATTTACGAGGCAGCAGAAAAACATAACGAACCGGGCAAATTTACCGCCTTGATCGGTTGGGAGTGGAGTTCATTGCCAAATGGTTCCAACTTACACCGAGTCGTGTTTATGCCGGAAGATGCGTCCGTGGCGGAAAAATTTACCCCCTACAGCGCGTTTGAAAGTGACCGCCCGGAAGATTTGTGGAATTGGCTGGAAAAAACGGCGGAAGAAACCGGGGCAAATTTTGTTGCGATTCCACATGGCTCCAACATTTCCAATGATCTAATGTTCCAAAACGTCGACAGTGATGGTAATGCCATCACCAAAGAATACGCGAAAACCCGTATTCGCTGGGAACCCGTTATCGAAATCACCCAAATTAAAGGGGATTCAGAAACCAAGAGCGAGTTGTCTCCGGATGATGAATTTGCCGATTTCGAAACCTATGAACACTTAATTAAAGTCGGTGGCACAGAGGAAGAAAGAGAAGCAGATCCTGCGGCAAGTTACGTGCGCAGTGCCCTTATGCGAGGATTGGAAATCGAGCAAAACGTTGGCGTAAACCCTTATAAGGCAGGTCTTGTCGGTTCAACTGACGCACACACAGGCCTTGCAAGTTCCGAAGAGGATAACTTCTGGGGTAAATTTTCTATTGATTCAAAACCAGAAGGCAAAGATCTCGAAGGGGCGCCAGGCGTAACGGGTTGGGATATGTCAGCATCGGGTTTGGCTGCGGTGTGGGCTAAGGAGAATACCCGTGAAGCCATTGTCGAAGCATTTAAGCGCAAAGAAGTTTATGGTACGTCAGGACCGCGAATCAAGCTTAGAGTTTTTGCCGGCTATGACTTTAAAGACAACGATGCCGAATCTGCGGATTTAGCCAACATTGGCTATGACAAAGGCGTTCCTATGGGTAGCGATTTACCTCCTGCGGGTAAACGCGATAACCCAAAATTGTTGATTCAGGCGGTAAAAGACCCTGTTGATGCAAATCTCGACCGAGTACAGGTTGTTAAAGGTTGGGTTGATGATTCCGGTAAAGCTCAAGAGAAAGTTTATAACGTCGCCTGGTCAGGTGAACGCAAACAATCCAGCGATGGCAGCATCGAGGCAGTTGGTAATACCGTTGACATGGATACTGGGTTGTATACCAATGACATAGGTACCGAGCAGTTAACCGTTGTCTGGGAAGATGTGGATTTTGATCCTGATATGCGAGCCTTTTACTATGTCCGGGTTCTGCAAATTCCAACGCCTCGTCATACACTCTTTGATGCATTGGCGTTAGGCATTGAGCACCCCGAAGAATACGATGCAGTGATCCAGGAACGCGCCTACAGTTCACCGATTTGGTATACCCCTAAATAGCGGGCGAATCGATAATAATCTGGGGGTTGCTTCAAAGGAGCTGTACAAGCCCCATAAAATGGTTACACCAGTGTTGCAAAAGATGCAGTAAACGCGGTTATATTATGTCAGATTAAGTTAAATCTGGGAGGGGCTATTTAGCCATCGTTGCAAGATGCCATTCCCACATTCATCAATAAAATAACAAGGTATATGATGATTTCTCAACTATTTCGCGAGCCACTGCTGCACTTCCTGCTCTTGGGAGGATTCATTTATTGGGCCTTTGAGGCGTCATCTAATGATAGCACTGACACCATATTGGTGGATAAAAAAAATCTGCTGACCTTTATGCAGTACCGCTATCAGGCTTTTGACCCGCAACAGGCAGACAAGACATTTAACAACCTCCCCCCGGAAAAATTGCAGGCGCTTATCAAGGAATATACCCAAGAAGAAGCATTGTATCGCCAGGCACTGTCATTAAACCTCGACAAAAATGACTACATCATTAAAAAACGCTTAATCCAGAAAATGGAGTACATCGCTGAAGATTTTAACCTGCCAGATAATGCAGATAACCCGGATAATGAGCAAACCCTGATTGCTTACTTTAACGGACATCAACAAGACTACGTTCAGCCTGACTACATTACCTTTACTCACCAGTTTTTTTCCAATGACAGCAAAACAACATCATTATCTGCACAACAACGAGCTTTACAGGCACTGGATCAATTAAATAATGGCGATAGTGGCTCAAAAGCCATCAAACAAGATTTATTTATGTACAACCGACACTATGCAGAGCGCCCACAATCTTTGGTCGCCAGCCATTTTGGTGATCCCTTTGCACAACAGTTATTTACCCAAACCACGGTAAATGAAGCGCTTTGGCAAGGCCCGTTTGAATCTCCTCATGGGTGGCACATTGTTAAAGTGTTCAAACGCCAACCTGAAAAATATCCTGAATTTGCGGAAATAAAAGCACAGGTCAAAGAAGACTATTTACGAGAGCAACTACGTCAACAAAAACAACAATCCATAGAAAAAATTGTCGACCAATATCAGACAAAGGTTGAACTGTGAATCATACCTACCATCAAAACAATCTGAGTCGATTTATCGCTGATCAGCTAAAAACACCAGTGCTTATCCTATTGGCGTTTTGGCTGATAGCATCAGCACAAGTATTTGCCCATGAATCTCGCCCCTTGTATATCAAGATTGTTCAGGACGATAAGGCCAGCTACACCCTAAACTGGCGCTCACCACAAAGTCTGAGCTGGGACAATCAACCGAACATTTTGCCCCCGGAAAATTGCCAATTTAATCAATCAAAGGCAAACATAACCGCTGCAGGCATTTATCAAATGCAATTGCGCTGTGATGCATTCACAGACCATGATGTGTTTACCATCGACTACCCATTTGCCAACCCATCAATCAGCAGCCTGATTGACATTCAATTGTTAGCGCAGCCAAAACAAACGGTGTTGTTAGGCCCAGAACAAAAAACCTGGCGACTAATCTCTTCTACAGGCTCCGATAAAAGTTGGTTTGCTTATGGCGAATTGGGGGTCAAGCATATTTGGATGGGCATTGATCATCTGTTGTTTGTCGGATGCCTGATATTTTTTGCCCGCGGCTGGCGCAAATTATTTTGGACGATAACCGGATTTACCCTAGCCCATTCCATAACACTTGGACTGACCAGTCTTGGTCTAATCCGAGTCAATATCGTCCCTATCGAAGCGATTATTGCACTGTCGATCATATTTCTTGCGGTAGAGTTAACCAAACCCAAAGACACCACCCTAACCTGGCGCTATCCGGCAATCGTGGCGATCAGTTTTGGCCTATTGCACGGGTTTGGCTTTGCGTCTGTATTGAGCGAAATCGGCTTACCCGAACAAGATAAGATATTGAGTTTGTTGTTTTTCAATCTTGGCATTGAAGTGGGACAATTAGTGTTTATTGCACTGATATTTCTTATTGCATGGCCCTTTAAAAACATCACTCATGCAAACAAACCGAACGAGGAGGTCGTTGATTTAAGCCGTTATTATCGACTCGCAGCCTATTTTATTGGGCCAATAGCCGCATTTTGGTTCTGGCAGCGGCTCGCACAGTTCTAAAACACATTTAGTGGCATTGCTATAAGACTATTTTTCAAAAACAATCGGTTGCTTCACCGAAGTTGGCAGCTTGTGTACATAATACTGCTCAATTTCATTACGTTTGAGTTTTAATGTTGGGGTCAGAAGTTCATTTTCTGGTTTCCAGGAATGCAAACAAACCATGATGTAATCGAGCCGTTGATGACTCTCTAACTCCGCATTTACCTGTTCCAGTAACGTTGTTAAAAGAGTGACTTGCTCAGCCTGAGATTGCGGCGCATTTTCACTCATAACCACCAAGGCGATGGGCTGTTTCATACCCGAACCTATCACACAGGCTTGTTCTAACGCGCTATTACTCAACAATAATCGCTCTATCGGTACCGGTACCACATATTTCCCTTTCGCCGTTTTAAATTGCTCTTTAATCCGACCAACAATTTTAAAATCGCCGTCGCCACTCATTTCGCCCTTATCTCCGGTATGGAACCAGCCATCGGTAAACGCTTGTTCGGTCGTTTCTGGCGCAAGGTAATACTCGCTAAACACCGCATCGCCACGGATCATGATCTCCTGTTCAGCGGAAAGTTTCATCTCAACACATGGCAGAGCTTTACCAATGGTACCGATACGCTTTTCATCGAATGGCAAATTACCACAGGACAACCCTGAGGTTTCCGTCATACCCCAACCTTCACCAATATTCATTCCCAGGCGTTGATACCATTTTAACAACTCCTCGGATACCGGCGCACTGCCACAGCCAAATACCTGAACCTGTTCCAGACCGAGTTTGGTACGAATTTTTTTTGCAACGAGTTTGCCAATTATCGGTAGTGATAACAGCAGATTCAGTTTCTTTTCGGGCATGGCTTTAAGGATTTGCGCCTGGAACTTCACCCACAGTCGTGGCACCGATAAAAAGAAGGTCGGTTTAGCATGTTGAACATCATCAATGAACGTATCTAAGTTATCGATAAAGAATACTTGCAGTGGTAACTCGTAAGCGATCCCTTCAATCAGTCCCCGCTCAGTAATATGTGCCAGAGGTAAATAAGACACCACTCGTTGTGGCCCGGCATCAGCGATGCCAATAACATCCACGGCAGCTTTGGCAGCTGCAGCAATATTTTTAAAGGAGATAACGACGCCCTTTGGGTTACCGGTGGTCCCTGATGTATAGCAAATGGTCATCGTATCCGATAAGTCTGGCGTTGCAATGTCCTGCAAGGGTTGATGACTGGCAAGTTGCTCATCCCAGGTTTGGTGATTCTTCCCGGAAAAATTGGCTAGTTCCGGATATGGCATGGAGATGGTGGGCAATTCATCACTAAGTACTTGTTGTAGCGGCTGGTAATCATCTAAGCGACCGACAAACAAGGCCTTCATATCGCTATGGTCAATGACATAACTGATGGTTTTATCACCGGCCGTGGCATAAATAGGCACAGATATCATCCCCGCCATCATGATGGCAAGATCGGCAATAAACCAGTGAGCACAGTTTTTTGAAATGATCCCAACCCTGTCTCCGGCTACTAATCCCTGGCTTTGCAGTGCCTTGGCGATTGTTCGCGCTTGGTGTTCAACATTGCTAAAACTGTATTGTTGCCAACTTCCAGCAACCGGCTGATTTAAAAACGTTTTATCAGAATTTTGTTGACTATGCAGCAAAAAGCGTTGCAAGGAAGATTGATAAGCCATTGGCATTCCTTTAGATGAATTTTTATTAAGTATATAAACAACATACTCTTAATGCAGGGTGTTAGACAAGACCGACCATAGGAAAAGGCGGTTGATTGCAATCTTGTTGCTCTTCGGGAGTCAAAACCTAATACACTGCGCGCATTAGCTCTCAGAGGATGGAAGCGATGTTAACCAAGGTTTCATGACAATCAAAGTTATCCGCCGAACCTTGTATCGATTGTATTATGTTCTCGGTAATAGCGCTGGTGCGGTCTTTATCAATGACATTTGACTATCTACAGAGGCTATCAACAGCAGCTATCTACACCACTTATACCAATCACATTAAGTTTGGGCACAACTCAGAGTTAGGGCAGAGGCTCAGTTACAACATAGATTTTATTGATATAGTCATTCTATATTAATGAAATATAGGGCCGTAAATGGACCTCTGGTAAACTCCCTACGGGTGAGTTTTAAAGGCGTTTGGACTACGTTACTGATTTTGGCTGATTTTGAAAGCGGAATAACCATTCTCTGCAATCAAAGCCTTGTCTAAAAGCCTTTAAATTCTCACTGAGTGAGCAATAATTTAATGTGATTGGTATTAGTCTTGCCCCTTTCCTTTAGCCAACAAAAAAGGCAGCCTAAGCTGCCTTTTTTTCAGAATTTTTTTGCTTATAACGCTTTAACGTTTTCCGCTTGAGGACCTTTTTGGCCTTGAGTTACTTCAAACTCAACTTGTTGACCTTCAACAAGAGTTTTACGACCTGTACCTTGGATAGCACGGAAGTGAACGAAAACATCCGGACCTTCAGATTGCTCAATAAATCCAAAACCTTTATCGTCGTTAAACCATTTTACTTGACCTGTGCGAACATCAGACATTATGTGTATTCCTAAATTTCTAAATTAATATTTCAGGCTCCAATTAAGGAGCTTCCTAGCTTATTGATGTATGTGTTTAATATGTCGAGATGTATGTACTACTTAGAACGATAAACCGAGATAAAACGTATAGCATTTTCAAGCTTGCCCGTTCAGTATACAGCTTTTAAAAATGGACACAAGATTTTCAACCATGAAAAGTGTGTGAAATTGTTGATTTCATTGACTTGTCATAAATGTTTCATAAATTAAACCGACTCGTTCCAGGCTCATTTATGGATGATAAAGATCCACAATTGAGCATCTAAAACCGTGTGGAAATTGAAATCTCACACGCCAATCTCCAGCACAAGTTTATATCGGCTAACACCGCCCATTATAGGATGGAAATGGATGAGCAAACTTATGTTGGGTTTCGATCTATCGAGGTCAGAAAAATATGCACTAGACTTGGATCAAGTAATGCCTAACTTCAATGCTGGCATTGCTGCATATTCCAAATTCAGGAGAAAAATATATGGATATTCAAAAACCGTTACAAACCCTTGCCAGCCTTGCCCGAGGCGTTGATCCGATATCAAAGCAAGCATTTGCAAAAGATTCACCTTACAACCATCCACAAATCATTCGCGATTTATTCAGCTGTGTCGATTACATTAATGAACGGGCACAGCGAGTAAGAATGACTCCGGAGCAAATCAAACAGAAAAATATTGATAAGGGCTTACCGATTAATTGCGGCATGCCCTGGACACAGGATCTTAAGCATCAATTGGCGGAGCAATTTCGTCAAGGACGCTCCGTTAAGGAACTGGCAAGTCATTTCCAGCGCACCCATGCATCGATTAATGCTGAGTTAAAACGCCAGGGACTGATCACAGAAGGTGCCGCGCCACCATTCTAATGTCGCCAAATCGATTTAATCATGCGAAATATCCGGGTTTTGCCATTGCAATGCTGAAAATACCTGTTGCCACTGTGTATCCAAAGACGCCCGGATATTTATTTTCTGCCGTGTTATTGGATGAATAAAATCCAACTGCCAGGCATGGAGCATTAATCGTCGAAACCCAAAATGCTTACCAAAAAATGGATTTTGCTTGTTATCACCATAATTGATATCACCCAACATTGGATGACGCAAGTGCGCCATATGGCGCCTTAATTGATGCCGGCGCCCGGTTTTAGGTTTCAGTTTTAGCAACGAGTATCGAACCGTTGGAAATTTACCCAACGGGACAGGTAAACTTGCCTTAGCCAGGGTTTCATATTCACTTGTCGCTTGTTGAGCAGGCTTATCCTCACTGACAAATCTATCCCCCAATTTATCAAGCTTTTCTTTTAAAGGATGATCGATAATGCCCGAATCAGGGGTAAAGCCACGACACATGGTGATGTAGGTCTTCTGGATACGATTGTCACTAAACTGCTCGCCCATCAATCGTGCGACGTCTTGCGATAAACCAAACAGCAACACTCCTGATGTCGGTCGATCTAATCGATGCAAAGGATAGACATATTGACCTATCTGATCGCGCACCAGTTGCAAAGCGAAATACTTTTCGTGGCGGTCCAGATAAGAGCGATGCACAAATAATCCTGCCGGTTTATTAACGGCAACCAAATAGTCATCCTGATAAAGGATTTCAAGAACCGGAGCCGGCTCCGACGGTTCATCACTGTCTACGGCATCTGTACTTTGTTTATCCAAGCGTTGTTTATCAGCGGTCATTAGCCTAGTTTCCAATTTTCATTTGTCATCACTTAAGATTGACAATACAGGGTTTGCTGACGTTGACCGGACAGCAGTTCATCAATATCGGCAATGACATTGATCAATGCCGCTATCTTATCACCGTGCGCTTTAAACGATTCTTCCGCCATAGGACACAGGCTGATTTGAGTTGGCAGGGGTGAATTTGCCGCAAGCATTGCGGAAATTTTAGGGATAAAGATAAACTGCAGCCATTGTTCAAATGTTAAGGTGTCGACACAAAATGGTTGTGTCGATAACAATCGCTCAGGTTCCGGCGCGTGTTTTTGCCACAGGGACAATGTCTGTAATTGAGCTTCTAGATGCGTTAATAAATTAACCAATTGCTGGTTTTTGTTCATGACCACTTCACAACAGGAATGTTTGCCGCCAATTATACCTGCGCGCGATTCCCTTGGGCAACCTGCCATGGGACACAATCAAAATTGCAGGTGTACTCAATACCGGGAGTTGCTATAATCGCGCCCACGAATTTAGTCATCCATACGCAGTTATACGTCGTCACTTATGTCGAAAATTGATACCCTATCCGAGCTGTTGCAGCTTTCCCAAAGCAACTACAAAGTATTTGACCTTGGCCGTAAAGTCGAAAAAATCTCCAAGTCAGATTTTGAGCGTATGGAGCAGGCAATGATGCCTTACCCTTCACCATTACAGGGTCACGCGCACCTGGCCGTAGTTTTTTGGCAAAAACGCCCGGATAAACCTTATATTTGGTTTATTAAACTGCCTTTGGATGAGCGTGGATTGCTAAATCAGGCGGCTCGCAATCATTTTATCGCCATCATCATCGATGCACTGGGTAACGATCTAAGTGTTGATCCGACAGAGCAGCAAGAAGAGCTATTGAAAAGCAATCCTTATCATTTCACCCCTTCGCAATATAAGTTAGCGGCGCTCAATGCAACGCTAAAGCAGGAATTTAAGCAGCCAGCTTCTCAATATTACGAACATTGTCACCTGTATTTTACCGGTGCGCTGGGTTGGGAAACCTGGCAAGGAATCGGCGTACAAGGGTTATGTGATTATGCCGCCCGCATCGATGAAAATGACAACGCCCAGCATTTACAAACAGCCTTGCAGCATATTCCTGAGCAAGTATTCACACCTTTGAGTGCTGCCCTTGAAAATCAAAAACTTCCCTTAATTCTAATGCGCGAATTGTCAGCACTGGCAAATACACATTTACAACAATCTGATGTAAATACCAATCAACTGAGTGCGATAGTCCGTGCAATGAGTAGTAATGCGTTAAATCAATATTTTTGGGATTTAGTGGATACCTTGATTAGTGATAAACGCTGTCAGCAGTTAGAGATTTTCGTGGCGATATCGGGTCGAGGCTGGATGGCCCTGGCCGATTATTCTCGGATGCAACGTTTTCTCGAAGCCGCTGTTGAATTTATGGATCAACCCACATTCTTTGCCCTATTCCAGGATCTGGTAGCACTCCCAATGATTCGTCCCATTCTGTTACAGGTAATTCGCTCTCAAGACCGAAGTAAAGCGCTGGAGCGAGCCATTGGAGAATTATTTCAAAGCATGCAGACGCAAGCGAATAGACAAGGATAAACGTTATGGCAGAAATTTATGTAGGCTTGGTTGGTTTTGTCATTATCTGGTATTTATTTTTTCTGCGCAAAGTCGCAGAAACGGCGCGTTTGTTTGCCAAAAAACACTGCAACCAACAAGGCCTGCAGTTTATCTCCATTGCCCGCACGTCATCCCGTTGGGCAGTAAACAAGCGCCAGGGCTTGCATCTGGTTAGTGTGTTCGAATTTGAGTTTTCTGGTGATAACTTATCTAGCTATGTCGGCACGGTACAAATGCGTGGCAATCGCTTAGAACAGATTGAATTACCGCCTTATAGTATTTCTTAAGACCGCTCCGATACTCCATGGTCACATCAGAGATTGAAGCATGGAGATTAATGGTTTAAACGCATTAATCTCCGCCGAGAACTGAAATCCTGCATCCGCAACATAAAGCGTTGCTTCGAGAAAAAGCTGCAGTAAATCTTATCTGAATTGACAATAATTTTTTGTGCATTGAAATATTCAAAGCTAAAAACGGTCCAGAGTTCCGGGTTCTTACCATATTGAAGTAAATGAGATTGGCTAGCGCTATTGTGTTATATTAGTTCCAAGATATTATCTATTAGCAACATACGCTCATCCGAGTAAGTTACTTGATGTTATAAATACTACCTGTTAGAAAATTTACAGCACTAAACAAGCGAATACTGATAACAATACCCACAAATTGTTCTCTCTTTAGATTAAATTTCCGTAATTCAATTTCAATGAGAATAATTCATGCCATCATAAATAAACTGAATACAGTCGATAAAGTAAAAGTTAGACCGAAACTTAGTTTTTGGTCATAGTTTTAAAAAGTAGAGCCTGTAAATAATTTTGTGTAACTACCTTCAATCAATGCCCTATGAGGGTCAATGGAATGAAGAACATGAATAAAAAAGAACTAGAAGCGTGCGCATAAGTACCATTAGAACTCCATAACTTCTAATTTGCTTTAGGCTTCATTTATATATTTTTAAATTTCCATATCTCAACATTTCCACCGTTCACACGTTCAAGGGACGAGGTTTCCCTCCCCTTGATTACATTTCTTAATTATTGAGAGAAAAAATGAAAATCGCCATCATAGGGGCTGGTAATGCTGGCTCTGCTTGTGCGTTTATGGCTGCCGAAGCAGGACATAAAATCAGATTATTGAAAACTTCAAATCACGTTGCTCATGACGAGCATTTTGAAAAAATGGTCGAAAATAAAGGTATCTATTGCATCGACAATACAAAAACAGGGAATTTTACCGATAGCGCGGACGATGTCGAAAAAACATTTCAACCATTAGAAATAATTACAAGAAACCCTAAAGAAGCTATTGAAGGGGCAGATGTAGTTATGATTTTTATTCAAACTACATATCATCCTGCATTAGCTGAAAGAGTCGCAAAATATTTTCAGGATGATCAATTGGTCATATTAATTCCAGGGTATGCAGGTAGCATTTATTATAGTAAGTATTGCGATAACAACCCAATATTTGCAGAAGGAGAATCAACACCTAACGATGCAAGAGTGATTGAACCTGGCACGGTAAAAGTGTTATTTAAAAACGCCAGAAATTCATTGTCTTTTTTCCCTGCTACAAAAACTGCACGTGGCATGGCAATTGCTGCCAATCTATTTCCTGCCTACCACATTAATAAGAAAAGTGTTCGAAAACATATCTTCGAATCGGCGCTACATAATCCTAATATTATTGTTCATACCGTGGGGCTATATGTCATGTATCCAATGCTTGAGTATTGTGCAAAACATCACCCTGACGAAGTGCCGTATATGTATCGGGATGCGCTTTCAACTGACATGGCATGGCTAATGATAGAAAAGCTAGATGCAGAAAAAACGGCGGTGTTAAGTGCTCTTGGTTGTGAGCCAACGCCTTACCTAGAAGCCTGCCTATTTAGAAATGAAGAAGATTTAACACAAGACCCTAAAGAAGTTTTTGAAAGCTACAAAATATCATCACCTCCAGGCCCCTATAGTTTTGATAATAGATACGTAACGGAAGATGTCCCTATGGGACTGGTTTTACTATCTTCGTTAGGTGTGAAATTAGGTATTAATACGCCGGAATGTAATCGTTTGATCGAGATGTGCGGTGGGCTTTTAGCAAGAGATTTTTTTAAAGAAGGAAGAACACTCACTTCTTTAGGGCTCGGTGACTTAACAAAGAAAGAGCTATTACATTTTATAGAAGAAGGAAGCACCAATTCAGAGCCGGTTTCCGTTGAACTTACCTGATATATGGCTCTTTCAAAGGTCGACTCGATGCTGTTTGATTCAATCACAAATGACATCGTTGATAAGGGATATAGTATTAGCCATTATGCTTTACCTAACGAGTTAACCACCTTGTTATTACAACATATCGCAACATTACCCAAAGGAAGCTATAAAAGAGCGGGAATTGGCAGAGCTAAAGAACATGCAATTAGTGACTTTATTCGCACCGATGAAATCTCTTGGATAACAAATAACAGTAAAGCTACTTGTGCGTGGATAGAATGGACAAAGTCACTCCAGAATCACCTAAACAGACGTTTATTTCTTGGTTTGTTTTCTTTTGAAAGCCACTTTTCCCTTTACACTAAAGGCGATTTTTATAAGAAGCACAAAGACGCCTTTAAAGGTGAAGGTAACCGTGTGGTATCTATTGTGGTTTATCTTAATAAAAATTGGTCTGTTGCTGATGGTGGGGAGTTGGTGATTTATGAAAACAAATCACCATCAGCATTTGTGGCTGATCATAGGATAGCTGCTGTAATGCCCAGTTTGGGCACTATTGTAGCGTTTTTAAGTGAAGAATTTCCACATGAAGTATTACCGTCAGAAAGTGACCGCTACTCTATTGCAGGCTGGTTTCGAATAAATAACAGTATTTCTAATAAGGTTGACCCACCAAGTTAATGTTAAATCACGCTGACTGGATATTATTTTCTGGAGGAATAAGTAATTGCCTAAATTGAATGACAAGCTTCATGTGATCAGTGAATTAACTGATGTCGATAATGAACTTACTCCGTTAAAAGAAATGGCCGACAGAGAATGCACAGCTACTTATGGGTTAACAGGGATGGTTTACAGACCACATTTAGATGCCTATATGCAAGGGTGTATAAAGAAGGCTGAAATATTAGCTTGTTTAAAAAGACAAAGTATTTTGCCTTTGTCAGAGGTCGAGCTTATTAGTTCAACGTTAGATAGTATGCATAAGGGGGCAAGAAATCATGCCATCGTTGAATATAAAGGAGATCATTATCAACGTATATTTTTACCATTAAAACTAAGTAAGTCAGGTAAGACTGTACAAAAATGGGCTAAAATATGGCTTTTACAACAAGATGATGGAAAAGTTGACTTGCAATGGAAATGTCAAGTGAAAGAGATTTGGCCAACCTATTTTTTGATTAGAATAAGCGATTTATAATTTAGGTAGGGCTGATTTTTGAATTATAGATTGGTTCATTACAAATATTACGGGTGAATCGACCAGATTTTCTTAGACACAATTGCGTAATAAACTTTGTGTCCTAGGGGGATAAATGGTGCCGACTCGGTTCGGGCATCGTCGACAATTGCTCCTGCATTGTTCTACTTACATACATCCATGTATTAATGCTTCACTCTACCTCCTCCATCACTGGAGTCGTGCCGGAGATACTCCGACAGTCGAACAAGCACAAAAAAGCCCCAGCAAACGCTGGGGCTTTTGTATGAATGGTGCCGACTGCCGGAGTCGAACTGGCGACCTACTGATTACAAGTCAGTTGCTCTACCAACTGAGCTAAGTCGGCACACAAAACTGTGTGCGATAAAAGAAAGAAACTTTCTACTTTTATCTTGGCACCGAGTTACTGTCATCTACTTTTAGAAACAATAACTTTTAAAAATGGTGCCCAGAGGCGGAATCGAACCACCGACACGGGGATTTTCAATCCCCTGCTCTACCGACTGAGCTATCTGGGCAAATATGTTTAAAGGGCAATCCCCTGTTGTCCTTGAGGACGGGCGCTATTAAACGTTTTTTCGTGCGCCCCGTCAACCCCTTTTTTTACTATTTTTTTCTGTTCGCTCAATTTAAAAGCAAGGTGCGCTTTTAATAAACAATAATTTACAGGAATATTACTTTTGCGGGGTATAACCTTCAATTTCAGGCTCTTTCCCTTCAAACAGGAACGCCACCATCGTTTCTTCCAAATACTTACGGTCTTCGGCATTCATCATCGACAGCTTGTGTTCGTTGATCAGCATAGTCTGCTTCTTCTGCCACAAGGTCCAGGCGGTTTTACCTATGTTGTCAAAGATTCGTTTACCAATTTCACCCGGGTAAAATTGAAAATCCAAACCGTCATCTTCTTTTTTTAAATGTTGGCAAAATACCGTACGACCCATTATGTGCTCTCTTTGCTGGTTGTTAACTTGGCTAATAAGGTTTTGCTTGATGCGGCCAAACCTATATCGGCACCGTGTTGCAGATGGTACCAAAGCTGGCCTTGGTGATCATTAATAATTGTCGGTTGTTTGTGGATTTGCAATTTTACCGGCACAATATCCAGATGAAAATGGCTAAACGTATGGCGAAACTCATCTAATATTTCCTGAGAATTCACTTCCAGACCGAGGTTTTTGCCAATATCGATGATTTGTTCAGGTCGTTCCGCTTCGTAAAAACTCCACAGCCCTCCCCAAATACCCGACTGCGGACGCTTATACATCAGTACCTGGTCACCATCAGTAAACATTAACATGTAGGTGCGTTTTATTGGTTTTGCTTTTTTCGGCTTTTTACCTGGGTATTCATCCGTTGTGCCGCTGCGCTGCGCTTTGCAGTCTTTGGCAACGGGACATGCTTCACAACGAGGCTTACCGCGGGTACAAACCGTTGCTCCCAGGTCCATCATCGCCTGATTGTAATCCGCCGCCCCATCATTAGGTGTTAATTTTTCACTAAATGCCCATAGCGCCTTTTCAAATTTACTTTGTCCCGGGTAACCCGATTCGGCAAAATACCGGGCAAGTACCCGTTTAACATTACCATCAAGGATTGGATGGGACTGGTTGAGCGATAGCGACAATATAGCACCGGCGGTGGAGCGGCCAATGCCCGGCAATGCAATCACAGATTCAATATCTTGTGGGAACTCACCATCATAGTCATCACGAATTATCTTCGCCGCTTTATGCAGGTTTCGAGCTCTGGCGTAATAGCCAAGACCGGTCCAGTGATGTAAGACGGAGTCTTCATCGGCGTTGGCCAAATCCACGACAGTAGGGAATGACTCCATAAACCTTTGATAATAAGGGATGACTGTTGCGACTTGAGTCTGTTGCAGCATAATTTCAGAAATCCAGACTCGGTAAGGAGTTTTGTTTTGCTGCCAGGGAAAATGTTTACGCCCCTGGTCTTTAAACCAGGACAACACGAGTGAGCTAAACGACATACATTCTACAATTTTGTTTTTGCATCATTGTACCTGTAACGCATTATCGCGCCAATAGTGCTTGACCCGCTATTGGTGTTTTTAAGTCGTGATGTTTGATCAGGTTTATTAATCAGTTTTTCATATCAAGCGTTTAAACGTTGTCTGTCGCCCTTTTGACCCATCCCGGTTTACTTGAGTTTTGAATGCAAAACAAAGATAATACGCGGCGCCTTAAAGCGCTATGCTTAGTATGGGAATACGCCAAATCATTGCTTATTCTTGCGTACATATACAGGCTTAACCCCATTATCATTTATCGATAAACCAATTGAGTGCAATTCATGAGTAACGACAGAACCCATAAAACCGTAGAACAAGCAGAAGCGGAAGGTAAATACATTCGTAAAGTTCGCAGCTTTGTCAAACGCGAAGGCAGACTGACGAAAGGTCAAGCCAAAGCTTTGGAGACTTTGTGGGATACCATGGGTTTAGATCACAGCAAAGGTATGTTGGATTTAAACAAAGAGTTTAACAATGACAACCCTATTACCTTGGAAATTGGCTTTGGCATGGGCAAATCGTTAGTTGAAATGGCAAAAGCTGCACCTAATCGTAATTTTATCGGTATTGAAGTACACCGCCCTGGCGTTGGTGCCTGTCTGGCACTTGCCGAGGCCGAAGGGGTGAGTAATTTAAAAGTGTACGAGCACGATGCTATCGAAATCCTTGCGGATTGTATCCCTAAGCAATCTGTCGATACGGTGCAATTGTTTTTCCCGGATCCCTGGCACAAAGCCCGTCACCATAAACGTCGCATCGTAAAACCTGAATTTATTGAAAGCATTCGTCAAATACTGAAAATGGATGGTGTGTTTCATATGGCGACTGACTGGGAAAACTATGCGGAGTGTATGTTAGACGACATGCGCCAAGCTGAGCATTTTGAAAACCTGTCAACGACTAACGATTACGTGCCACGCCCAGACAATCGACCACTCACGAAATTTGAAAACCGCGGACAAAAGCTGGGCCACGGTGTGTGGGATTTACAATTCAAACGCATTAGTTAACGTATGTTCTCACCAGACCACAAGGACTAACAATACAGGACTTGTGGTTTGTCTCCAGCTTCAGCTTATCGCCACAAAGCGTGTAAGACATATCTCACAAGAGAGTGCGATAACTACCGCAATTTTTCCTTTCAGTTACGGCCCCTATTCCCTGCATCCCTTTTAAAATATGGGTTTTCCTGATTTACACGGTTTATGACAAACTTATGACAGCAAAGAATCGAAAAAAACTCGCTATTTTTTACGATCGCTTACGTCAATAATTAAATCGTCAGGATGACAGAGAGGTTCAGGATGAGCCGGCAAGGAAGCAACAATTCATTTTTAAGCGCAAGCTTAAAAATAATGCTCGCAACAGGATAGGTCTTTCAATCATAGATTGTTTTGACTCCTAACAAAAACAAAGTTATCCACTGAGCGAGTTTAAACCAAAAATAACAGATGTATTGGATGAAAGGATACCGGTTCACCAAGTCGTAATTACTGGCTTAAACAGAACTCTAAAGCAGCAGGATGCTTAAGTTTAAGATATGGGGCGTTTTCGCCCCTTTTTTTATGCACTTCGGATAAAACCGCACTAGACTCTAATAAATAGACTTCGGCTGAACTCCGAAATACCAATAATACTAAGATAATACATCGGCCAGCAGACCCTCGCCTGTAGCTCGCCAATCAAAATAATGAAACGACATTTTTGCATTAGCGACAACTTATCTCACTTACACTTGTTCTCTCTTGAGTTAGAACAAAAAGGCTTTTTACCGCCGCAATTTCGAATACTCAGTGATCAACCAGGTATTAAACAGCTTAAAACCTATTTCCCTTCCGGTTTCTATTGGTTTATTAATTTGTATCGTTCTGAAATTCATACCATTTTTTGGTATGTCATCGCTGGATTTTTATTATATCTGGGATATATCTTAGGCTTGACCAACACCGATGCAGGCTGGATCCCGTTAATCGCCATCATTATTGTCTTTGTCGCACTAACGACCGTGTTAAGCTCCCCTGATGGCAAAGATTCTATTTTAATTAATCGGCAACGACTGGCCCATGAACTGGAATCAGGCAAATATGTACTGTTACTTGAGGTAGAAGAAGAGCAGGAAGTGACTCTATTTCAAACAATTTTATTGCACCCCGAGCTCGAATTCGGGGAACTAAAAGAATAAATCACCGGACTAAAAGTACTGACAAGCACCAGCACTTTTGAAAAATCAAGATGAAACTACTCTAACGGAGCTGTCCAGTATTTCGCTTTCACATCATTAATAAATTTTTGCCATATCTCATCGGGTTGCCAAACTGCCAGTAAATCTTTCTTCGCTATCGCTTCGGATTCATTTAATTGCGTTACTCGGTATAGGTAGGTAAATACCGCTCCGCGCCAGTTTAGTTTACAATGAGTCAGGGTAATCCCATCGTTTCCATCAGGCTGCTGCATCAAGGCCACGTAATGTTCGAAATCTTCAATCCTTGGGTTTTCCCATACGACCGGAATATTGTGATAGGTAAGCCCTAATTTGGCCAGTAACGCTGATTCTTCGCTACGATCCGATGGGATCAAATCGATAACCTTGGTCACTCCGATTGCCTGTAATGCTTCAAACTGCTGTTGATTGGGCTGGCCGGAGCTCATCATATTCTCGTTATTCACCTGAAAGTTTTCCAAACCCGATAGCCTTGAATATGACTCGGTTTCGTCGGCTGTTACCAGGTTGACGCTGGCAAGATAAAGCCCGGCAAGCGCAAACAGATGTAACAAATACTTCACCATGGATTGTCCTCTCCCAATGATTGTTTAACGTCCGCAAACACTATGCCTGACCTGCATTTGCACAATAAACTCGCCAAATTAATTGTCGATACCCGCCGCCCAATGAATTCCGCCACTAAGATGCTGCAAGAATTCGGGGCTTTGATAAGATTTTTGGGTATGCCCTAAACCGGTATAAAAGGCTCGGCCCTGCTTTACGCGGTGTTGCCAGGCAATCGGATGATCACCTATAGCCCCGGATCCTGCATCATAACTGCGTTCATCGAGTGACAACAACACCTCAACCTCTTCTCGTGGGTTGCGATTAAAATTATACCACTCATCGCTATGTAACCAGGCGTCATTAAGGTGTTGCGTTGCCAGCTGATCATTGTCTTCAACGATCAACCTCGCCTGCTGTACTTCAGGGTGGCTGATAAATTGTGCCCCCACTAACTGTCCATACCAGGGCCAATCGTGTTCCGTATCGCTGGCAGAATGAACGCCGACAAAACCGCCACCTGTTTCAATGTAGTGCTCAAATGCCGTTTGTTGTTCGTCATCAAGGACGTCGCCTGTGGTATTTAAAAATACCACTACCGCATATCGTCCCAGGCCTTCTTTTGAGAAAGCTCTGGCATCTTCGGTAAAACTTAAGCGCCAGTTGGCTTGTTCGCCAAGCTTTATCAGGGCTTGCTGACCACTGGCGATGGAATCGTGTCGAAATCCCTTGGTTTTACTGAAAACCAAGATGCGCGCTGGCGCTGCCGTTGTCGCACCAATTTCTTTCTTATTCTTTTTCGTTCCAACGTCTGAACTTCCTTTGGTTACTGATTTTTGACTCAACTGACAACCACTAAATCCCAACACAGCGATCAGACACAACAAATAAACGCCAACAGTTTTCATAGTAAAAATCCATCTTTGCAAATGCTATTGTTCGCATAACAAGCTCAAGGAGCATCAATGGCGCTTGTTCAGGCTTCACACCTGATAATTCCCATTTAAAAACACCATTATTATCAGCATAATACATTAAAGAGACGAGAATAAAACCAGGCCACTAAATATATTCATCGATTCCTGGCACGGTTGCATTAAATAGGCGTTAACCAAGTCGGTAAATCTTTCGGATTGTGATTCACATCATAAATCGCCAGAGCTTTGCCGTAACACAACGTGTAACGCAAGAAATTAATGATTCAACACCATTAACGCCTTTTTCTTTAGCATCGTTTGTTTTATCGTTTCCACTCTCCTTTATTGATCAGAACGATATTAATTAAGAGCAAATAACAATGAAATTATCAATTCCACTGATTTTAAGTGCTTTCATCATAGCCTGCGACTCTAAACCTTCAACACAGACTACTGACGAAGACTCAAAAACCGCAGAGCAATCTCAAACCTTAGAGCAACGTCTTTTGGATTCACAACAGCAATTTGAGCAAACTCTAAAAAACGCTGAAAAGCAGGTAACGGATAAATTGCAAAAATCCAAAGACACGCTTGAAAAAAACGTTGATGAACACGTCGCTTCAGTACAGAAGTCTATTGATCAACACCTTGATCTATCTGAGATAGATCTGGATAAAAGTGTAGAAAAATCAAAGCAGAGTGTTGAAGAGACTTTAGAAAAGGGTGAGAAATGGCTGGCTAACGAATTGGAAGAATCGAATGAATTGAAAGAAAAGCTGAAAAAGTTGGACTCGATATTTTCTGGAAATGGTAAAGAATAGACCTTTCAATCAGACAACATTCGTTTGCAGGTCAAAATCGATTAAGCGACAAGCAGTTAAGGTACCTTTGCCTTAACTGCTTCATATAACTACAGGCTTTACCTTCGTTGTTTTGACATAAAAAACTGATAGGAGTTAACATCTTGCAGTTTTTGTGAAAAGCTTAAGCCCAACTGCACTAGTTGCGGATCGTTGTTATATCTTGCCAGGATCTGTTTTAATCGATTCAGGGCGTCGCGGGTATTGCCAACGCTGTCCAAGCTCAATAGATATACATACACATACTGCACGTTTTCGGTATCTAGTTGCGAGGCTTTTTCAAAGGATTGCAGAGCTGCTTTCTTATCACCAGCACGAACCAGGTGCATACCGTAACCATAGTGCAGCATTGCCGATTTTGGCACAGCCTTAAGACCTGCCTGATAGGTCGTGAGTTCCTTATCCACCTGATTTAACCCACGGTATAAATCCGCAAGATTGACATAGGCAGGATCAAAATATGGGTCGGCAACAATGGCTTGTTCCAACGCCTGTTGGGCTTTGTTGTATTCACCCAATGCAATATGCAACATACTCTGGTTTAAGCCGCCTTCGCCACGCCAGCGGTTTTGTTCATTACTCTCAAAAAGCTCTTTGATGCCATTGGCTAACGATGGTGAAAACTGTACACCTAAGTTCATTACTTGCTGCGCGGCAGCCACTCGCACTGCTTTGTATTCGTCATCAAGAAGGTTCATATATAAACCTTGCTGCTGATCTGTTGGTAGCATAAAGCCCATATGCGCCATCGCCAGGCGAATTAACGGCTCATCCGATTGAATCCAGGGTTTTGCCATCGATTCATTGATTGATTCGGTGCTATTTGCAAGCAGGCGTATGGCACTGGCGCGATGTATTTCATTCAATGAATCGCTATTAATAACATTTAGGTGTTGTTGTAAAGTTATCGGGTTACCATGCTGTAAATTGCGATAATGTAGCTCATCGCTACTCAATGCTTTGGGTTTGCCGTGCAGTTTTCGAAGCTCGCTACTCGCCCAGCTATTAGATTTATCGTCATGACACTTGGTACAGGCATTCGGGCTGGAAAAGCGGCTGCTTAAATCAGGACGCGGGATTTTAAAGCTATGATCTCGCCTGTCATCAACGCCCATATAGGTGGTTTCGCTCATATGACAATCAACACATTGGCCGCCTTCTTGATCCAATGGATGGCCGGTATGCTGCGTTTGTTGATATTTGTCAGGGCTATGACATTGCAAACATAAGCCGTTACCCTCAACCTTGATTTTCATCGTATGTTTATCGTGACAATCAAGACAATTGACCCCGGCTTTGAACATTTTGCTCTGTAAAAAAGAGCCGTAAACATACACCTCTTCTTTAATTTGCCCGTCACTGAAATACAAAGGATGTGCCAGCATACTCGGTGAAAACTGATCTAAGAATGCGGTGCCCGGCTCAATGCCATCGGTAAGAGGTGAGCGCAGCGAATGGCAGGCAAAACAAGAATCCATGAATTGATTATCTCGTTTCTCGCCTTGCCAACTTGCCACATCTTCACCCGCCATTCTTAACCACTGGCCGATATCCTGATTTGATCTTGTTACGGATGGTGCTTGTACGAGTGCAGAATATGGGTCTGCGCTTTGCGACTGATGATTTTCCATATCGCCATGACAAGACTGGCACCCGACATTGATATTGTCATAGTGGCTGGAAAAAGTATTTTTGCTGGCGTCATAATTGCGCGTTAAGCCGTCGGAGTGACAATCGGCACACATGCCGTTCCAGTTTTGCATCGGTTGTTGCCAATGCAGTCGATCCGCCGATTTAATGTCTTCATCCGCATACATAGGATACCAGCGTTGGCCACCATCGTCTTTGTTGCGACTGTCCCAGGCGAACGGAAATACCTGTAAACGTCCACCATCGGCTTCAATCAAATATTGCTGCAGCGGGAAGTGACCAAAGACAAATTTTGCTTCATATTCAACGACGTTATTTTCATGGTTCAGCGACATGAAATACTTGTTTTGTTTTTGGAAAAATTTCGCCGTCTGGGAAAAGTGCTGAACACTGACACCATTGAAATTGCCGAGTACCGTTTGCTCACTCACTTTCGCCATGGCTTTGGCATGGTCCGATTGCTGCCACGCTGTAACCTGCTGTTGATGGCAATTCGTACATTGTTCCGGCGCACCAGTATTAGCAAGAGTGACATCGCTAAAGGCAATGAAAAGTAGGAAACTGATTAGATAAGTTGAAAACTTCATTATTATTTTTATCTGGGTAATTCTAAAAAATGTTGTGATCCAGACATATCGCCCGAGCCAAAGTTAATGCCAATCACACTAAGTTTGTGTACAACTCAGAGTTAGGGCAGAGGTTCAATTACAACATAGATTTTATTGATATAGTCATTCTATATTAATGAAATATAGGGCAGTAAATGGGCCTCTCACTGAGTGAGCAATAATTAAATGGGATTGGTATAAGTACTTCATTAAACCACAATTTATTGAAACTACCCTATGGCTTTCGGGTATTAAAGTCAAAAAAATCCCGCCGAAGCGGGATTTTAACTTAAGTGAAGTGTCTTTGATTTAACCGGTTATCGTACCGAACGTCTTCTTAGTGCAAGAGGAAGCATTAACAGGGTGAGCCACGCTAAAGCACCACCTGATTTTTTCTTCTCTTTCTTCTCTTCTTCCGGATAGATACAGCTACCGTTATCATCGGTTGCATTTTCATCGAAGTTGTTGGCATTTGCATCCGTACAACCATATTCAATGCCATCAGACAGAACCGTCAGCATAAAGCTGGCACTTGCCATATCGCTCGGATTTGACGCATCAGCAACCGTTACAGTCACCATGGTTTCACCATGGAAATCCAGTTCAGGCAACAATGAAAACGTACCGCCCGGCTGATGACTGTGGATTTCCGCTGTAACGTTATCACCGCTCACGTTAACGATATTGCTACGATTATCCGCATCTGCATAGGAGATCAGAAGATCATTTACCGATTCGTTCTCGTTGATCGTTAAGTCAGGATATACGCCCATGGTCAGGTTACCATTAACAGTAATTGCCTGTTGAACTTCAACTGTCGCGATACCTTCAACGTCGCTCGTCGTGGTAATGTTCAGATCTTTACCTGCAGCATCTTCATCAACGCGAGCTTGCAATGTCACCTCAAACCGACTCATCTGCGGGCCAACATAGTCATAACAAAGCACCAGACCATTCGATAATTTCTCATCGATATCATCGAAGGCGTACTGAGTGCCGGAATAACCATCCAGAGGACCAAAGGTAGAGCGAATGCCGGAATAACCATGGATACCCACAGTACCAGCGCTTTGACCTGCGAAATCGAGGTTATCATAAGCCATGATCACTTCATACTGACCAGCACCAAACTGGTAAGGACCTAAGTTGAAAATCACCTCAAAGTCGTAACGGTCGGTATTATTCTCAACCACGTTTTCCTGCAAAATCCAATCCCAGTATGACGATTGCGAACGGACATTATCCCACTCAACAATCACGGTCTGATCTTCAGTGTAAGCAAAGGTAATACCCGAGTTTAACTCGCTATCCCAAATATTTGGCTCATACGGCGTACCAAACGCTTGTCCAAAGAACTCACCTTTCCAAAGCGGTGCTACCATAGCATCTGGGAAGTTAGTCATTGGGAATGGCATGTGGAATGGGAAGAACAGCGGCAGATCATCGAACTGCAGATATCCCATCGGACTCAAGGTAAATTGTGGGTAAGACTGATACTCGTGATTATGATACAAAGAATACGTCGGATTACCGCCCCATAACCAGGCAAATGGTAAGGATAAGTTTTCATTCCAGACGCCACCCCAATCCGGGCCAAAGCCGACTTTAGTTAACAAGTCGATATAACCGCCATCATGATTCGGCAAACCGAATGATGGTGTACGACACATTGCATCCTGTAAGTTAGTTGTTACCAGATACTCAGGTGCCACTTTCGAGGTATCGGCTTGCACGCCACTAACCACAATCGTATTACCGTCAACCATTAGCTGCTCTTCACCAGAGTTATGCAATTGTATTGAATCAGCAATCGGGCTCATGCCTTCAGGTAAGGTCGTGGTCAAGGTAAAATTGCGATCACTACCTGTGGTGTTTTCCATGACATTTATGGTGACATCAACAACATCGCCACCAGCAGCCATAGTTTGACTGGTCTGGATCTGGGTGTCGTCTTTTTCGCGGTTTAAACGATACGGAATTAACCCAAGATCTGCCATGTTATTGGCATCAGAGCCCAGCTCCATTGCGCCGTAATAGATATCGCCGGACATCATGTCCATGTTCCACTCAACATCTAACTCGAATGAAGATGCACCATCATAGCTTTGCGGACCACTTACCTGAATGCTGTCGGATAAGTCATTACCAACAACTGCCGTTGCTACCGTATAGGTATCCACTGGAATCGGCTGAGATGGATCCCACCAGTTTTTCCAGTTATGGAAGACAACCCAGTATTTACCCGCATCAGGGTTATTGATGTTACAGAAATCATTTCGTAAATCGCTTAACGAGATACAAATTGCTTCTTCATCCATCTGTACCATGTTATCGCCATTGGCATCGATACCAACGATAATATCTAAGTCACCACGAATGTAATCTTCAATTGCGGTGGTATCATCAGAGCTAATCACCTCGGCGATCAAACGCTTGCTACCTGCTGGCACATCAACCCAATGTGTATAGGTAGATTCATCAAGCACACCACTGATAAACGGTGAAACTGAGGTTTGTGCCTGAGGTAAGGAAAAACTCGTCAAGTCCGCTTTTTTCTCTTTGTAGCTCGTGACATTCAGATTTTTGAAGTTTGCACTTGTCAGGCTACGTAACGTGTATACATCGTTATTACGGTGTGCCGACATGGTGATGTTTTCAGGTAACGTACCGTGGTTGTATTTCAAAGCAACCGGTATATAACTATCGGCACTTTGTTGATTATCTTCTTTGATAACCACGCTACCATGAACTTCTACTTCGGAATTGTTGATGGCCGATTGTGAATCGAGTATTTTCGCTTCAAAAACAACCGATTGCTTCTGGCCTTTTTTCAGTGCAAAGCTTGAAGGGTAAGATGCCAGCTGTACCGAGTATTCGCCGGTTTGCGTTTCTACCGTCCAGCTGCCGTCATGAGTGGCTTCAAACGTGCGTACCCAGCTACAGCTACCTTTACAGTTAAAGTTCACCAATTCTGGCATATTCAAGGCTTTCACATCACCGCCGTTTTGCGGATTAGCAAGCATGAAGTTTTCGGATGTTTCATCCAGAATAAGGCCCGCAGACGCTGCCGCGGCCACATCGACTCGGCCAGAACCTGCACGATAAATACCAGCCTGGGTAATACCATCCGGCCAGCCCGCATCATAACGAACGTTACGATTGGCAGTCATCATGATCGCGGATTGAATTTGCGTCGCTGTCCAGTCTGGATTTACCTGACGGATAAGCGCTGCTGCACCACTGATATGAGGTGATGCCATCGACGTACCGCTATAAACCGCATATTTGCTCGACAGATTTACAGTTGAGAATGGATGCTCGTCGGCAGCCCCAGCATAAATATCAACACCAGGCGCAGAAATTGACGGGATCAGATGCTCAGGGTTAGTTTGGCTAGGTCCACGAGAGGAAAAGTCCGCCAGCATATCGGCATTATCTGGATTCACATTGCGGTTTATTTCACTGGCTGTGATAGTTGCCATGTGGCCGCTACCGGATTGCAACCAAGGGATCAATGACCACTGTGCATCGCTGCTGATATGTACACCCGGTATCGAGTAAACGTCATTGTTTAACGAATCGCCATATTGGGTGTTATAAAGAACAAAACCGCCAGCACCACCGGCAGCTACGTTATCGGCTTTAGCAACCCGGGCAATATCACCGCGTTTACAAACAACGATTTGATTTTCGGTAAATGTATCCGCTGCAAATGGCTCAAGACAAAGCTCGTCACCATAGTTAGCGGCTAATACGATTTCACCACTGAATTCACCAGAAATACCTTTACCTTCAAACATGCCAGGTGCCGGTGTGTCACCGCCGCTCAAGCTACCTAAAGATTTACCGGTAATATCGATAGTACGTCCAGTAGTTGTTGCACCAACGGTTAATAACCAAGGTGACGTATGATCTGCAGAAGACATGTATTCGTGGAAACCATCGGTACCGCTATTACCTGCTGATGCGGCAACGACTATGCCTGCTTCCTGGGCCGATAAGAAAGCAAGTTCAACTGGGTTTTCCCATGGGAACTGCTCACTACCACCTATGGAAAAATTAATCACATCAACGCCATCTGCAATGGCATCTTCGATACCCGCTAATAACGCTTCGGTCGGACAACCGGCGTACGGATCACCAGCGCCCCCCGGATAACAAACCTGATAAGAGATAATGTTTGCATGTGGAGCCACCCCCGAAATGGTGCCCATATTCAAACCCGTGTCGATACCATCGCCATCACCAACCTGTGGTACTACATACGGTACATCATAAAGGATGTTACCGGCTGCCGTACTGGCGGTATGGGTACCATGGCCGTTGTAGTCTTCACCATTTTTCGGTCGAATTTGCACCCCTTCCATCCACTCTGGATGATCTGGCGCCTGAAATTCTAATGCGTTATAAACATCGGTAATGACATCATAACTGCGCACACCAATCAGTTTGTCGTTACAAAGACTGACAAATTCGTCCTTAGCACAATCACCGACATAGTTGCCATCACCAAACGGGTTAACATGTTGATAGCCGTCGCCGCCAATGGCAGCAAAAGATGGATGATCGGTATTAATACCGGTATCTAGGACACCAACGATCAGTCCTTCGCCTTTCATTGCTGGCACGCCTTCACCACCCGATTGCCATACTTGCTCGGCACCAATCAGTTGTGGGCCGATATCGGTGTGTAGCTCATGTAAGGTTGAACGAGTTACCGCAGTAACCTGAGGTAAACGGGCCAGTTCACTTGCCTGTTGCTGATTTAACTCAACCGAGAAACCATTGATCGCAACGGTAAACTGCTTTCTCGCTTCAATCGCCATGCCACGAGCGCTTAAATTATCGATAAATTGATTTTGTTTGTTTTTCAGATAATTTTGATAAGCATTGATATCTGTCTTATTTCCAGCACCAGCAAAAAGGTTGAATTTCCCTTGAATGCCTTGGTTATTGGTGTTTGACAGAGCCGTAGCGTTTAACCCCTGAACGCCACCTTGGTATTGAGTAACCGGCGCTTCTTTCATACGCACGATGTAGGTATGGCTACCATCAAGTCCATCTTCCGGACTGAATTTTTCGGCGCTGTTAGCACGGGTAATATGTTGGTTAACATTGTCAGCACGCTTTAATACGTTGTTTTGCGTACGGCTTTGTTGGCGGCGCTGTTGCATCTGCTCGAGCTCCGCTTTATCGAACGGTAATTTTTTTAAACTACCACTGCTTAGTGTTGCTGATGAAGGCTCTGCCAATGTGGCAGCCCCTACTCCTAAGGCATAGCAAGCGCTGGCTATGCAAAGGGAGATAGATTTTAGTTTCATCGTGTTCTCCATGATTGTTATCATTTTTAGTTATGATTATGCGAACCACTCTTACTGGTGGACCACTCATGTTAAACACCATCGCTGTGCAAATACCCGTCAATTATTGTGCAAAATTGTGTACGAAATGAGGTCTGATGTTGTTGCGATTAAGTTGTGCAAAATTGTACACAGACCTTTAAGTACGGTATATACAGGGTTAGTATCTACTGTCACAAGCGCTAATAACCCAATATCAAAATAACGATAACAAGCAGTTAACAATAATGAAGTATTCCCGAGCCTGTATATTTGCCGCTCTATTGTCGGCCAGTGCAGTTGCAGCTCAGCCATCTGATCAAGAGCCTTCTGAATCATCCGGGATTCAGGAGCGAAATGTGTGTGAAGGTGATTGTGTCGAGAGCAACAGCTGGGCTGTGGGTGCAGCACTTGGTTACGGCAAATATTCCAGTCCTTTGCATAGCGGTGCAGGGCTTAGTGGTAAAGAACGACATATCGCCTTCCTCCCCTCTTTCTATGTCTATGCTGACAATTTCTATATTGAAAATACTGCGATCGGTTACACCTTGTTTGAAGATCAATTCTGGTCCATTGATATCAAAGGCGAGCTAAATCCAGATGGGGTTTATTTTCAACGTAATAAACTAGATGCGTTTTTAAGTACCACAGGCAGCGCTGGGCTATTTCCACTCCCTTATCCAGACGAAGATACAGAGCCCAAAGACGTTGAGCGTTCTCTGTCTTATCTAGGTGGTGTTGGTGTCGACTATTATCCTAATGCCAGCTGGCGATTAAGCATTGATTTATTGACCGATATCTCAGCGGTGCATCACGGTCAGAAACTCGGTCTGGGTCTGGCCTATCAAAATCAGTTTGGTGACTTAACCTATCAACTAAGTACAGGCGCGCAATATCGAAGCCAAGCGCTAAATGATTATTACTACGGCGTCGAAAATGGCGAGTTAATCTACAGGAGCCCTGCTTATCTGGCAGATGCAGGATGGAATCTCAATTACGAGCTAAATTTTAATTATCCTATTTATGAAAAATTTGCTGTTATCGGACGTTACCAGTATCAGGATTTAAGCGAACAAATCGTCCTCAGTCCACTGGTAGAAGACAATTCTACTCACTATTATTTTATTGGGGTGAGTTGGCAAATCGGAGGGGGATTTTAATGAAACCCTGGTGGTTATTAGGTTTTCCGTTAATTTCTCCCATCGATAGCGCCCGCGCTAATCAAGTAGCTCTGTCGCCAACCCATTGTGTAAAAACCCAGCATTCCTGTGAACTTCCGCTCACCATCACCTGGAATTTCGACCAACCCAGGGACTTTTGTCTGCGCAGAAAAACCACTAACGAAGACTTGTATTGTCATAAACAAACTCAGCAAGGGAAAATTACGATTCATGTGCCATTTGCGCAAAGTGAGCCACTGCTATTTATTGATCTACAAACCAAAACTACGATTAAGCAGTTCAGCTTGAAAGTTATGGTCCCCAGTACCTTGCGCAAACGCAAACGACACGCATGGAGTATCCTGTAGTGATCACTCATCAAGAAAATACATCGAGGCTATGCCTGATTGAAGACGATATAAAACTGGCGGCATTAATTTCAACCTTTTTTGTCAATAATGGCTTTGAGGTTTGTCATTTCGAGAATGCTGAATCCTTTCTCACTCACGGTAAGCTATCCCAGTTCGATGTCATTGTTTGCGACATTAATTTACCCGGTTTAAATGGCTTTGATATATGCCAACGGTGCCGTGAGTCTTACCGCGGCGTTTTTATCTTTCTTACTGCAAAAACAGAAGATATTGATCATATTTCGGGACTGGATATGGGCGCTGATGCTTATATTGCAAAACCGGTAAGGCCGGCAATTTTACTGGCAAAAATTAACGCCTTATTGCGGGCGGTAAATCGTCATTCGTCGACAACAGATTCGCAATGCATTGAATTGCCAAAATTGTCCATTGATAATAACGCCCGAAGCATTCATGTCTGTAACAAACGCTTAACATTAGCCACCGAAGAGTTTGATTTACTCTGGATTTTGATCAGTAATCGGAATCAAACCCTGAATCGGGAGCAGCTATTTTTACAAGCGGTTGGAAGAGAATATGACGGGCAAGATCGGATTATTGATGGCCGAGTCAGTCGAATTCGTAAGAAGTTTAATCAGATAGAAGACAACCCATATGAAATAAAAACCGTATGGCGTAAAGGCTATCTGTTCGCCCAGAGATAGCGAGTCCGTCCATGCGATTACAATTTATCAAACTATTCTTGCTGATTTTTGTCACCTTATTCTTTGTTGCTATCGTGACCGACAAGCTTTCTCAGCTTTCCAAAAGCCCGACTCAGCACAGCATAGAACTCGAGCAAGTATTTAGTACGTTTCAAACGAACAGTGAGACGGACATGCCTTCCCAAATTGCCCGTTCCATTGCCATCACCAATTTGCACTGGCCGGGCGATATGAAAGCCAAGCTATCTGCTGCACAAGTTGTTGCTCTGCATGATGGCAGGCAAACTTTCTACTATCGGCTCAATGACAAAGATAAAACCAGGGTTTGGGAGATGGGGCCCTTTCAAAACCAGATTGAAGACGATGTGATTGAGCCGATAGTGATCATTTTCTATTTCAGTTTTGCGGTGTTTTTGTTTTTATGGATATGGCCAATGTTTCGCGATTTAGAAACGTTGAATCAAGCCAGCAAGCGATTTAGTAAACACAGAGAAATCAGCAAACTTGCTATCAGTAAGACATCACGGGTTTATCCTCTGGCACAAAGTTTTAATCAAATGGCTAACCAATTACTGCGCTATATGTCATTGCAACGTTTCCTTGCCAGTACCCTATCCCATGACATTCGCACACCAGTCACTCGCATCGACTTTTGTTTAGAAGTGATGGATCACAAAAACTTTTCAACCATGAAAACCTCCATTCAGCAAGATATCGATGAAATAAACGGTTTAACCCATGAGTTTATTGAATTCTCTAAGCTTGAAGAGGAATATGACAATCTGGATATTAAGCGCCACAATGTAACCTCGATGCTTTGCTCTTTAACGGAGAAAATGCAAATCAGTAGTCATAAAGCCATTAACCTCGCTAATGATTGTCCCTTGTATTGGCGTTTTGATGAGAGTTTTTTGCGACGCGCGGTGCAAAATGTCATCGCTAATGCCCTCACCTATGCCACGCTGCAGATAAAAATTGAGGCGAAGGTAATTGACAATAACTTGCTGATTGCCATTGAGGACGATGGTAAAGGGCTAAGCACCACGTCATATAAAGACGTCACTCAACCTTATGTCCGCGGTAAAGATATTGAGGATCTAGGTAATGGCTACGGATTAGGGCTGGCATTTGCCAAAGTGATTTGTGAATGGCATCAAGGAAACCTAAAAATAGAACAATCACAATCCCTGAATGGCTTAAAAGTATTGTTCCGATTACCGAACATTACTTGAGCGCGCTGCACCAAAAGCTTACTTGAGCGCGACAATGTCGTGTAAATCTCCGGTGCGACCTAACGATAGAGACATGATTGGGAATGCATTACCGACAGGAATGAAAAACAATCGACTGTCTCCCTTGCCTCGAAGGTTTGGATCGGAGCTCGATACCGTACCTCCTGCGATCAGGTGATTATCAATTAAGGTCAGCCCACGCAAAAAATAGCCTAATTGAATGTTCGGCAACTTGGGATGAACCAACTGACCATTAGCGGAGTCGCAAATATAAAACCCTTGCTCACATGGCACGAGATTATGACAAGCTTTACCAACATTATCGGTGCGCTCAATCACATTGAACTCATGATCCAATTTTAAATAAAAGCTATTTTTACTCTTGTCGGAGCCTGCCGAATTATGAGCAAGTAAATACAGGAAATTCTCATCAATATGGATGGAATTAAAGTGATGATAGTCCTGGCTATTACGCGCGGTTTTTCGAACATAGTCCGTCGACATACTTCCGGGCTGGTAATCAAATCCTTGCGTATATACAAATGTGTTTTCAATCCGACCATCAAGATTGCAACGCCAGACTACATTTTGACGGGTATTGGTAACCCACAACTTATTGTTAAAACAGACAATTTGATGCACTCTGACCGGTATTTTCACCTGTCCTTCTGCACTAATAAAATTGAAAGCTTGTTTCTCACAGGCTTTATTGCCAGATAATTTAAACGTAAGCGCCAGGCTGCGTTCGTCCTGGGTACCTTTTTGCACGTAAGTCACGGCGAGATAACGGTTATCGGGAAGTTGTGTAATGCCGAAATAATTTCCCGACAGCAGCTTGTGTATTCGGCCCTGATCGAACAAATACAGACCTTTGCTGCTACTGAACAAAAATTTAAAATGAGATCGTTGCTGGGTAAAGCCGTATTGGCCAAGCAGGCTTTTGAATACGTTAAAACTGTAACGTTTCATGTTTTGTATACGTTCTATGCGCATAGCTTCTCTCTTATTGTTGATCGCACAGCGTTGTTATATCGATTTACAACGTCCTCATATGCATGCGTCCCATATCAAATAGAATCGAATGGCCATCTTTGTCTGGGTGCATCCTAAATATAAGAGTATGCCATTTTGATAAAAATACGAGAATTTAACCGCAATAGCCGATAAACGTCAGATTTGACAATGGATTAGGCACAGACCATCCTGCGATGCAGTGTATCTACGTCCCTAAAAGCAAAATAGCGCCAGAAGGCGCTATTAAAAAGTGATTGGAAGTTGGCTTAGAAAGGAAGTTTCATGCCCGGAGGCATCTGCATACCGCCAGTTAAAGAGCCCATTTTATCTTTTGTAGTTTCTTCAACACGGCGCACTGCGTCGTTAAACGCCGCGGCGACTAAATCTTCTACCATTTCCTTGTCGTCTTCCATCAAGCTCTCATCAATCTCAACACGACGGACGTTGTGGTTGCCGGTCATGGTTACTTTAACCATGCCTGCCCCGGCTTCACCGGTGACTTCCATACTGGCGATCTCTTCCTGAGCTTTCGCCATCTTCGCTTGCATTTGCTGGGCTTGCTTCATCAAATTGCCCATGCCACCTTTCATCATATTCGATTCTCCAATATTAATTTGGCTGAAAATATCAGCGCCTAGCCCATCCAGATATATTACATAAGATCTGGGGGCAGAAAATGAAAACGCTATGAGTATACCAGAAGTTTATGTGCCCTAACCAGACGCTTGTTATCTCGACCTTATAGGGCCTGAATACTGTTGTTGGCCACTTGAGCCTGAAACTCTTGCTGTAGTTGACGAACAAACTCATCATCACCGATCACGTCTTTGGCATATTGTAATCGTCTTTCATTGATAAGCAGTTGAATGGCAAACGGCGTATCGGCAACGTTATCCTGGACATCAACCACGACTTCAGCAGGTTGCTGTTTTAGCATAGAGTAGCATTTGGTTAAATGATCCATGGCCGCCTGACTTTGCAAATGAGCAAATTCACTGTCCAGAATAATATGTAATTGTTGCTCGCTGCAGTTATCGCCCAACACCGCATTTAATGCCAATTGCCTTAGCCGTCCGCCAAGTCCCATGGCATCGATCATATTTGCCCACAAATCAATTTGGCTGGCATCTCGTATTTGTGTGGGATCAATTAAGTCTGGGGTAAATCCATTCTCGGTATCAATATTTACGACCCGCTCTTCGGATTCAACCTGTATTTTAGGTTCCACCTCTTTGGACGATTGTTGTTGCGCCCGCTCAATCAATTGCCTGGCAGGTAAATCATCTTCGATAGCAGTATCAACACCATCGCCTTTTGTTGCAATGGTATCGGCGGCCTGAGTTGCCGGCGAATTAACGACTGGAGCTGTCTGGGGCTTTTTTGCCCTACCCTCCACGAGCTTTTTACGGCTCCTCAACATATTCCGTGTTGCCAGTACATTATCGACCGGACTTGCTGCTTCAAGCCCGCCGTCAGATGCCGTAGAATCGACATTTTTTTTCGGTTCTGTAGGTTCTACCTGAACAGTCTCGATTGCTGCACTCGCGCTATGTTTAGCCTGTTCCTGTTGCGGCGCTTCGGGCCATAATCCAGCATCCCTTGCCTGTGCTTCAAGCCCTTGTTGTTCAATGTCAAGCGTTTGCGGTTCTTCTGGCAGCGGTGCGGCCGCAGTAGACGCTTGTTCAGGGACATTATTGGCCATCAGATTAGACTCAATGGCTTGCTCTGGTTTATGCAGGTCGCTTACCACAACATCATTGGTTGATGTTTCGCTGGCAGGCAATGCAGGTTCAGGTGTTGAATTGGCGACTGGCGCCTGAGGCTCTATATTTTGTGTATCAGCAGATTCTTCCGACAAAACAGATGGTACTTGTTGTGGCGTTTGTTGATCTTCTTCGGTGTTTATAGAAGCGCGTGTCTGGGCAACAGCATCCAATTCCGGTTCAAGATCATTGTCATCGATAACATCAGAAGCAATCTTATTGACTAATGCTGTAGCAGAAACGGCTGCTTGTTCCGGTAACTGACTGCGCTGGGCGGGTTTAAACGCCAGCATGCGCAATACCACCATATCAAAACCGGCCTGTTCATCGAAACTAAAAGGTAAATCACGACGACCGTTTAGGACGATTTGATAATACAGCTGCACATCCTCCGGACTCATCGACCTCGAGAATTTTTCGAGCAGGTTATGACGTTGTTTATCAACATCAACAGATTCGGGCAGCAGTTGCCACATCGCAATTTGATGCAACAATTGCAACAGTTCGGCCAACAACCGCTGATAATTCGGTGCATAGCTGGCAATGGTCTGAGTCAGAGTCATCAACCCTTGCGAATCCTGTTTGATCAAAGCGATTAAGATTTTATACACCCAATTTTGATCGACACCACCCAGCATTTGTTGCAGGTTAGGTACCGTTAGGTGTCCCTGCCCCTGAGCGATAGCCTGATCGGTCAGACTTAAACAATCACGCATACTGCCGCGAGCCGCTTTGGATAACAGCCCCAAAGTTCCGCCATCAAAAGTCACCGTTTCGGCGTGCAAAATCTCGATTAATTTGGTTTCAATTTGTTTGGGTGTCAGAGCTTTGAGGTGAAACTGCAAACAACGGGATAACACCGTCACCGGGAGTTTTTGAGGATCGGTTGTTGCCAGAATAAATTTAACGTGCTCGGGCGGCTCTTCTAAGGTTTTTAACAGTGCATTGAAACTACTTTTTGAAAGCATATGCACTTCATCAATTAGATATACTTTATAGCGGCCGCGGCTTGGCGCATATTGCACGTTATCGAGGATCTCCCGAGTATCATCGACCTTGGTCCGGGAGGCGGCATCAATTTCCAATAAATCGACAAATCGACCTGCATCAATATCGACACAGGCATGACACGTACCGCATGGGGTTGCGGTAATACCTTGCTCGCAGTTCAGGCTTTTGGCAAAAATTCGCGCGATTGTGGTTTTCCCGACACCGCGAGTGCCCGTAAATAAATACGCGTGGTGGAGCCGTTGTTGGGTCAGTGCATTGACCAACACTGTTACAACATGCTCTTGTCCCATTAATTGTTGGAAATTTTTGGGACGCCATTTTCTTGCCAGAACTTGATAACTCATAATGCTATTTATTCGCCTTCATATTCAACCATAGAAAACACATCGACATTTAAGGCATGCAAACGCTCATGACCTTTTAATCCCGGCAGACCAATAACAAATGCCGCATGACTGACCTTTGCACCCACCGCCCGGATCAAATGAGTTGTCGCTTCTATGGTACCACCGGTGGCAAGTAGGTCATCAACCATCAACACAACATCTTCGTCAGTCAATGCATCCTGATGTATTTCCAGTGTATCCTGTCCATACTCAAGTTCATAGGTTTGCGTGTGAGTCGCCCGGGGTAACTTACCGGGTTTGCGGACAGGGACAAAGCCTACGCCCATCGCGAGAGCTAGCGGCGCGCCAAATAAAAAGCCCCGAGCTTCGGTGCCTACGACTTTGGTTATGCCCAGCCCTTGATATCGTTTTTTCATGGTATCAATACAAAGCTGGAAGGCTTTGGCATCATCAAGAATGCCGGTGATGTCACGAAAAATAATGCCGGGTATGGGATAATCCGGCACATCGTGGATTACGCTTTTCAGGTAGGATATGTCGCTTTCAGTCATGGTTAGCAAATACAAATTCAATTTGCTAACAGGATAATCGAAATCGACAAATATTTATAGTCAGAATGCCAGCAATTAATACAGATTATTAAAACCTGATTAACCTGCTGCGGCCCAGCCCTCGGATTCAAGCAACTCACCCATAACATTTAAAAATGCATCTTTTTCAATGGGTTTCGATAAATAGGCATCCGCCAGTTTAACTTCCGCCAGGCTTTTGACCATTTTCGGATCTTGAGTGCTTAAAAACATAACGGCACGTGGCGCGTTTTTTTCCATTCCCTTCAGATTTTTAAGTAGTTGCGGGCCATCCATAAGCGGCATCAAGTGGTCAACAATACACAAGTCATAGGTATCAGCTAACGCTTTGTTATAACCATCAAGGCCATTACAGGCGGTTGTTACCTTATGCCCTTGTTGTTCTAATAGCTCTTTTAACTGAGCCTGAACGGACTTATTATCCTCGACCAGTAAGATTTTCTCGGCCATTGCGCTTCCCCAATCAATCTTGATAAACAGGTAAATTAATTTTTATTAAAGGTATGTGTACCAGCCCATAAGCATAGGCAATAACGGCATACCGACTAACGCCAATAAGGCAAAAAACAAGTGACGTTTAGAAGAACTTTCTTTGAAAGAATTATTGTGAGACATTGCAAATACTGCTCCGCATTGAACAAAAACGGCGGGCATAATACCTGAAGATTCGTCTATTTAATAGTCATTTTTTCATCAATTTCTTATTTGTTCAATTATCAACACCCAATTCATCAATAAATAACCTAATGGTATGAATTAGCAGGTAAAAAAAATGTTAAAAATTGAAATCGAATTGTAATGTCGATATTTTTTTTAAAATATCTATAAGAAAAGTAGACTAAAACTATAAGATTTAAAGGCTTAATCGCTATTATTATCTATAGCCTACTAAAGACGTTTTTTATCAGCAGTCACCGTCTATTAAAGCAAAACGCGATGCCATCGCCAAAATTGAAAATCCAGGTCGGTCTATTGGCTAACGGTGAGCAAGAAGCGTTCTAACGAAACTGAAACAGCTCTTGATGAAAGCCCTGTAATTTGATGCGTTGACGCTTTAACGATTTTTGCAACGTTTTCGCGAATGCCCCTGGCCCACAAAACCACATATCGGCGGAGTCGAGGTTGCCGGTCTGTTGTAGAATATCTTCCAGAGACAATAAACCATCTACATTTTCATCGATAACAAACACATTAATGTTTGCTTTAGCAGCGAGTAAGTGGATTTTGTCAATAAACGCTTTATCCGGCATTCGCGTGCAATAGAACAAATCAATATCCTTGCCATCACTATGTTGCTCCAAATCCTCCATGCGCGCCATAAATGGCGTAATACCTATTCCGGCGCCTATCCATACCTGGCGATTAGCCGAAGATTTAAAATTAAATTGTCCATAGGGGCCCTCAATGGTTACCAAATTACCTTTTTTCAGGCGTTCAGGTAATATATTGGTATAATCCCCTAGGCCCTTAATGTGAAAACTGAGTTTTCCATCATCATGCCATGAAGACGTTATCGTAAAGGGATGATGTCCTTCGTTGCTGTCAAACTGAACGAAAGCAAATTGTCCTGGCTCGTGTCCCGGCCAGCGATCTTTCAATGAAATATCGACCGCTAAAACCCGGTTATCAGGATGCAATTCAATATCATCAATCACCCCTACGGCCGATTTACGGTTGCCGATTTTGCGAAGCAAGGACAACAATGCCGCTAACACGCCTAACCCCATGAGTGGCCCCACAAGCCATGCTAACGGTGTCTGCCAATAACTAAACTTCATTAACACTACGGAATGAAATACCAGCATTAGAAAAACAATGGCCAATAAACGATGGGTATTGAAGAACAAGCGGTAGGGAAACCATTTAATTAAGGCAATTAGGATGAGCAAAGCGACAAAATAGAACCCCCACTCACCGATTGTTTCAGCTAATTCGTGCCAATTGCGAAAAAATGCTTCGGATTCACCGTTCGCAGCAGATTTATGGGGGCGATTCGGTTTACTCATCAATCCCGCATCAATTAACCAATGTGGCGCTTTTATCCATAGGTAGTGCGCTAAAGAAAATATCAACGCCGTGATCCCAAGCCATTTATGTAAACGGTAGGTCTTATCCAGTCCTCCTAAGTACTGAGATAAAAACTTAGGTCTTAAGGCAAGCACCATTGCAAATGCCATGACCGTTATGGTCACAATACCTGTCAGATAAATCATAGATTTTCGAAACGAAAAGAATTCGTAGTTAGTTGCGAGGATTTGTTCGGCCCCCATCCAAAGGCCTATAACGAGCAGGAGTCCAATCCAGAGAACGGTTTTAATTCTAGTCATACGACACACCGAATGATTCAACTGGAATCAAGGTTAGATGAATGAAATTAACATAGTTGCTTACGATTTGATGGGGTTAATAATAGGACAGAATTATTTTCGCGCAAATTCAATCAGATAAATTGACGAAAAGCCATTTCATTATTGCATTAAAACGCAGTATTGACTGTTTGCAAACCGGCTACAATAACCAATTGGAGTATTTGCATGTTGGGTATCTATGGCCTGCGTATCTAAAAATACAAAAGGTAAAGGCCTGAAAAATAAAAACCCTGGAAGTCCAGGGTTTTCAAGAAAGTTAAGGTTGTAAGTTACTCACCACATTTACCTTCTTTCTTTTTACCTTCGCCGCATTTACCTTCGCCGCATTTTTCTTTCTTTTTACCTTCGCCGCACTTACCTTCGCCGCATTTTTCTTTCTTTTTACCTTCGCCGCATTTACCTTCGCCGCACTTGCCTTTCTCTTTCTCTTTATCGCCAGCGTCAAAGTCAGCAGAGAAAGCCACGTCCTGTGCCACGAATGGATTAGATTCAGCTTTTGCTGGAGCACTGGCTAGCAAGCCAAGAACAAACGCCCCCATTAAAGCAGTAATTAAATGTTGCTTGAACGATTTCATAGTTATCTTCCTAAGTTATTGTAACGTAACCAAATAGAAATTGAGGGTTGTTATTCTTTCGTGACCGATAAATTGCCCTTGGCCTAAACTGTCGCCCTTGCGCTACTTGAAATCCTTTAAGGATCATCATTTCACGAGATGGGACGGGCTCAGGGTATTTAGCATATAAAGCAACCGCGAAAGAGCAAAAACCCACTCACATGGTGTTGATTAAGACCATTTGTGTTCTTAAATAATTTCATTAGATCAGGAAATTATCAAGAAATTAACGTTAAAGTTACAAAAATCTTGGATAAATGATACGAAAAGGATTCGGGTTTTAAGCAAAGACTTCGAAAATCGGTAGATTTTTAGAACAGACTCAACAGTATTTACTCCGGATACTCAAGACTTTTTAAACATTACTATCAATCTATATCGATTAGGTTTATCCAATAAAAACAGGACGTCAAGACACACAGTAAACGCTAAGCACCGATAAAACCTGTTAATTGAATAATTTTCACCTTGTTTGGAATTGCCTGTTGATAATTTTCTGGCTAAAGTGAAAATGTAGCAATTGCTTTTATCTTAAAACAAGGTAACCACCTGTTTTAAATAGATATTAACGATAACTACATAGCCAGGAAGGCTGTAAACAAGGACGATGTAAAGTCGTAAAGGCAGGATGCCAAAGCATAGGGATATGCCATGTTGTACGTCACGGAGGATTAAGAGGTGTTTTAATAGTTATTGGCATGGACGCCAGACAGAATACCAGAGCGGTTTTCTATCATTATCGATAACTATTACCTCTTATGAATCTGAGACTTGGCCCCGCGCCTTATCTAAAGTCAATGAGCACCTTTCGCCATCAGCCAACTTCATGCCTACAAACCGGTAACGTCAAGGAGCCATTATGCCAAGGAAAGCGCGTAATTACTTTGCTAACACCCCGTATCTCATTTTTCAATTCGGGCACAACTTCCAACCCTGTTTTTTTGAACCACTGGACTATCAGTTTTTTATCGATCTGGTCGAGACAAACGGTGTTCAGTATCAGGTGCAACTTAACAAATATCAATTATTCAACAATCAATTTTTTATGGTAATTACAGCCGCGCATAGTCACAGCATCCCAAAAGTTTTGCAAAGTTCATGCAGTATCTATGGACGTTACGTGAACGATAAATACCACCGCACAGGCTCACTTTGGCAAGGCCGTCACAAAGCAAGTCCGGTACAAGCGGGGCAATTTCTAGAGGCTGTTTACGAATTTATGGAAACACCAATTTTGCCAAGACAGTTCAACAACAGTAAAAATGTTGAAGCCCAGTTGACAAGTGCTGATGAATTATCGACCAACATCATTAGCCGCTTATTGAAAAATCAAGCGATTGGCGATAGTACGTTTTTGCAAACGGTAAATAATCATAAATTGGTACAGTTGCGAAAAACCATCGTGCCGCGCACCCGAAACGGTTTAATGCCGCTACTTAGCGACAAGCCCGGAATCATGCGCACCTGAATCTGCAACCGACTTATACCAATCACATTAAATTATTGCTCACTCAGTGAGAATTTAAAGGCTTTTAGGCAAGGCTTTGATTGCAGAG
>NZ_JBHZSG010000012.1:39942-92576 GCF_043642205.1 Thalassotalea litorea | reverse complement strand
TCTCTGCAATCAAAGCCTTGTCTAAAAGCCTTTAAATTCTCACTGAGTGAGCAATAATTTAATGTGATTGGTATAAGTGGGTAATTAACGAATAAAATCATGGCTAAAACTTTTGTCGTCAGCCTGAACAATAACAATTGTCCTAATCGTCTTGCTAAGTCATCAACAACGGGAGTAAACTCTGCGCAGTTTGTGAAAACAACGTAACAACCAACCTAGAATGTAACGTAGCAACATAGCAACGTCCGACTTTAGCTGAGGGGCTGATTTTGAAACACTGCGCGATATTGTCGATGGCAAACCTGGAAGAATTCGAAGTTTACGACGAATTACTCGATAAACCTTTTCTCGATGCTGGATGGCAAACCCATACGGTAGACTGGCATGATAAGTCTATTGACTGGAATGCATATGATGTTGTTTTGATCCGCAGCCCCTGGGATTATCAGCAATATGAACAAGAGTTTGTTGAAGTGCTTGAAACCATTGAAGCGTCGACGGCCATATTGGAGAATGACCTGCAAACGGTGCGCTGGAATATTAATAAAAAATATTTACAGGAGCTGGAACAACAAGCGGTAACGATTGTACCGACGTTATGGAAAGCGCAATTTGATGCCAGCGAGCTAGGCGGATATTTTCAGCATTTTAAAACCGAACAAATCGTTATTAAGCCTTGCGTGAGCGCCAATGCGGACAATACCTTCTGGTTACGCAAAGACAATGTTGAAGCTGCCATTGCCGAATTACAGGTGGCCTTTGCTAAGGGCGATTTTATGGTACAGCCTTTTATGGAACATGTGATCTCAGAGGGTGAGTTTTCCTGCTTCTATTTTAATGGTCAGTACAGCCATAGCATTTTGAAAACGCCGAAGCAGGATGATTTTCGGGTACAGGAAGAACACGGTGGCCGGTTAGCGCTGATTGCAGAGCCAGAAGCCGCTCTACTGGCGCATGCCGAGCATGCGTTACAATGCTTACCTACCATGCCAATGTACGCGCGCCTTGATTTCGTTCGTCATCAGGATGGTTTTGCGATGATGGAAGCTGAGCTTATCGAACCTTCCTTATATTTCAATATGGACCCAACATCGCCGCAACGCTTTGTCGATTGTTTTGTAAAACGTATGGGTTAATCGCCGACCAATAGATTAACCAACGACTTGTACAGCAATTAACTATCCTGGGGTCACAGTTGTTGATGATTCAACAACTGTGACCCCAGGGTTTCTTTATAGCCTCTAAGATCTACCCCGCTTTGTTTTGAGCGATACCCAGCCACGCCAGGCAGCGCCAAGGGCGACAGCTGTAGCGAATGCCAGCATAGGCCACTCTTGATGGATCAGATGAGTGGCGATTGCCCCCATCATAAATGCCGCAAGAGCAAGTGAAACAATCGCTGAAAATCTTGAAACCAGAAGCCCTAAGGCACCGGCTACCTCAATTACGCCAACCAAATACATAAAAGTCATTGAGTAACCCCAACGCTCGAATGCTGCAATTTCAAATGGCAATGCAAATAACTTCGCCATGCCGGACGCGAAAAATATTAAGGCAAGAATATAGGTTACGATTCGCAGTTTTAGTGGTTGTTGCATTTAATGTTTAACTCCTCTGGGATTATTGTTTACCAGGATAAAAAGGCAAAAATAAAGAACGGTGTTAAACGTGATCGCGACGAAAGTGATCAACCCACATCGCCGTTGCGCCACAAATAGCCACTGGCATTAATACCAGATTGAGAATTGGGATAATGGCAAACAAGGATACGGTCAGGCCAAAGCTAAAGCATTTACCCCGTTGATTACTGAGACTGGTGCGCATCGTCTGGAAATCGATTTTATGGTTATCAAATGGGTAGTCACAATACTGAATCGCCATCATCCAGGCGATAAAAGCAAACCAGATAATTTGTCCTATCACAGGCACAAACAAGAAGATCAAAAAGAAACCAAGGGCACGAGGGATGTAATACATCAGCTTGCGCCATTCGCGATATAAGGTTCTCGGGATATCTTTGATGATATCGACAAAGCCGCCATCGCTGAGTGATTGCCCGGTTAAATGCTGCTCAATTTTTTCCGATAACAAGCCATTAAATGGCGCCGCCAGCCAGTTGGCAACCGTAGAAAATACAAACGACGCGGCGATGACGCTGGCGATATAAATTAACGGTTCAACGATAACGATTAACCAGCTAAGTGCTGAGGGCAACCAGGCTTCCAATTGCCCAATCCAGTCATCAATATAAAAACTTAATTGATAAAATGCGAAAGCAAACAATATCAGGTTGACGATAAGTGGCACGAAAACGTACCGGCGAATACCTTTGGTACGAATTAATTTAAAACCCTGCATAAAATAACTGGCGCCACTTTGGGCTGCCGTTTGTTGGAACTGCGGCTGATTCATCCTGTTTTCCACAATACGTAAATATGCTAAATATCTTACTGAAAGAATGGGGGTTGGCAACTGAATAAGTGTTACAAACTTCTTCAATATTTATTTGAATCAGGTATTATCAACTTAGCAGTTCTTAAAAGTGTGCCGTTATTAATGGAAATCAATGCGGTCCACCGCCGGTGAAGAAAACGAGTCAAATGTAAAATCACCGATCAGTAAGAACGAGGATACGTAATTGCAGACTTTGTGTTTGTCTCATAACGATAAGAATCGATGCGCTTAAAAAAGATAAAATTAGCCGGATTTAAATCCTTTGTGGATGTGACTAATGTGCCATTTCCACAAGAGATGACCGCCATTGTCGGTCCTAATGGCTGCGGTAAATCGAATATCATTGATGCAGTGCGCTGGGTGCTGGGTGAGAGCTCTGCCAAAAACCTGCGCGGCGACTCAATGACCGATGTTATCTTTAATGGCTCTACCGCCCGAAAACCTACCGGGCAAGCCAGTGTTGAACTGGTGTTTGATAACCAGCAACAACGCCTTACAGGTTCCATGGCGGATCGCACGGAAATATCCATCCGCCGAGTGGTAAACCGTGACAGTCAAAACACCTATTACCTCAATGGCAGTAAATGTCGACGCAAAGATATCACTGATATCTTTTTAGGCACCGGTCTTGGTCCGCGCAGTTATGCGATCATTGAACAAGGGATGATTTCCCGCTTAATTGAATCCAAACCCCAGGATTTACGTATATTCATTGAGGAAGCCGCTGGCGTTTCTAAGTATAAAGAACGTCGTCGGGAAACCGAAAATCGTATTCGGGCGACACGGGAAAACCTATCGCGCCTAACTGATATTCGTCATGAACTGCATGGCCAGTTGGAAAAGCTCCACGGTCAGTCTCAGGCGGCGATACGATTTAAAGATCTAAAACAGCAAGAACGCTTATTTAAGTCGCAAATCGCAGCGATACGCTGGCAACATTGCCACAGCAAACTTGATGCATTAAAAACCGAAGAGCAAAAGCTACAAGTTCAGTTAGAAAAACTGAATGCTGAACAGGGTGAGCGCGAGCTTAGCATTGTCAAAGCAAGACAAGCCCAGGAACACAGTTCGAGCGAGTTAAATAGTCTGGCTCAGAGAAAACTGAGTTTACGTACCGAAATTACCCGCCTTGAAGAAAATATCAAACATGGCAAACAGCGCAAATTAACTCTGTCTCAGGATCTCGATAAGCTTAACATTCGCGCTCAGGATAATAGGCAGCAATTGCAGCAGGAACTGGCCAAGCGCCAGGAGCTGGATATTGAGCTTAGCGATATTGAACCACAAATTGAAGAGCTTGAATTGCAACTGGAACAAGCGCGCGAGCAAGCGGAACGTCTAAGTGAACAACAGCAATCCTGGCAGGATAAATGGCAGGCATTTCAGCAGCAAAAACATGAGTTGATGCAAAAGCGTCAGTTGGTGAAATCGCAAATTGATGCGGCGCGCCAACAGGTGCAACAATTAACCTTACGACGCGAGAAGCTGCTGCAACAACAACAAAATTTTGATATTGATGCCATCACCAGCAAACAAAAAAATCTTCAACAAGATGCCATTGTGATGGCCGAGCAGGTCGAAGAATATCAAGCGATTTATAGCCAGCAGCAAAATCTGGTGGAGCAAAACGTTCAGCATTACCAGGATGTCGCCGAGCAATTACAACACGCACAAAAGGCGCTCAACAAAACCTTAACGCAAATTGAGGCGCTACAGCAGGTAACCCAAACCAGCAGTGACTGGCAGCAGCAACAGCAGGCATTGTTATCTGATCTTGGCTTAGAAAACCAAACGCAATTAGTGCAACAGCTAAGTGTTGAAAAGGGCTGGGAGCTGGCGGTTGAGATGGTGCTAGGGCACTGGTTGCAAGCAAACGTTACGGCGCAGTTACCCGCACAATTTTCACTAAAGCAGGGCGCCATTTATCTGGATACCAAAGTTGCACAGAATCTGGTGAAAAGCGGCACACTAAGTAGCAAAATTCTAACGCCACATTCCATTCAGACATTATTAAGCAAGGTGTCTGTTGCTGACAATGAACAACAGGCCAGAAGCATGATTGCGTCACTTGACGATGACCAATCGGTGATTTGCCCACAAGGTTTGTGGTTTGGCAAAAACTGGATGCAAAAAGGCTTATTGCAAGGTGAATCTGGGCAACTGGCAAGACAGAATCAATTGCTGGAATTACAAGAGCAGGTGCAGGGGCAAGAAGATTCGGTTAGTGAGCTGGGAACTCGCGTTCAGCAGGCAAAAGTCGCGCTCGAGCAAGCCAAATTGGCAGCGACTTCTGGTAAACAGCAATGGCAGCAGGCCGAGCAACATCTTTCAAGCCAACAGCAACAATTGCAATTGGTGAACCAGGAGTTGGGCTTGCTTAAGCAACAGGCAACAGGATTGTCTGAAGAGCTGATGAGCCTTGAAACCAGTATTATTGAAAAAACCGATGAAGCGGAAACGCTGACATTTACTGAAGAAGCGTTGGCAGAGCAATTAGAGGACGTGGTAGATGATGGCGAAAATCTGGAAAGGCAGCGCACAGGCTCTGGTCAGGAGCTGCAACAATGGCAAAGTCGCATCAATAACTTTAATCAGGATTTGCAACACAAACTGGTCAAGCGCGAGCAACTATCATCCACATTAAAAAACCTGGCGTTAATGATCCAACGCATTGAAGAGCAGATTCAGTTTTCCAATGAGCAACAACAGGAATTGCTGGTGGCCCAGGAAGCGCTGGCAATCCCGTTATTGGATGATCAGGAACAATTACAACAAAAGCTTGGACAAAGCAGTGAACTGGATCAGCAGCAGCAGACTTTACATCAGCAACAATCTGTAGCGAACAACGAGATCATGGCGTTTAATCAAAGCCAGCAAGGACTGTTGAATAACATTTCAGTGATCAAAGACAAGATGGCGAAAATCACCCTCGACGGTGAGAATTATCGGGTAAGAGCGAATACCGCCATTGAGCAACTCGATGAATTGCAACAATCGCTTAAAGATGTATTGCAAGCGTTACCGAATGATGCCAAAGAAAACCAATGGCAAATAAAGCTGGCGCGTATTGCTAAAGACATTGATGGATTGGGTGCAATCAACCTTGCTGCTATAGAAGAATATGAGTTGCAGCAGCAACGCAAAGGCTTCCTTGATAAGCAAAATGATGATCTTGAGGATGCGTTGTCGACCCTTGAAAGTGCGATCAGTAAAATTGATCGCGAAAGTCGGGCGAAGTTTAAACAAACCTTTGATCAAGTGAACGACGATCTGAAGAACCTATTTCCAAAAGTGTTTGGTGGCGGTAGTGCCTATCTGGATTTAACCGGTGAAGATTTGCTCGATACCGGGGTTACCATTATGGCTCGACCACCTGGCAAAAAAAATAGTACGATTCACTTACTTTCTGGTGGTGAAAAAGCCCTAACCGCATTATCATTGGTGTTTGCGATTTTCCGTCTGAATCCGGCACCATTTTGTATGCTGGACGAAGTCGATGCTCCGTTGGATGACGCCAACGTTGAACGTTTCTGTAAGTTGGTCAAGGAAATGTCGAAAACGGTGCAGTTTATCTACATTAGTCATAATAAAATTGCGATGGAAATGGCGACACATCTTACCGGTGTAACCATGCATGAACCAGGTGTTTCAAGAATGGTTGCTGTGGATATCGAAGAAGCCGTCGCTATGGCGCAAGCATCTTAAACAGGCTTAAATATGGAATTTAATTTAAGAGACATTCTCCTTATCATTAGTGTTCTGGCGATTGCCGGACTCTGCATTCACGGTATGTATACCTTGCGCAAAGAGCGCAAAAATCCCTATAAATTAAAGAAAACCGTTGCTTCTGAATCTACCGAAGAGATGGAACAACGGATGTTCGACAATTCCGGGTTTGATCAAGATGGGGTAGGACCGAAAAAAGTGGTGGCTAATCCCGTTAAAAAGGCGAATTCTGGAACCGACAATGGTTCTGAACAGCGATTCCCTTCACAAGACAACATCGCAGCCGCCGCGCCTGCCAATGGCTATGGTGAGGATTCTGGCGCATTTAAATCGGGGTTAAGCGAGCCGCATGGCACAGATAATGGTTATTTAGATCCTGTGCTGGGTGAAGAGATAATTTCGGTGGCCAATGACCAGGCAACCGACGATTCAAATCCTTATGCTCACCAGCATTTTAACGATCCGGCAATGGACATTGCCAGTGAGCCGGCAATGGCTGAGATGGAAAGAATCTTTGAAGCTCATGAGCAGGGCACGAAATCCGCTGGGATGAGATTTACCGAGCCAAGCTTTAATTCCGAACCTGAGAACGTGGAGGAAGTCGTGCCTGAAGTTGCAGAAAATAATCAATACAAGCGACGTGTTGAGAAAACCAAAGCTGAGATCCGCCGTGATCAAATCGAAATCGATTTTGTTGAGGAAGAAAAAACTAAACCAGCGGCTGATATCGAGCAAGAAGTACTCGCGATAAGCGTTGTGGCCGGGCAGAATCAATTAATAGCCGGTGCGGCTTTATTGCCAAGTCTTTTGACGCTGGGTATGAAGTATGGGGATATGAATATTTTCCATCGCCATCAGGATAACTCTGGCAAAGGTCCAATCCATTTTTCGTTAGCCAACATGATAAACCCTGGCACTTTTGATTTGGATAATATGGAAAATTTTGCCACGACAGGTTTAACCTTATTCATGACCTTGCCTAATGCAGGCGATCCAAGCAAAGTGTTTAAACTTATGTTGTCTGCGGCAAAACAGTTAGCCAGTGAATTCGGTGGTCAGGTTCTAGACGGACAACGCAGTGTAATGACCCGGCAAACCGAACAACATTACCTAACCAAAATTCGTGAATTCGACCGCAAAAGTCGCATCGCTAACGTATAATACATCCATTCAAAAGCCTCCCTTGGAGGCTTTGCTTTAACCGCCTTTGCCGGGCGGTACACCACAAAAGATACGTGACTAAGGTTGCTTAAACAGATGTCTGATAAAACACAAATTCAAACCCAGATGATGCAAATCATCAGTCAGTTACATGAATACAATTACCAGTATTATGTACTCGATGCGCCGACGGTACCCGATAGCCATTACGACGGGTTAATGCGCGAATTGATCGCGTTAGAAACGCAGTACCCGGAATTGAAGCAAGCCGATTCTCCATCGCAAAAAGTGGGGGGCGAAGCGCTTAAGTCGTTTTCCCAGGTGACCCATCAAATTCCTATGCTGTCTTTAGACAATGTGTTTGATGAGAGTGAGTGGCAGGGGTTTATTAACCGTATAAAAGAGCGTTTGGGACGTGAAAACAACATCCGTTTTTGTTGTGAACCAAAACTGGATGGCCTGGCGGTTAGTCTGCGATATGAAAATGGTATTTTAGTGCAGGCAGCTACCCGAGGTGACGGTCAGGTTGGGGAAAATATCACCGAGAATGTAAAAACCATTAATGCGATCCCGCTAAAACTACGTGGTGAAAACCTACCCGCGGTTTTTGAAGCCCGAGGTGAAGTATTTATGCCCAAGGCGAGTTTTGACGCCTTGAATGAGCATGCCATTAAAAACGGTGAGAAAACATTTGCCAATCCACGTAATGCCGCCGCCGGCTCGCTGCGCCAGCTAGATTCAAAGATCACCGCCAAGCGCAACTTATCATTTTATGCTTACAGCGTAGGCTATGTAGAAGATGGCGATAACTATTTGCCTGATAGCCATTATCAACGGCTGATGAAGCTCAAAGACCTTGGTCTGCCGATGTGTCCGGAAATTATTCAGGTTGAAAAATCTAGCGACTGTGTGGATTTTTACCAGGATATTTTGAGTCGTCGTGATCAGCTTAGCTATGAAATCGATGGCGTGGTATTGAAAGTGGATAACATTGCCGATCAACAGCAATTAGGCTTTGTTGCCAGGGCACCACGTTGGGCCACCGCGTATAAATTTCCCGCCCAGGAAGAGCTTACCCAGTTATTGGATGTAGAGTTTCAGGTGGGCCGTACCGGCGCGATTACCCCCGTTGCCAGATTGCAACCCGTATTTGTCGGTGGGGTAACCGTCTCTAATGCAACCTTGCATAATCAGGATGAGATCGATCGCTTAGGGCTCAAAATTAACGACACCGTTGTGATCCGTCGAGCGGGTGACGTGATCCCACAGATTGTCAGTGCGGTTGTGGATAAACGTCCGCAGGATGCAAGAGATATCATTTTTCCTCAGTCATGCCCGGTATGTGACTCTGCCGTTGAACGGGTAACAGGGGAGGCTGTGTTGCGTTGTACCGGCGGTTTATTCTGTGGGGCGCAACGCAAAGAGGCGATCAAACACTTTGCGTCGAGAAAGGCATTGGATATCGATGGATTGGGAGACAAGTTGGTAGAACAATTGGTCGATGAAGAATTAATCAAAACACCGGCGGATCTGTTTACCCTGAATCAAACGCAACTAACCACTTTAGAGCGGATGGGCTTGAAATCCGCGGATAAGTTATTAGTTGCATTGCAGAACGCAAAAAATACAACCCTGGCGAAATTTATTTACGCATTAGGCATCCGCGAAGTCGGCGAAGCCACCGCTGGTAATTTAGCCCAACACTTTAAAACCTTAGCGGCGGTGCAGCAGGCTTGTTTTGAACAGTTAGTGGCTGTGGCGGATGTGGGGGAAGTGGTTGCTAATAATATTCTACATTTCTTTGCCGAAAGCCATAATCAGGATGTGATTACGGAGCTATTAGCGGTTGGGCTTAACTGGCCAGCGATTGAACAAAAAGCCGATGATGATTTACCCCTTAAAGATCAAACGTTTGTTCTAACCGGGACCTTGAGTCAGATGGGCCGTAATGACGCAAAAGGACATTTGCAAACCTTAGGCGCTAAAGTTTCTGGTAGTGTATCTGCGAAAACCAGTTTTCTGGTTGCGGGTGAAAAAGCCGGATCAAAATTGACCAAAGCCAGCCAGTTAGGTGTAGCAGTGTTGACTGAAGAAGAGTTAATCGCCCTATTAACGGAACATGGTGTGTTGTAAAACACGTTTTTGCCCATTCAAATAGGTTTTTGCATAGTGCAGAGTACATACAAAATTAGCACAGAGTTAGGGCTGAGGATCATTTACTACATAACCGCGATGACAGCACGCAGGGTAAGTTAGTGTTAGTTGATTAATGAACGTTAAATTTCCCATGAATATCGGTGAGGACAAGATGCACTTAGATCACATTAACATTAAAGGACCAGCGGAATTACTGGAAAACGAGAAACAATTTTTCTGTGATGTGCTTGGTTTACGGGAAGGGTATCGACCGGAATTTCCAAGCAAGGGCTTTTGGCTATATGCTGATGACAAAGCCGTCATCCATCTGTCAGAGAGCAATCAGCACGTGCCAACGTGCCAGCAAGGTTGTTTCGATCATGTTGCTTTCCGGTCGTCTGATTTAGCCGCGCTAGTTCAACGGCTAGAGCGAAAACACATTGAGCATTCGTTGGTTCATGTCAAAGAAATATCCCTGTCGCAAGTGTTTTTAAAATCGCCATCGGGTACACGAATTGAAATTAACGGTAAAATGAAACAATGATAAAAAGCCCAACGGGGCGAATTTACGTTTGTTTGTAATGCGTTTGTTTGCATAAGACACGGTTAACTAAAATCAGCAGCGTATATTGGCTCTGTGGTTTATTACCTGAATTAGTGACTGTGCAGCGTTTTGTTTTCGATAATGGTTACAGGCTGGGTGTGTGTCTGATTAAGTGTATCTATCATCGCTTGTGCAATGCGCTCAGCGTCAACCGGGCGGTAGGCTGGTAACAATTTATCTATTACCGGGGCAACCATTCGATACACAGACTTCGCAAAATCTTCGCCTTTACGAGATTCTTGTCTGGGTCCTAAAATAAGACTTGGCCGTACAATGATCAGCTGGTTAAAACCCATGGCGATTAGCGCCTGCTCCATTTCGCCTTTCACCTGGTTATAAAAGCTATTGGCCTTCTCATTCGCCCCCAGAGCTGAGATCACCGCAAACTTACCCACATCCGCTTGGTATGCATGTGTTGCGATGCTAAGTACCAGGGATTTGTCGACGGCCTTAAACGCCTCTCGGTTACCGGCTTTTTTTATGGTGGTGCCAAGACAACAAAAAACCTCATCGATTTCATATTGCAGAAAAACCGATTGCAGTTGGTCGTCCGCCATCTCAACCCGGACGAGTTTTGCATGCGTCATTGCCAGTGGGCGTCGGCTTAGCGCTATTACATTGGCGTAACGGTCATCATTGAGAAGTTTTTGTATACATAACGAGCCGGTAAGCCCGGTAGCGCCAATGACTAATGCGGTTTTCATTCGAGTTCCGTCGATAATCCAATTAGATAAAATTGTAATTCATTTTGGCGTAAGTTTGATACTGGATAAGCCGTTTTTTTTAATATTGCAAATATAAAAAAAAAGTTTAAAAAAATGCTTGCAAAAGTTGAGGGCAGATACGGCAAGGCACCGCAAAAGTTATCCACTGTTTTTGTGTAAAACTTAATAAATCAGCAAAATTTATTTCAAATTCGTCGATAAAAATGTCTTTACTTTTTGATTCAATCATCAAAAAAATCATTTCTCTTCTCTAGCCTTTAATTTTATTGAGGTTTTACTTATTCACATAGTTATCCACAAGTGGCCTGTGGGCAATAATGCCTCCAATGAGAAGGTCGTTTGCCACTGGAGGAGGAAGAACATGAGTAAGTATTCCCCAAAGGAAAATCTCTAAATCGACTCGTAGCAAAACGTAATTGATTTCAATTTTTGGAGGACTACCATCTGCTCAGTAGAATCAAACCAATAAACAATTAGTTATGCTTGATGGGATAGACAGGAAGCGCTGATTAATTGATTCTCCCTGAACATACGCCTGACAGAAGTCATTGACTTAGCTAGCTGATGAAGAGTGTTGTTTAAAACATCCTCCTTCTGTTTCGCTGTTATTTTCTACATTTTAGCATTTGTAACTATTTGGTTAATTTTCATACTTATCAACAATTATTGCCTTAAACAAGGCCATTCGGTGGATAACCCAATCAATTATCTCGTCCCCAAGTGTTTTGGTTACGCTCAGTTATCGTTTGATTAGCGCACTTCAACACTAATGCGTGATATTCACTGTATGATATTCACTATCGTAGCAATGACACATTCAAGCTAGCGATATTAATTGATAATACCAATCACATTAAGTTTGTGCACAACTCAGAGTTAGGGCAGAGGTTCAGTTACAACATAGGTTTCATTGATATAGTCATTCTATATTAATGAAATATAGGGTCGTAAATGGGCCTCTGGTAAACTCCCTATGGGTGAGTTTTAAAGGCGTTTATCCTACGTTACTGATTTTGACAATGGAACGACCATTCTCTGCAATCAAAGCCTTGTCTAAAAGCCTTTAAATTCTCACTGAGTGAGCAATAATTTAATGTGATTGGTATAACACATATATGTTCGTGCACGACAAATGTTTTCAATAACGTGTCGGGCCGTGCGCATGCAGACCGTGCGAATGCAGACTGACATAGATGCACTAAAATAAAGCTAGTTTGGCTAACCTGCAGGAATTCATGGCTCGAAAATTACCCCCGGCGCATTTGTTGGTCGTATTTGAAGCGGCAGGCCGTCATCAAAGCTTTAAAAAAGCCAGCGTTGAGTTATTTATTACTCCCTCGGCAGTGAGCCATCAAATCCGCTCGCTGGAGGAGTTCCTTGGTTTTGAATTGTTTCAGCGCGATAAACGTGGCGTAAGCTTAAATGCGGCAGGACAAAGCTATTTAAATGTGGTTAGTCAGTCGTTGCAAAAACTGGAACATGCTACCCGTGAATTACAAAATCGCTTTCAATCGAATATTCTGAAAATTTCAACGTTCCCGTCTTTGTCACGAAATATTATTTTGCCCAGGCTCGCCAGTTTTCAGCAGCAGAATCCGACTTTAGATATCCGAATTGAAACCTCGATGAACTTATTGGATTTACGCTATGAAGATATTGATCTGGCGTTTCGTATCGGTGATGGAAATTGGCCGGATGTAGCGATTGAAAAAATCATGGATGTTGAAATTATGGCCGTGTGCTCGCCGACGTTTAAAGAACAAAACGACTTAACTGAAGTACATCAAATTGCACACGTGCCGCTTATTGACCTGGCTGGTTTTGAAAATGTATGGGGAAACTGGAGCAGAGCGGTTGGCAATGGCAAATTGCAAGTAGAGCCGAAATTGACCTTCAATGATTACGATGCATCATTACAGGCTGCAGAGCAGGGATTAGGTGTTGCTCTGGCCATGTCACCTATCGAAAATTACCTATTACATTCTAATATATTGGTGGACCCGTTCGATCTTAAAGCCGATTTCCCAATGGCTCTCTATGCCGTTTATCGAAATGCAGATCAAGAAAACAAGGATATTCAGACATTTATCGGTTGGGTTCGGAATATGTTAATGGGAGGTGAATAATATTCACCTAAAGCGTGAATATTTTCCTTTTGCTGAATTTTCTCGTTCTTTCTATTCTTAACCTCGATGTTTAGCTCAATTGTGAGGTTCACAATGAATAGTAATCGAACACAATATTTATGGTTTTTTCGCGGGTTTGCGTTCCTGATCATCGCCTTGCCGATTGTTATGGATATGGTCTGGTTTGAGCAAGTCATTGTCTCTTTGATATATGTTCCACTAACCTGTTTGACGTTGGCATTATTCGCCAAGGTTATCGACACCCACTTTGCCAGTGTTCTATTGCAAGAGCAGGGTAAGCAGGTAAGGTTTAGATTACTGTCGTTTCCCACGATAAAACGCAAACATCGTATGATGAAGGGCAAAAAGCGCAATGCGGCCTAACTTATTAATATGCACTGTTAAGTAGGTTAGTGGCGGCTACTTGTGGTAGCCCTGGCAAGCTCGATAATACGGTAAATACTCATCGTGAAGTAAAGCCTTATGCGGCCAGACTAACCTAGATAAACAAAAGCCCTTGTTAAGACCTGAATCAGGCAAGACAAGGGCTTTTTTATATAATCCAATGCCAATCCATACAAACGCTTGTTAAACCAAGTCCACTAAGTCTCCCTTGCAGTGAGAATTTAAAGGCTTTTAGGCAAGGCCTTGGGCCGAGCATGGTCGGCTCCGTTGTCAAAATTATTTTAAGGCTCAGAAAGAAACAACAGGGAGTTTTCCTGATCGATTTCAAACTTAAATTGTTTCAAAAAATTCATGCCTAACAAGCCATCAGCGTGTTCAAATCCAGGCAATTCCATTACCACAATTTCGAAATCTTCGAGCTGGTGTTCACCAATATTGAAATATTCAACAATCACCGAGTAAGCCGCCTGATTGCCGGCCGCGGTGTTGATTTCTAATTGTCGGTTAACCCGGATGTCGCCGCTTTCTTTTAAGGCATTGAAATAGGCTTCCGATAACACCGTTATCGATGCTCCCGTATCAATCATTAAATTGGTGCGGTATTGTTTATTGATGCGCGCATTCACCATGAAATGCTCATTCAGCTTGTTTAGTTTGATCGCCTGTAATTCCGTTTGCGAGCTGTGCATCTGGCGACGCAGCTTGGCGACCTGGCCTTGATAGGCGGTTAGGTGAGATATGTTATCGAGATAAGAATCTGCAATAGTAAATTCTTCCAGTTGAATAAATGCCTGACTCAAAGCAAGGATGTAAGGCGGATAATTGGGCTCTTCCATCAGCAGAGGTTCAAAAAAATCAATTTGCTCGTGCCAAGCGCCGTTATGAGCAAAACTTCGTCGTTGCTTCTCTGCGATTTGATGAATTTGGCTTAGCCACGTCTCTTCTTTTTCATAATCAAAGGAGTTGTGGATGAGTTCATAGTATAAAAAGATGGCAGCCTGTTTCTTGTCGATGGCTTCAAAATAATTAATTTTTACCAATAACCAGTCTTCATCGTCGGGGGCATATGCCAGAAAACTGTCGAGCAAGCTGTTGATCAAAGTGAACTGTTTTTGGTCGAGCCACTGGTATGATTGAGATACCCACTGGCTTTTCAACTGTGTTGCTGTCGTTTCAGATAACATCTCGATGTCGGTATAAATGTCCGCGGCGTTATCGAACTGACGAACATTAAAAAATTGCTGTGAGGTTGCGACAAGTAATTGTAAATTTTCTCGGTCAGACTCGCCGATGGGAACTTCAACCAGCGAAAGCTGCACATCAGAATCCTGTACTGTCGACTCAGATGATGTTTTTCGACTTATAATTGGTGAGTCCGATGAGGCCTGGACATTTAACGTCTCTGCCAAAGCAGACATGGGTCTGTGGGTCTTCTCAACGTTAGAGAAAAACTGGTAGGTATTCGCACCGACTGACAGAATCAGTAGAGCACTTAAATAGAGTATGAGTTTGCTTTTCAAGTTGTTATCCAGTTAAACAGTCTGTGTTTATCGATGTAGCAGCCTGCCAGGCAAGATTATTTTCACCACTACATTCATTGATAACCCTGTCAACTTGCTATTGTTCTTTTTTTCAAATTATAGTGTTAGATCATTGTTTTCTCTAACTTATCGATCAATTAGGTTATCGTGCATTAAATCACTTAACTACAGGTTATAGATTTAGATACGAAAAACAAGTCGAAACCGATGAGTCTGGGCAGAGTATTTTGATGATTATTGGCCGAGCTCTATTTTTAAAAAAGTGCATCCACGAAATAAATTTATTGAATGTAATACCAATCACATTAAATTATTGCTCACTCAGTGAGAATCTAAAGGCTTTTAGGCAAGGCTTTGATTGCAGAGAATGGTCGCTCCATTATCTCAAAATCAACCTAAATCAGTAACGTAGTCCAAACGCCTTTAAAACTCACCCGTAGGGAGTTTATCTTAAGGTCCATTTACGACCCTATATTTCATTAATATAGAATGACTATATCAATGAAACCTATGTTGTAACTAAACCTCTGTCCTAACTCTGAGTTGTGCACAAACTTAATGTGATTGGTATAACCGTCGAGCGGTTAACATCGTGCTATGGCAAATAACTCAGGACGGGTTGGTTCATCGATTCCTGAATGGAAAAGTGGATTACCACCCCGTCTTCGTTGGTAAGTTATTTAAACTGGTTTTTGCTGAACCGAGTTAAGCCTTTTTGCCCTGGCTTTGAGCGAGCGTTTGCTTTTTGGCCCGGTGAGGTTTTGTAGCCGCTGGCATTATTTTTGCCCTTACGAAATTGCTGATTTTTTTCACTGCGGGTTTCCGGCGGCACTAAAAACTGCGGGCCATTACCAATTAATTTTCGAGCCAAGCCCTTTTTAGTCAAGGCTTCGCGAATTATCGGCCAGTTGACTGGGTCATGGTAGCGTAAAATCGCTTTGTGCAAGCGGCGTTGACGGCCACCTTTGGCTACAGGCACGCTGGCCGAAGTTTTACGAATTTTCGATAATGAGTCGATTTCGGTATGGTACAGGGTGGTCGCGTTCGCAAGTGGTGAGGGATAAAAATTTTGTACCTGATCGAGTTTGAAGTCATGCTTTTTCAGCCAAAGGGCTAAATTGATCATGTCTTCGTCGGTCGTGCCTGGATGAGCGGAAATAAAATACGGGATCAAAAACTGCTTTTTACCGGCAACTTTGGAGTAATGATCGAACATTTCCTTAAATTTGTCATAGGTACCCATACCTGGCTTCATCATCTTCGATAAAGGTCCATCTTCGGTATGCTCAGGAGCAATTTTCAAATAACCACCCACATGGTGTGTGGCTAACTCTTTTACGTATTCAGGATCCTGAATCGCGAGATCGTAACGAACTCCCGATGCAATCAAAACCTTTTTAATGCCACGAACTTTTCGAGCTTTACGGTACAGATTGATTGTAGGCGTGTGATCGGTATCCATATGGCCACAAATGTCCGGCCAAACACATGACGGCCTGCGACAGGTGGCTTCCGCTTTCGGGCTTTTGCAACGCAGTTTGTACATATTGGCGGTAGGACCGCCCAAATCTGAAATCACCCCGGTAAATCCGGGCACCTTTTCTTTGATGTCTTCAATTTCATCGAGAATCGATTGTTCAGAACGAGACTGAATAATACGGCCTTCGTGTTCGGTGATAGAACAAAATGAGCAGCCTCCGAAACAACCACGCATAATGTTGATGGACGTTTTGATCATATCGTAGGCGGGAATTTTTGCATCGCCATATACCGGATGCGGCACACGTGCATAAGGCAAACCAAAGACACCATCCATTTCCGCTTCGCTCAATGGATAAGCCGGTGGGTTTAGCCAGACACTCCGATCGCCATGGCTTTGCAATAACGCACGGGCACTTCCCGGATTGACTTCCTGATGGAAAATTCGAGACGCATGGGCATATAACGTTTTATTATGACTGACCTGCTCAAAGCTTGGCAGTTTTACATAGGTTTTTTCCCAGGGTTTGTGTCGTTTATCCCAGCTTTTATTTTGATAATCGCTGATTTGGATCGGCACTGGCTCTTTGGATACATCGACAATCTGCACATCCGCTGAGTCCTGAGCCGGTTTATCGTCACTGGCGCAGGTTTGCGGGGTCATATCCTGATAAGGACTCGGGATCGGATCGATTTTACCGGGACGGTCAATGCTTCTCGAATCGACGCCGCGCCAACCAGGTAATGCTTGCTTGGTAATAAACGCAGTACCACGCACATCGGTTAAGGTTTCCGGGGATTCACCCCGAGCGATTCGGTGTGCTACTTCAATTAACGGGCGTTCGGCATTACCGTAAATGAGTAAATCCGCTTTTGCGTCAAAAATCACGCTGCGGCGAACTTTATCTGACCAGTAATCATAATGGGAGATACGTCTGAGGCTGGCTTCGATACCACCTAATATTACCGGCACATCTTTATAAGCTTCTTTACAACGTTGTGAATATACCAGTACCGCTCGGTCTGGACGTTTTCCACCTTCATTATTCGGGCTATAGGCATCATCGTGACGTAATCGACGCTCAGCGGTATAGCGGTTGATCATAGAATCCATATTGCCGGCAGTAACCCCGAAGAATAAATTCGGCTTACCCAGTGCCATAAACGGATCTTTTGAGTGCCAATCCGGTTGAGCAATAATACCAACCCTAAAGCCCTGTGATTCGAGCATGCGACCAATAACGGCCATGCCGAAACTTGGGTGATCGACATAGGCGTCGCCGGTAACCAGAATAATGTCACAACTGTCCCAGCCCAGTTCGTCCATTTCCTGACGGCTCATCGGTAAAAATGGTGCCGTGCCATAGCATTCGGCCCAATATTTGGGGTAGTCAAACAGCGCGACTTTAGGTTGTGGGATCATAGAAAACAACAATGATGGTGAAAATAGTAGGGCATTATAGCAAAGAGCGAGAACCAGGTGTCGAGCTTTGTTTTATAAAATTGCAACGAAGAGGTTAGCAAGGTTAGGGCATCACTTAAAAATACCGAACAACCGGCAATATTTGCGTATTACCAAACTGCCAATATGCTTTTGTTTAATGGGTAGATATTTGCTCGTCTAATTGACGGCTTCTAATGTTTACCACTGGAGCTACATGAAAACTAAAGCGAGTTAGGTAATTTTCCTTAGCTTGCTGAGTAAAATGAATACCTTAACTGTTTAGGCAATTAACCTCAGAAAATCGGCGTATTAACGTATTGGTACAAGATCTGTTTGCTCTGGGGGGCAAGTTTTTGTTTAAATGAATGTTTAACGATTACAACAAAATGGGATGTAAATGACAAACGTTAACCGCTTGAGCATCAAGTGCACGGTCAAACGCACCGCACTGGTTGCGTCAATAGTGTTCGGTCTGCAAGCATGTGCAGCCTCTCAGAGCCCACAAGCTGATACCAGCCAGACGGCAAATTTCGAACTTACACCAGTCATCAAAGCAGATAATAGCCAGTTAGCTGAAAATAGCAGCGTGATCACTATGGAAAAGATCATGTCAGATCCGGACTGGATTGGCCGAACGCCAACAAGTTGGTATTGGGGCGATGATAGTGAACAGGTATTGTATTTACAAAAGCGCGAAGGCAACCCGGTTCGTGATCTATACTTGCATGCGGTTGGTGAGCAGCAAGGGCAGGCGGTCAGTTTAGCCCAGCTGCATAAATTTTCCGATCGCAATGCGGTGACGTCTGCAGATGGTAAACAAGAACTGTACACATTCGAAGGTAATGTGTTTCTGAAGAATCTGGAAACGGATTCCATACAGCAATTAACCTTTACCACCGCGAAAGAATCATCGGCACAATTTTTGACTAATGAGCGCATTTCGTATCGCCAAGGCAATAGCTTTTATGCGCTGGATCTTGCAACGTTCCAGGTTGCGGAGTTAGCAAACCTGCAAATGACCGATACACCAAAATCCAAAAATGGTGCGCAAAGTTATCTGGCGCAGGAACAAAGCAAACTGATTGATTATGTTGCCTTGCAACAGCGCAATAAGGCTTTGCAGAATGAAAAAGACAACGCTCTTCGTGCCGAAAACGATACCATCAATAAAGCGGTGTTCTATTTTGGTAAAGACAAGCGCATTGTGCAGGCAAAACTGTCTCCTGATGGACGTTATATCGTTGTAAGCACTGGCAGCAATGAGGGCTGGCGCAATGATTCCGATATTATGCCGAACTATATTACCGATGATGGCAATATCGCGGCAGTACCAGCCCGCCGCCGTGTCGGCGACAATCGTCAATATTCAGAGCAGTTGTACCTTATTGATTTACAATACAATGCGCAATATCTATTGAATTACAATAGCTTGGATGGTTTTGATGAAGATGTACTTGCTGACGTACGCAAAGAAAACCATGCGCGTGAAGGGAAAACTTACGAATCGAAAAAATCGCCAAGAAACATCCATTTGCTGAGTTTTTCCGATAGCATTAAATGGCATCCGGATGGTTCTCAGGTTGCCGTTATGATGGAAGCCTGGGATAACAAAGACCGTTGGATTGCTACGATTGATTTTGAAGAAAAACAGTTAGTGACTCAGCATCGATTGCATGATGACGCGTGGATTAACTGGGAGTTCAATCAATTTGGTTGGCTAAAAGACTCACCGAGCCTTTATTATCTGTCGGAAGAGTCGGGTTATTCCCACTTATACGTAAAACCTGTTGATCGTAAGCCACAAGCGTTAACATCGGGCAAATATGAAGTTCGCAATTTAACCGTTTCGAAAGACCAGGATGCGTTTTACTTTCAGGGGAATGTTAAGCATCCCGGGATTTATGAAATCTATCGAGTCGCTCGCGACGGCGGTGATATTGAAGCGTTAACGGATCTTGGTGGCATGAATCAATATGCATTGTCCCCAGATGAAAGTAAGCTACTGATTGAGCATTCTACAACGACGATGCCGCCAGAATTGTATATCAAAGCTGTGGGCACTGCTGATAAGCCAATGCAGTTAACCCATACGGTATCGGATGCATTTAAAGCCATGCCTTGGGTTGCACCGAGTATTGTCGAGGTACCATCAAAGCATACCGAGCAAGGCGTATTTTCTCGCGTGTATCAAGGCGACGCCCTAGAAGGTAAAGGCGGTGAAGGAAAAGCAGTGATGTTTGTGCATGGCGCGGGTTATCTGCAAAATTCTCACCTTGGCTGGTCCGGATACTTCCGTGAATTTATGTTCCACTCAATGTTAGTTCAGCAAGGTTATACGGTTATCGATATGGATTACCGAGCCTCAAAAGGTTATGGCCGTGACTGGCGCACCGCTATTTATCGTCATATGGGCGAGCCGGAAGTTCAGGACATGCTCAGTGGCGTTGATTGGTTAGTGGATAACGCCGATGTTGATCGAGATAAAATCGGGGTTTATGGCGGATCTTATGGTGGATTTTTAACCTTGATGGCAATGTTTAAAGAACCTGAGGTGTTTGCTTCTGGATCTGCATTGCGCTTGGTATCCGATTGGGCGTATTACAATCATGGTTATACGTCAAATATCTTGAATATGCCCGGTGACGATGCCATTGCTTATGAGCGCAGCTCTCCGATTTATTTTGCGGAAGGTCTTGAGAAGCCTTTATTGATCAATGCGCCTATGATTGACGATAACGTATTCTTTCAGGATACCGTGCGTCTGGTGCAGCGATTGATTGAACTGGAAAAACAAGATTTTGAAACGGCGATTTATCCGGTAGAACCACATGGTTTTGTGCAACCAAGCAGTTGGTTAGATGAATACCGTCGTATCTTTAAGCTATTTGAAGAGACGCTCTAAACCTTGTTTTGTGCTGAGTAAACCAGCACCTTGCAAGCCAATAAAGCTACTGTTTCACCAAAATCGGATGAGCAGTAGCTTTTTGGTATAATACCAATCACATTAAATGATTGCTCACTCAGTGAGAATTTAAAGGCTTTTAGGCAAGGCTTTGATTGCAGAGAATGGTTATACCGCTCTCAACATCAGGAAAAATCAGTAACGCAAAATAAACGCCTTTAAAACTCACCCAGAGGGAGTTGTGCACAAACTTAGTGTGATTGGTATCAAGCCTTTGGGCTTGCAAATGGTCGCCATAGCCAGACTAAACCGGCCAACAGTCCGCCAATGGCTCCGAACAGGTGAGCATCAATGGCAACATCAGAACCTATTAGTTCCACCATATCTGCGCTGGCACCAGCGAATTGTTCATAAATGATTTTACCCGTGACCCCGAGCAATAATAGATAGCCGGTTTTATCTTGCTGCTTGATATCAGCGATAGCACCAAAGACAAAAATGCCATGTAGGACACCAGATAATCCGACATAGCGTGTCATGTCTGGATCAAAGATGTAGATGCCCAGGCTGCAGGTTATCGCGGACATTAAAAACACCGCGATAAATAAGCCGTGCCGGTAATGATCACCATGCAAAGCCCACAACATAATAAGGCCTGCCAGATTGAGTAACATATGATTGAGATTGGTGTGATCAAAGTGCCCGGTTAACAAACGCCAGAATTGACCATCGGCAATATCGTCGCGGTCATAAATGAGCGATTGCGATATGGTTTCGGGTAACAAAAATACGGATACGGAAATAAGCAGAACAATAAACGGCGTAAGCCAGGCATTCAATTGCAAGGGCAAAGATAACTTCAACATAAAAGGGTTTCGCGCATATAATGGGTGTTGTTTTAATTATTGAATTGGCTTTCACCAATGAGCAGACAGTATTGCACAAGGTGCCATCGACCGCTAGTCACCTGTATTTGTGAATTTTCACATACCACGGAAAATGAAGTGGAGGTGATCATCTTGCAACATAAAAGTGAAGAAAAACAGGCCAAAGGAACTGCGGCATTATTAGCATTGAGCCTGGCAAAGTGTCATCTGTTTGTCGGTGAAGATTTTAGTGAACATCAAACGCTAAATACTTTAATCAATGAACCTGGTTATCAGGTTTGTTTGCTGTATCCTGGGGAACGAGCCAAAATTGCGTCGATAATTGCGCCTACTGAACGTAAGACAAGGCGCCTTATTGTGATTGATGGCACCTGGAAAAAAGCCTACAAAATATTGCAGTTGTCGAAAAATTTGCATGCACTTTTACAATTGACCCTGCCGGAAACATTCACTAGCCAATATCATATTCGTAAACATCACGACCCACGTGGTTTATCAACGTTGGAATCGACTGTCCATGCTTTGGGAATTTTAGAAAACAACGTGGATAAGTATCAAAAAGTGCTGTCTGGCTTTGAACAATTTAATGATTTTCAGGCGCAACTTGCGCATACTAGGTCGAATTCACATTAATCTCAAATATAAGGATTTTTTCATGGTAAGTATCCAGAAGTTGTCCGGGATAGTTGTCTGTATTGCTATGTTGGCAGGATGCATAAATGACGCGCCCGCAGCGAAACAAAAGCGCGAAGAAGGTGAACCCGAAGCGGCGACCGGCGTCACCCATAAACAGGCAGTTGTGAAACAATCCTTTATGGTAACGGCGGCCAATCCGCTCGCCACCCAGGCCGGTTATAATGTTTTGAAACAAGGCGGTAGCGCGGTTGATGCAGCGATTGCGGTGCAGTTGGTATTGAGTCTGGTTGAACCACAATCATCAGGTATTGGCGGTGGCGCTTTTATGTTGTATTACGACAAAGCAAAAGGTGAATTGCTGAGTTTTGACGGCAGAGAAGTTGCACCCGCTTCGGCCACGGAAGATCTGTTTTTAAATGAGCAAGGCAAAGCTGTCCCTTGGATCGACGCCGTCGTCGGTGGCCGCAGTGTTGGTGTTCCTGGCCTGTTTAAAATGATGGAAATGGCTCATCAGCAACACGGCAAACTGCCTTGGAAAAGTTTGTTTGCAGATGCCATTAGCTTAGCCGAAGAAGGTTTTATTGTTTCGCCGCGACTTGCCAGATTAGTACAACTGGAAATAAACCCAGGCTTGAAAAAACTAACGGCGTCGAGCAATTATTTCTTTCCAAACGGGCAAGCCATACAAGCGGGTGAACGCTTGAAAAATCCAGAATTTGCTCGCGTTTTAAAAGATGTGGCGGAGCAGGGCAGCGATGTCTTTTATCATGGCTGGATTGGCAAAGATATTGCCAAAGCGGTTCAACATTCGCCGATATCGCCAGGCGGCCTGTCGGTGGAAGATCTGCAACGCTATCAGGCTAAACAACGAGAACCGGTTTGTGCACCGTATCGCGCTTTCGAGTTATGTAGCATGGGCCCTCCAAGCTCAGGTGGTGTAGCCGTTATGCAAATCTTAGGTCAGTTACAAGCGTTTGATCTCAGTCAGTTAACCACTGATGACGTCACCGCGGCGCATTTGTATACCCAAAGCTCGAGATTGGCGTTCGCCGACCGTAATAAGTATCTCGCCGATCCAGATTTTGTCGATGTACCGACTCAGCAGATGCTAGCCCCGGACTATTTGCAGATGCGAAGCCGCTTGATCAATCCTGAAAAAGACATGGGAAAAGCACAGCCAGGGGAATTTCCTAGCTTGTCTCGTGCCAACGATAACGCCTACGAACTTCCATCAACGACCCATATGAGTATTGTTGATTCACAAGGCAATGCTGTATCAATGACCTCAACCATAGAAATGGCGTTTGGCTCAGGAGTTATGGTGAACGGATTCTTGTTAAATAATCAATTAACAGATTTTTCAAAAATCCCTGAAGTTAATGGTGTGAAAGTCGCAAATCGCGTACAGGCATTAAAACGTCCGCGTAGTTCGATGGCGCCGATGATGGTTTTTAACGGCGATGGCAGTTTACGTTTGGTCGTAGGCTCTCCCGGCGGCAGTCGGATTATCAATTACGTATCTCAAACCTTGATTGGTGTTCTGGATTGGCAAATGTCGATTCAGGACGCGATTAATTTACCGAGAATTACCCATCGCAATGATGTAACAACCCTGGAAAAGGGTACCGACCTTGAGGACATCAAACCGGCGCTAGAGGCGATGGGGCATAAGGTTAGTGTTCGTGACTTAAATAGCGGCTTACACGGCATTGAAGTCTTCCAGGACAAACTTATCGGTGGCGCCGATCCCCGCCGAGAAGGCATAGTACTTGGGGAATAAAACTTAAACTAAGCCGTCGCCAGACAATTTAGTGCCGCCAAGCACAAACACAAACGTTGAAATCCCCGCCATCTTTGTCGGGGATTTTTTATTGATGTCATACAAAGTCTGAACAGGATTGGCTTAAATGTTTCCTAATCACATCAATTTAATAAGAACGGATTTAATTGGACACCCACCACAAGAACGGATTTAATTGGACACCCACCGCAGGATTTAATTGGACACCCACCACAAGAACGGATTTAATTGGACACCCACCACAAGCGTTTATGGCAAATCAGCATTTAAAGCGCTAATAAATAAATAAAAATTAAGACACCCATTGTAAGTACCCGTTGACGTGTTTTTGATTGCTTTGTCAAAACAGGTTCAGAACGGATTTAATTGGACACCCACCATAAGCGTTTATGGCAAATCAGCGGATTTAATTGGACACCCACCGCAAGCGTTTATGGCAAATCAGCATTTAAAGCGCTAATAAAGAAACAAAAATTAAGACACCCATTGTAAGTATCCGTTGACGTGTTTTTGATTGCTTTGTCAAAACAGGTTCAGAGGAGGAGGAGGGTAGCGTCATTCTTCGCGCAATCAATTACCGAGCCTAGATTAAGTTGCGCCGCTTTTACCAGGCTAACCGAGCGTTAGCTCACTGGTAAAGCTCGATTTTTAAAGGCTCTGGTACCCGCTTTGCCGAACTCTTATCAGGACCCTTTATCGGGACACCCATCGTAAAGGTTATCCAAAACTGCAATTTACTTTGAATTTAGTCTTCGATTCCGGAGGATACAATACGTTACTCCTCCGATTATTATCCTGACAGGAATATTGAAATTTAACGTGGGTGTCTCATTAAAAAGGATAAAAAAATCCCTGCCAGATTCTGGCAGGGATTCATTTAAAGAAAAACAGGATACAGCACTGTTTTTCGCTTCCCCAGATTTAATAAGAGTTTGTGGCTATTGTACCAATTCTGCATCGGTGAAGGTGTCGCTAAACAGTGGGCTACTTAAGTAGCGTTCTGCTGAGCTTGCCAAAATCACCACAATGGTTTTTCCTGCATTGGCGGGATCTTCTGCCAGACGTTTCGCGGCGACTGCCGCTGCTCCTGAAGAAATGCCTGCGAGAATACCTTCTTCGCGCATCAGACGATGCGCCATTGCCATAGCTTCTTCATTCCCAACTTTCTCGACGCTATCGATCAACGATAGATCAAGATTACCAGGTATAAATCCAGCACCAATACCTTGAATTTTATGAGGACCTGGCGTTAATTCTTCGCCGGCCATTTTCTGGCTGATAACCGGAGAATCAGTCGGCTCTACAGCGACTGACTGAATCGCTTTGCCTTGTTCATTTTTGATGTAACGGCTGACGCCGGTAATGGTACCGCCAGTACCCACACCCGCAACAAAAATGTCGATCTCGCCATTGGTATCCTTCCAGATTTCAGGACCTGTGGTTTGCTCATGAATCTGTGGATTGGCCGGGTTGTCAAACTGACCCATTAGAACGTAGTTGTCCGGATCACGGGCTACAATTTCATTGGCTTTTTGGATCGCACCATTCATGCCTTTTGCGCCTTCCGTCAGTTCCAGTTTCGCACCTAAGGCAATAAGTAATTTTCGACGCTCAAGGCTCATAGTGCTTGGCATCGTCAGGATCAAATCGTATCCTTTTGCAGCGGCAACAAAAGCAAGTGCGATACCGGTATTACCACTGGTAGGCTCAACAATGGTTTTGCCTTTGGTCAACTTACCACTTTTCTCTGCATCCCAGATCATATTGGCACCGATACGACACTTCACACTGAAACTCGGGTTACGAGCTTCGATTTTGGCGTAAACATTACCGCTAGTGATACTATTCAGCTTTACTAGCGGGGTGTTCCCGATAGATTGAGAGTTATCTTGATATACGTTGGTCATGATATGTCCTTTGGGTTATTCTTTGCATTAAACGCTGCGTTAACCACAGTGACTAGCACCGTTTATTAATAAGCACTCCAACAATGCATACTCTAACATACTGTTATGTAGCGATAATTTACGCTTTCAAATACAGTTTAGATGATGGTTGTTGGTATTATAGTTAAGATTACTCAGTTTTCAGTTTTCAAAGAAGTAATAGAACGTTATAACTAATTCCATTCAGTTGTAATTTACTTATTTCTATTCATTATATAAATGTCGCTCAACGTTTAGCGCGGCATTGGAGGTTTGTTCGTGTTTAAAGGTACACAAAATTATATTGCCAGTCAGGATCTGCAGTTAGCGGTAAATGCCGCGATGACTCTTGAGAAACCCTTGTTAATTAAGGGAGAGCCAGGTACGGGCAAAACCATGCTGGCGGAAGAACTGGCGGCCAGTCTTAATTGCCAGTTGTTTCAGTGGCACATTAAATCGACCACTCGTGCTCAGCAAGGGCTATATGAATATGACGCGGTTTCAAGGCTGCGAGACAGTCAGTTAGGTAAAGAAGGGGTCAAGGATATTGGCAACTATATTGTCAAAGGTAAACTGTGGCAGGCATTTGAACAAAATACACGGCCGGTATTATTGATTGATGAAATCGATAAAGCTGACATCGAATTTCCCAATGATTTATTGCTTGAGCTCGATAAAATGGAGTTTTTTGTTTACGAGACTCAGGAAAAAGTGGTCGCTAAACAGCGTCCAATTGTCATCATCACTTCGAATAATGAAAAAGAACTACCTGACGCATTCTTAAGGCGCTGCTTCTTCCACTACATTAAATTCCCTGAAAAAGAAGAGATGCAGGCCATTGTTGATGTGCATTTTCCCAATATTAAGCAACGCTTGCTTGATGAAGCCTTATCATTGTTTTTTGGATTAAGGGACGTACCAGGCTTAAAGAAAAAGCCGTCAACGTCTGAGTTAATTGACTGGCTCAAATTGTTAGTCGCTGAAGATATTAGCCCAGAAGTGTTGCATGAAAGCAACCAGAACAAAGTGATACCGCCATTGCATGGTGCATTGTTAAAGAATGAACAGGATGTTCATCTGTTCGAAAAACTCGCGTTTTTAAATCGCTCTCGATAATTCCCTGTGATTGTGAACCTATGTTAATTGATTTCTTCTTTACTCTGAAACGCTACAAGGTGCCGGTCACTTTGAAAGAGTTGCTGGACTTGATTCAGGCATTAGAAAAGCGGGTGATTTTTGCGTCTCTAGATGATTTTTATGTCATTTCCCGGGTGATTCTGGTGAAAGATGAAAGCCACTTTGACAAGTTTGACCGCGCATTCGCAGATTATTTTGAAGGGGTAGAAAGCATCGACTTAAACCTGGATAAAATCCCCAAAGAATGGTTGGAAAAACGCTTTGAACGTCACTTCACAGAAGAAGAGCGCAAGAAAATCAAACAACTCGGCGGCCTGGAAGAGTTAATGAAAACCCTGCGTGAGCGTTTAGCGGAGCAGGAAAAAAGGCACCAGGGCGGAAATAAATGGATTGGTACCGGTGGCACATCCCCGTTTGGAGCTTATGGTGAGCATCCCGGTGGGATGCGAATCGGACAGAATGAAAGTCGTAACCGTAGCGCGTCGAAAGTCTGGGATAAGCGCGAGTTTCGTAACCTCGATGCGGATGTTGAACTGGGGACGCGAAACATCAAAATGGCGTTACGCAAATTACGTCAGTTTGCCCGTACGGGCGCCGCATCGGAACTGGATTTGGACAACACCATCAAAGCCACCGCTGAAAATGCCGGCTATCTGGATTTAAAAATGCGGCCTGAACGACATAATGCTATCAAGGTATTATTGTTTTTTGATATCGGTGGTTCGATGGATGATCACATCCTTGCCTGTGAAGAGCTGTTTTCAGCGGCGCATACAGAATTTAAGCACCTTGAATACTTTTACTTCCACAATTGTATCTATGAGCAGGTTTGGCGAGATAATGAGAGACGTCACAATGATACGATTGATGTCTGGGAAATCATTCGTACCTTTCCCAAAGATTACAAAATTATCTTTGTGGGTGATGCCACCATGGGGCCCTATGAAATTACCTATCCGGGGGGCAGCGTTGAGCATTGGAATAAAGAAGCGGGCAGCGTCTGGATGCAGCGCCTGTTAGATCATTTTGGCCACTGTATTTGGCTAAATCCGCAATCCAAAACCTATTGGCCCTACTATCAATCCATCGGATTGATGGAACAGATCATGGCAGGGGAGATGTATGAGATGACATTAGACGGTTTATCCAATGGCATAAAAGCGTTATTGTAGTTATTGATTGAAAAACAACAAAAAAGGCACAGGAGACAAGATGAACTCGTTACCCATGGAAGGTGAGCAGGAAGCGCAATTTACTCGCCGTGAAACTCGAGAAGTCATTACCCCTTTTGCATTTACAATCGATCAGAATTTATTTGGTACCGCGATTGCATCACCATGGAAACGCGGCGTCGCGATGTTGATTGATTTAATTTTAATTGCCATTTTATCTTCCGCCGGCGGTGAGTTTTTAGCATTGGCCATTGCCATTGCAGCATTTCGCTTTGGCAGCAAAAAACGGGCGAAAAAACTTGGCAAAGTTAATGGCAGCAAACGCCGCGCGGTCATGCGATTTTTCGGTGCCCTTATCATTTTCGTCTTATTAGTACAGTTGTTGCCTCCGTTATTTAATGGCAAAAACCCATTAGATCCCAATGATGGGCAATCCTACGGTGAGATAGTTACCAATGGCTCAGGTGACCCAATCGAAGCGGAGTTTGATCTGGGTAAAACATTAGAGATAACGGGGTTCGTTATAAAAACCGTGACAAATGTAAAAGAAAAAGGCTGTGATCAGCAAGTGGCATGCTGGCAAGAGGTGTTGGCGCCGGTGCCAGAACAAGTGTTATCCATTAATCTAACACAACAACAGGCTAAGAATTTATTCTCGGAAATTACCAATGAATTGCCAATCAAGGCGACAGAACGTCAACGTTTAGCGTCGGAATTAACCGCCTCGTATAATGAATTATTGGCTCAATCGGCTAAAGAACAAGAACAAGAACAAGAACAAGAAAAAGTGCCTGACGCTGTGGCGATTGATGCAACGACGACATCGGCAGCAAAACCCATATCAGATAAATCCGCAACAGCCGAAGCTGATACGGGTAGTAAAACGGTTACTGTGGTGCCAGAGGTGGAAATACCCGCAGGATCCGACAACACACCTGCCGTGGATGACGAACCGAGTAGAGCCGGTAAGATCAAGGACAAAGCCACCCAGCCGATTTATTCAATTATTGAGTTTTTTAAAGCGCTGATTCGTGATCTTGGACTTGGATTTGGTTGGGCAGCATTTTATTTCACCGTTTGTGGTTCGTTGTTCAATGGTAAAACCCCAGGTAAGAAACTGCTGGGTATCCGGGTCATTCAACTTGATGGCACACGGTTATCGATATGGGACAGCTTTGGCCGATATGGTGGCTATGGCGCCGGCCTTGCCACGGGACTGCTGGGCTTTGTCCAAATCTACTGGGATGCAAATCGTCAGGCAATTCAGGACAAAATCTCTGCGACTGTGGTTATCGATGAGAGAAAGGTGGCTGCTGAAGAATTAGTTGCCATGGCCAGAGCTGACATCAACAACGACTAGGTACTGGTAGCGAAACCACAATGCGAATGCATTTGGGCTTATCGCTATGGTTGTAACAAGCCTCACCTTTTCAATGCTTCAAACCCTTTGACGCTGGAAACTGTGATGCTGCGTTGTTGTGCTCGAAAGATCATCAATGCTCTTGGCGTAGCTTTAATAACCATGACGAGTGATTTTTCTCGGCGTCGTAGAAAACAGAAATAGTGAAGAAAAACATCAGAAGCAAAATGATGTGTGCGGCAAGGCTTAAGCCGAAGTAAATCATGCTTCCCAAATAGATTGCGAAACAAAAACTCCACATCGTGGCTAAGATGGTCATAATATAGAAACGACTGACGGGATCCGGTATGTGTCTCAGCGGATTTTTACGCGAATCAAACACCGTTGTATAGCAATCGTATATCCAAAGTCCAATAGTTTTCATCATGTGCCCTCTGTTTCAAAGATGCCTCATTAATCACTACGTAAACTTTCGTCTTTTAGATTTCCTTCAACGTAAATTTCAATAACGTCTATGTTGCCAGTGAACCTCTGCCCTAACTCTGAATTGTGCACAAACTTAATGTGATTGGTATTATTGGTCGTTTTCATGCTTTGACGACGCATATGGGAAAAGAGCGGCAAGCGGGATAACACACTGCGCTAAAGGTAGTGGGGGGAGAATAAGCGGCTTAAAGTGCTGTGCCAGAGCTTTTCTGCCTCTGGCGATAGAATAAATTAATGATCGCTTTTAACCTGCTTTAATGCGCGTTTAAAGTCTTTTTGCAGATGCGCTTTTAGCTGTTTACGTACGGGAGAGCTATCCAGCTGGTTATTCACGCAGTGAAGTGCCAGCGCGTAAACGGTTTGTTGTTCCGTTAACATGGTCTGTCGATTTGCGGAAGGGCTGTAACAGCTGCCGCATCCACCGCGGAATTGATAGGCTGTATTGGCCATCATGACACCAAATCCCAGATAGCATGCGAGTAAATCAATGGTTTGGTTTCGAAACTCTGGCCCGCCGGGTGGGTTGTCCATCGTGTGTTGCATAAGCAATGCCGCGTAGCCTTGAGCAAAGTTAGCAATCATTAATTGTGGATGGTTCACCTGTGGTTCCTGATATGGCCATACCATTGGTTGACCACCCTGCATGGAAAAGTCGTTATTGACCACGCGAATTGATGTGCCGCGTAAGCCATTAGGGAAACTTAAATGTGGCAACGTATTAGCTGGTGGTGGCGCAGCCATTGATGCACAACGCAATACCACCGGCCACTGGCGCATGCCCGCATATTCGCCGGTTTTCTCAAAAATACTCTGCGCCATTTCATCAACGCTGCCCACCCGGCCAGGATAGTAGTCATTGGTGGGTAAAATGAAGCGAGGCTTCAGCTTTGGGTCTGAACTGGAAAAATGACGTTCTAGCCAGGCGTACGTATCATCAATCCAGGCTTTACTCTGGGCATCGATTAGCGGTTTGGTTGTTAATAGATTTGAGAACATAATTCTTAAACGACAAGATTCAATGTATTAGCGAATTTATAGCTGCTCAATCTAACGAACTGCTACATAAAGAGCAAGCTAATACCCATTCCAATAAGTGAAGTTTTCACAGAACCCGCACAAAAAATCTTTACGCCTACTGCCCGATAAAATCGCTTGTGGTAGACTCGTGATTACATTCAGAACATTTTCGTGACTTCGAAGCATATATCAAAGGATTGGCATGCGTTTTTTGCATACATCAGACTGGCACATCGGTCGTCTTTTCCAAAACATTTCTCTTCTTGATGATCAGCAATTTGTGCTTTCTCAGATCAAAGAATATGCCGTAGTGCATAAGGTTGACGCCATCATCGTCGCTGGCGACATTTTCGACCGGTCGGTTCCTCCCGCGCAAGCGGTTGATGTACTGGATAAGTTTCTGGTTGATTTACAACAGCACAACATTCCAATCATCATGATCAGTGGCAACCACGACAGTGCCAAACGACTGCGGTTTGGCGCCAGACAGATGCGGCTGGCGAACCTGCATATTCTCGCAGATTTGCAGCAGGCGAGTGAGCCGGTGATCGTGAAAAATCAAAAAGGTGAAAATGTCGCGTTTTATGGGTTGCCGTACCATGATCCTGTGGAAGTCAGAGAAGCATTTGCTGAGCAAATCGCCAATGAACTTGGTGACGATAAGGTATTGCGAACCTATGATGATGCGCACAGCTATATGGCTGAACAGATTTTAAAAGAGCACCGTAAGCACAGAGCGGATATGGCATCGGTGTTGATAAGTCATTGCTTTATTGATGGCGCCAGCGAATCTGACTCGGAACGCCCCTTAGCCATCGGCGGCGCAGACCGGGTATCCTGGCAGCCTCTGGCTGACTTTGATTACGTTGCTCTGGGGCATTTACACGGGCCACAATTTAAAGGGGCACAACATATTCGCTATAGTGGTTCACCATTGAAATATTCCTTTTCTGAACATCAGCAGAATAAGTCGGTAACGTTAGTCGAGCTAACTGCTGACAAGCCTGCGAGCATTACTTTGTTGCCACTGCACGCACGCCATAACCTGAGAATTATCGAAGGTGAGCTCGATGAACTGATACAAATAGGCAAAGACGACGCCAATTTTGATGATTATTTATTGGTGCGCTTGATGGATAAACAAGCCTTATTGGAGCCGTTGGCACGTCTTAGAAAAGTCTATCCCAATGTATTGCAGATGGAGCGCAGGCAATTTTCGAGCGACTACGACTCAAGCCAACATAGCCCCAATGGCGACGCGGATGCTGACGTTAAAAAGGATGAGCTGCAGGTGTTTAGCGAATTTTTCAGCCAGGTAACTGAAAATGAATTGTCGCCATCACAAACACAGATACTCGAGGATGCTATCACTCAGGCCAAAGCATTAACGGAGGGCAAGGAATGAAGTTTTTAAGTCTGTCCATCCAGGCGTTTGGCCCTTTTGCCGATAAACAGGTGATCGATTTCCAAGAATTGGGTCATGCCCCGTTATTTTTGATTGATGGGCCAACCGGTGCGGGTAAATCTTCCATTTTGCATGCGATTTGCTTTGCCTTGTATGGCGAGACCACGGATGAAGCGCGCAAAGATTTTGCGGTTCGTTGTGACAATGCTGATGATGACACGCTGACTCAGGTGGAATTAACCTTTGCGATCCGCGATAAACAATATCGGATCACCCGAACGCCAACACAATTGCGGCCGGCTAAGCGAGGTGATGGTTTCACCGAAGAAAAAGCCAGCGCCCACTTTCGCGAATTAGTCGATGATGGAGCACAACAAAAAGAAGTCACTTTAGTGGCGAAAAAGAAAAAAGATGCGGATGATAGGATCCGTGAAATTATTGGTTTGAGTGTCGACCAGTTTCGCCAGGTGATGGTGTTACCACAAGGCAAATTTCGCGAGCTACTGCTGGCCAAATCCGATGCCCGGCAAGCGATTTTATCGACCCTGTTCCAAACCCAGATTTATCAAAAAATTGAGCAAATCCTGAAAGAAAAAGCGGCGCTAATTAAAGGCGATTATGAGCAAAATCAGGACCTGATCAATCAGGCATTACAAGAAGCCAGTGTCCAGGAGTTATCGCAATTACTCAGCCGCCAACAACAGCAGCAAGCTCAGCTTGAGGCGCTGACCGAGCAAAAGGGACTACTGGAAAAACAACGGCAGCAGGCCATTATTGCTTATCAACAAGGCAAGAAACTAAACGAAGATTTTTCTGAACTGGCGCGATTACAACAATCACAGGCAGAGCACCATGCAAAGGCTGAAGATATGCAGGTGCAAGGCCGCAAATTGCAGCAGGCAGAGCAGGCGGCTCGGCTCGAACCAGATTTTAAGGCGCTACAATCATTGCGCCAGGATTTGCAGCAAATACAAGAGCAAATTTCGCAAACCCAACAGCTTGAAATAGAAGCCAGAAAAAACGTTAAGGAACACGAGAATCAATTACATACGGCACAACAGCAATATCAACAGCGACAATCTTTGCTTGATAGCCAGCAGCAATTGGCAAATTTTCGGGAGACCTTGACAGGATTCGCGTTGATCCAGCTCGAATGTCAGCAACAATCTCAGGCAGAACAAGACTGCCGTCAGCGTATCGAACAGGCAAAAGCCAAAATCAGCGAATATTCGCAACGGGTTAACAAAGGCGAAGCCTTGATTGTTTCCTTGCAAAAAGCCGTTGATAGTTTGCCTAAGTTCATTGAACAACAACATGTATTGGAGCAGCAGTTACGAGCGGGTCGGCAAATTGAGCAACTGACCAACCAGCAACAGCAGTTGCGACAATCTCTGGAGCAGCAACAAGCACAGGTTAACGAGTGCCAACAGGCGTTGGAACATCAACATACCGCATTGATGACACTTGAGTTTAAGTGGCATAGCTCGCAAGCGGCGATTTTAGCGGCTCAGTTAAACCCATCAGAGCCTTGCCCGGTATGTGGTTCAACACAGCATCCTGCACCGGCAAAAAGTGAATCGCCCGAACAGACGGTGACCAAATCCATGCTCGATGAGCAACGGGCGATGCGAGATCAAAAACAACAGCTATTGCAACGTGCTCAGGTGAATTTAGCTAAGGTTCAACGCGAGCTGGAAGTGTGTCAATCCCAGCACCAACAAGTGTTGCAGCAGGCTAATGGCGAAGTGAAACCCTGTGTTGAAACCGAGCAGGCACTTGCTGATAATCAAACCCAAATTACGGGATTGAAACAACAGCAACAACAATTATTAAAAGCGACCGATAAACTCAAAGCCATGCATGATGAATTGCAACGATTGGCATCGAATATGCAACAGTTAGAACAAGGCTTACCCGCCATTGCAGCGCAACACGCAACCGCAAAAATGAAGCTATCTGATGCCGAACAAGGATTGCCAGAGCAATATCGTGATAACGACGTGTTGACCAAGGCGATTGAGGATAATCAACGGGCAATCGCTAATTTGGATAGTCAGTTAACCCAGGCTCAGCAAGGTTATCAAAAAGCTACAGAGCGTTTTAGCGCTATTGAAAGCCGAATGTTGACGCAACGCCAACATGGCGAGCAGTTGCAACAAAAATGTCAACAGGCGCAACATTATTGGCAACAACAGTTAACGTCGAGCAGCTTTCCTGACCAGCAGGCGTTTAGCGATGCGTGTCTGGATGAGTTTAGTCTGCGACGTTTACAGACGGAAGTGAATGAATACCAGCAAACCTCAAAAACACTGGCAGACAATCTGGCGTTGTTATCGGAGCGTTTGTCCGGTCAAAAAGCATCCGATCTTGAAGCATTACAGGCAAATTTGGATACTATCGATGGCCGCTATCAGCAACAGGAAAAAGCCGTGAGTCAGGCCGCTATCGCGTTGGCAGGTTCGGCGAATGTCCTTCAGCGTGTAGAACAGTATCAAAAACGTCAGGAACAACATAAACAAGATTATGAAGTGATAGGCACCCTTGCCAATGCCGCAAGCGGGAAAGGTAAAGTCCGAGTCTCGTTAGAGCGATTTGTACTCGCCGATATACTCGATAATGTCCTGTCCATTGCCAGTCGCCGATTGCAGATGATGAGTAAAGGCCAATACACCCTGGTACGTCAGGCCGAAGAACAACAAAAGCGCAATGTGACCGCCGGTCTGGACTTGGCCGTTGATGATGCGCATACCGGCAAAGTACGTCCTGTGGCAACCTTGTCTGGTGGCGAGTCTTTTATGGCCTCTTTAGCCCTGGCACTGGCGCTATCTGAAGTGGTTCAGCAACGCTCAGGCGGTATTGAACTCGATACCTTGTTTATCGATGAAGGCTTTGGCAGCCTCGATCAGGATTCGTTGCAACTAGCCATCAATACCTTGATTGATTTGCAATCAACCGGTCGTACCATCGGGGTTATTTCCCATGTAAATGAGTTAAAAGAACAAATGGCACTGCGGATTGATGTGCGTAATGACGGGACTGGGAGCCAAGTCGTGCTCGCCTCTGTCTAGGTCGTAGCCATGGAAGGGTATCATGCCGTATGGGCCCGTTGACAGACAATAAACGCTTGCAGTGACACGAATCCGGAGGGATTTCTTAATGAAAATAAGAGAGGCAAGGGTCGATGACTTTGACCAAATTTTCGCATTTATGCAGGAGATTATTGTCCAGGGGGATACTTATGCCTACCCAACAGATATGGACAAACAATCGGCCTTCAGGGTTTGGATGGAACTGCCAGAGAAAACGTTTGTGGTTGAGCAAAACACCAATATTCTTGGGACATATTACATTAAAACCAATCAAGCGGGTCCGGGTAGCCACGTTTGTAACTGTGGATATATGGTCGCACAGGATGCCCGCGGTAAAGGCCTGGCAACCCGTATGTGTGAACACTCGCAACTGATGGCTGCAGAGCTTGGCTATAAGGCGATGCAATTTAATTTTGTGGCCAGCTCAAACACCGGCGCGGTGCGGTTATGGCAACGACTCGGTTTTGATATTTGTGGTCGCTTGCCTAAAGCGTTTAAACACCCTGAGCAAGGTTATGTTGACGCTTATGTGATGTATAAATGGCTGAGTTAGATTCACCACAAACGTCCATAAAAGATATAACCACGTGGATCTTGGCCCGATATTGTCTGATCAATATTTTAATTTTCGTCGCTGAACTCGCACCTTGTACACGCCCAACCATAAAATATCGGTATTAATATGACAGTTGGCGAACATAATGGATGAGTTATTTAACCAATCATTCCACGGTTTATCAAAAATACTAACTAATGAGTTATCAATCTTACGAACGAGTGTTGTCGTAGACAGCTCTCCCGCAATCACGTATAACAATAACAAGAGAAAAATTTTTCTGTATTTTCAGTGAGCTGCAATGACAGCTATTTCGACATCATTCGAGTCTTGCTGAAACTAAACAAGGTTCTCAGGGTCATACCTATACATAATATGAGTCAGGATCGTCTTTCATCTGTTTAGGTTATACTCAAGGTACCAACCCGGCAGCAAGGACAGCATCTTCGCGAAGAGGTGGTTTATGAAACGTTTAACTCAATGGCTTGCACTTGTCTGTCTGACTGGAACGGCGACAATGGCATGTGCGCAGCAAGCAAACAACACGGCGCGGCAAATCAGTAATCCCGAAGAAACCCGGGTGAATGCCCCGGATAAGCCGCAACAAGCTAGTGGTGAGCAAGTATTTAGCGACGCGGAACTAGAACAAATGCTGGCGCCTATAGCCTTGTATCCGGATAGCCTGTTAACCCATATTCTTATCGCCTCTACCTACCCATTAGAAGTTGTTCAAGCCAGTCGTTGGCGGGCAGAAAATGAATCTTTGGCAAATGACGAAGCGATGAAAGCCGCGGCAGAGGAAGATTGGGATCCCAGCGTGAAAGCGTTGATTGCCTTTCCTGAAGTATTAAAACGGATCGCTGATGATCTGGACTGGCTTCAGGATTTAGGTGATGCATTCCTTGACGACGAGTCGCGTCTTCTTGCCAGTATTCAGTCGTTGCGACAGCAGGCTGATGAGGCTGGCAGCCTTAGCAATATGGACAAAGTCGAAGTCTATAAAGAAGACAACGTCATTGTTATTCAATCACCAGAGCCGCAAGTTATTTATGTGCCTTATTACGATACACGCGTAGTTTACGGAAACTGGCGCTGGGGTTATTACCCGCCGGTTTATTGGGATTGGCGTTGGCATCATAATCACAATCGTTTTGCCCAGATTGGTTACTATACCTGGCTGCCGGGTGTGAGTATTTCGTTTAACTATCATTTTAATTCGTTTTACTGGCCTGGTTATCATATGCGAGTGTATAACGATTATCGATATAAGCCGTATCATTATCGCAACCAGCATTATCCTGGCCGCAAATATCATCATAAAAAACCTTACTACGCCACCAAGATTAAAAAAGATCTTGGGCAGCAATGGAAACATGATCCTAAACATCGTAAAGGCGTGGGTTACCGAACCGACTATACAAAAACAAAATACCAATCAAATCGTGATGCGTATGTTACCCAGCCAAACGCAGATATGCGTAAAATGGGTTACGTTGGTGGCGAGCAGGGCTTAGGACGTAAAGAGTTAATGCGTCAAAAACAAGAGCAGCTGCAACGCGACATACAAACACAGGCGCAGATCAGAGATACGGGTAACAATATCAGCTCTAAACCCGCATCAAAAACTAATACTGCACTATCTCCAGCACTCAATAATCGGGCCAATCCTGTAATCAACAACAACGAGGATTTGGCAAAACGTCCGGTCAACAAAGAGTTGATTCAAAATTACCAGCAAAGGTTTGAGCAGCAGCGCCGGGATTTGGCGCGGTCAGGCAATGAGCAACGTCGTCAGGTGGCAGATACACCGTCTGCAACGGAACAAATCAATCGTTCTAATACTCAGTTGAGCCAACAATTGCAGAGTCGTGATCGTTATCAGCAGGTTCAGGATAAGCTGTCGCATTCACGTTCTGACTACAATCAGCTGCGCGAGCAGAGATTGCGAACAGGGAATGCGGCAACGCCGGTGAATCAGCCAGCGCGCACTACGGTTACGAATACTCGCACGATATCGCAACCACCCAGCGTCTCATCAAGACGCCTAGGCGAGTCGAACCGCTCTACAACGCTGCCAACCCGAAGCGTGAACCAACCGGCAATGAACTCGTCGAGCCGCAGCATGACGCCGGCGTCTTCTCCTGCCGTTCGCACCATGCCGACAACCCGTTCTACGCCGTCGGTAACAACTCCGAGCCCTCGTAGCACACCATCGAGTACCATGCGCGCGCCGACACGTTCATATCAGACAACAACACCTCGAGCGCCAACGAGAGCGACAACCCGGTCAGCACCGCCATCCGCTCGACAAAAACAACATTAGCTAACGCAACTTAGGTATCCGTAAATCGACATGAGCAAGCATAGCTCACCGGAGTTAATGACGATTTAAAAGGATACCTTGTTCGAGGTCACTGCTGGCGCATTGTTATGTCAAAATACGTTTGTATTTGTGCCGTTGACACCTTCTTACACCGTATCTGAAATTGTCATCAGTGATGAATAATCACTGTTTCGTCAGCCTTATCGAAAACTGATTGATTATAACCGGCTAAAATTTAGCTGAAAATCAGTTGAAAGTTCGATGATGAAACCGGGTTCACTGGCTTTTCGATTGTCATAATTGATCACAATTATTCGATAATAGGTCATGATCTTTACGGTAATGCCTGCTAATTTTAATCAATGTAAATGGTAATTATATCAGCCGTTTGGCGCTTTCTTTCATAAATACGGATGACTAAGAATGCAAGTCAGGATTCACCACCAGTTCCAATTTTCGCACAATTTCCTACCACCCTTGTTGTTACTTTTCTTGCTACTGGTAATGAACACGGTAATGGCCAATCAAGTCGATTACATGGGCCACTATATGCACAAAGACAAACCCGCCATAATTGTCCAGTTTGCGCAGCCGGTTGCTGCCATCGATAAACCATTCAAGATTCGTATTTCTAAAATACAGGCTGATAAAACATTGCAGGACCTATCAGCTTATAACCAGTTGAATAAAAATAATCTGGCGCTGATTAATACAAAGGTTGAGGTAGGTAGTCGCTATCGGGTGGAAGCCTTTGATATTGGTGGTGTCACACCCTTTGCCAGTAAAGATGTCACGATTGCGCAAATAAATTCCGATGTCACGATTTTGGGCAGAGGCCCGGTGATACCCGCCGATGGACCCAGAACCATTCCACTGTCTGTGGTCAATCTGGACAGTGTTTCGGTGGAAATACTGCGAATAACCGAGCCTGGAAAATTTATCCAAAAAAGTTTTTATAACCGACAGGTTTCCTCTTATCAGGTGCAGCGACTTAGTAAATACCTTAAATCGATTACGACACTGGACTTTCAACTCCCTAAACTGCCAGTGAATAAAAGTCAGTCTCTGGATCTGAAATTGCCGTCAGATTTAAGCCATGGTTGGTATTTACTGGCAGTGAAAGGTGGGGGGCAGTTTGATTATGACAGTACAAAATTTATTCAGGTTCTGCTCACCGACATTGGTATTCAGGCGAAAGTTTTTGAACAGCAACTGGCGATTCATGCGACCTATTTTTCTGGTAGCGCATTTGCCCAAGACGCAACCGTTTACGTGTTGCAACCGAATGTGGGAAAGACCAAGCTAGGAACGTTAAAAAACGGCTTTGGGCAGTTTCCATACAAAACTCAAGGCAATGAAGTCTTGCTGATCGAAACTCCGCAACATACCGGTTGGTTGCCGCTAAAGGAAATGCCCCTGGATTTGTCAGATTTTGATGTAACCGGCAATGCATACCAGCCTGTACAGGCTTATGTGTACTCGAATCGAGATTTATTTAAAAGTGGAGAGGCGCTACCGCTGAATATTTTGTTACGGGATCAGGATGGCGCGCTTGTAAAGCAATCCCGGCTCTATGTCGAATTTGTACAACCCGATGGAAAAATCATTGCCAATCGCTGGTTGCAGGGTAATGATGCGGGATTTTTTCAAACTCAATACCTTATCCCTATGAGTGCAGCATTAGGCAAATGGCATGCGCGGGTGAAAACCCATTCCGGCGCTAAAAAAGCCATTGCGCAATTAACCTTTTTCGTCTCTGAATTTGTACCTGAACGGATGGATTTACAGGTCGAGACCAGTACTATCACTTTGCAACCGAAGCCGAGAGTCACGCTCGATGTGGAGGGCCGTTATTTATTCGGTGCGCCTACCGCAGGGAATCAGTTGAAAATCACCCCGTATTATCAATCGTTACATCATTTGCAAGGGCCTTATCAAGCGTATTTTGTTGGTACGCCTTACACCATTTATCCGTCTCGGGATCTTCCCAAATTTGATGCGATTCAGTTAGACGAAGAGGGCAAAGCGTCATTTGATTATCCATTGATGTCTTTGGATAAATTATCCTCTCCGGTTACGGTCAATTTGACCAGTGAATTATTTGAACAAGGCGGTGCTACGATTACCCGCAAACAAAAAATTTCCTATTGGAGCGGCGAGCCATTAACGGCGATCAAGGCGCCGGCTAAGGTGCAGGCCTATCAACAGGTATCTTTTGAACTTGGTGTTTTATCCGCCGATGGCCAGGCGTTATTGGCTGGTAATATTGAATACCGGCTAGAACGTAATCGGGGTGGATACTATTGGACTTACGAAGATCAGGCCGGTTGGAGCATGCATCGAGACAATGAGTGGCGTCCTGTGTATATGGATCAAGTGCAGACGGAGCAAGGACAATCGAAACCACTAAAATTACGGGTGGAATATGGAAATTATCGTTTGGTGACCTGGCAAGCTGGCGGCACCAAAACAACTTATGCGTTTAACGCCCAATGGCAGGGTGCGGGCAAACAAAAACCCGCCAAGCCGGATCAATTAGGGTTGAGATTGGATAAAACCACTTATCATGCGGGAGACACGGCTGCGGTTCAAATCCAATCCCCGGTGGCCGGTAAGCTACTGTTGACGCTGGAATCGGATCAGGTGGAATGGACTTATCAGCAACAACTTGCAGAAGGTGAAGCCACAATTCTTGTGCCCATAGATAGCGATAGCAATCGCCACGATCTATACCTAAGCGCCACCTTGGTGTCTAATCAGGCAGCCGTGCCGCGCCGTTTATTTGCGATCGCGCCAATTGCTCTGGATCGAAGTGAACGAGAATTGCAGGTTCACATTAGCCATCAGGATATCTTATTGCCTTTGCAAACGGCTTCTTTGCAAATTGATGCTAAAGACAGTGCGGGAAAACCGGCATGGGTCACGGTGTCAATGGTAGACAAAGGCATCGTTAATCTTTCTGGTTACAATCCACAAAACCCATTTGATTATTTCTTTTCGCACCAGCGTTATGGGGGCGATGTTGTAGATTTGTACGCCAGATTTTATCAGCAACGGCCGGACTCTTTTCTTCAGCATCGCTATGGCGGTGATGCTCAGGTTGCATTCAATCAGCGCCCCGACCAACTGGTTGAATCGAAAACCATTACCCTGATGAGTGAAGCCATTCGTCTTGATGATAGCGGCCAGGGTAAGGTTTCCCTGCAGATCCCCGATTACAATGGCGAAGCGCAAGTGATCGCCACAGTTTTTACCCAGGATTCTTTTGGTCAGGCAATCAAGGATGTGACGATTCGCGCACCCATTGTCGCCGAACTGGCCATACCGAGGTTTCTGACACCCGGAGATGAGTCTCAGGTAATGCTGGAAGTCTTTCATCAAGCCGACAGTGACAGCGCTAATGATGCAATGGAAATCGACATGACGATAGAATTGCCAGAAGCATTGCAACTATTGTCTAAAGCGCAATTGAATGTAGCATTAAAATACGGAGAAAGAGCGCATCTTCCGGTGCGATTTAAGGTTGCCAAAGGTATTGACTCGGCTGCTGTTACCATTCACATCAAAAGCCAGGCATCCTCGTTTAGTCGCCGTTGGACGGTCCCGGTGCGCGATGGTATGCCATTAATAACAAAGAAATCGACACGGACGTTATCTGCTGGGGAAAGACTGACCTTAAACAATGCGTTTTGGCAAGACATCGAGCTGAGTCAAAATCATCCTGGTGGCTTGGCGTTGTCGGCCAATGCCTTACTCGATCCGATGCCCTATGCCGAACACTTGTTTGCTTATCCGTATGGCTGTGCGGAGCAAACCACATCGAAAGCATTACCCTGGCTGATCGACAATCCAGATTTAAACGCCCAGAAGCAGTCGAAACTAGACAACAATACCCCGCGTCATTTGCTAGAAACGGCCATCGCCCGCCTAAGTGGGATGCAAAAATCGACCGGTGGCTTTGCGCTGTGGAATAAACACGGTAAAGAAGATCCCTGGGTGAGTGTCTACGTCACCGATTTCCTGTTAAAAGCGAATGAAAATTATCCCCAAATTGTGCCAAAAAGCATGATGAACCGGGCCATAAAACGGATTAAACAACGTGCCTACCAAAATCAACCTCCGGCTCAATATTACGGATATTGGTTATTAGCCCAAACCAATCAAATTGACTATGGGAAATTGCAGCAATTACAGGGCGGGTTTGCCCCAGGGCCATTAGCAAGCGCCTATTTAGGTGCGGCGTTGATGCTTAAAGGGGATATTGAAAATGGGCAGAAATTACTACTTGATAGCAAGAAAACCCCTCGTATCGCACAGCATTCGTGGAACTATGATTATGGTTCGTACCTTCGAGACTATGCCCGGATCGCCATCGTGATCAGTGAGCTAGGTGGCTATGTTAAGTTGTCGGATGAGGTTATTCGCATGCGTAACGACCTGATACAAAAAGTGAAACGCGATCTTAATCGAAGACAGTACTTAAGTACGCAAGAGCAAATCGCGCTGGTGGAGCTTGGAACCTTACTCGGCCAGGATCGTCAGCAACCATACCAATATCAATACGCGCATGCTGTTCAACAGGATGTTGATGTTCAGCAACAAACCGACGAACAAGCCCCACAGGATAACAACGATGCGTATGAGCACGATTTTGACGACAAGGTACAAATGGGGATCACCCGATTACCTCTGATTGACGGTGGGGTGATTGAAAATAGCAATGATTTCCCTCTGTATGTGGAAATACTGGCAAGGGGCCCAGCGAGCGATAAAGCGGCATATCAATCGACCATGGATTATGAAAACCTGGGTAAGCAACTATTGCGCGAAAATGGTGATGTCTATAAAGGTGAGCCGTTAAATGTCGGGGAGAAACTGATTGTGGTGATTGATGCACACAGTAATGAAAAAGTGGATCAGGCGTTGCTGGTCGATTTTCTCCCAACCGGGTTTGTGATCGAAAACCCGATGTTTACCAATGCCAATGAGGTGTTACGCGCGGCAGGGTTAAAAGCTGAAGCGCTACTTCATGAAGAGTTTCGAAACGACAGGTATGTAGCGGCAGTCGCCATGGATGGTCGTAAAAATTACAATTTTGCCTACGTGATCCGTGCTGAAACGCCGTCGATTGCAAAGGCGACACCGGCGTTGATAGAAGATATGTACGAGCCTGAGCGACTACTCTTTATTGAGCCCGTTTTTGATGAATTTGTGATCAAACAGCCGTGAGCCTAAAAACAGCCGTGAGCCTAAAAACAGCCCTGAGCTAAAAACACCCTGAGCTTTAAATGCTCACGCTTGCGCAAGCCGTTGCTAAGCTAGAATGATTTTTTAACGATAGAACATTGATATCAAATGCTAATGGAACGAATCCAACATTATTGCCGGTGGCCCTTCGTTATGGTTAAGCCCATGGGACGGCTGTTAAGCCGAAAAAGGTGGGTAGCATTGACTATCATGCTAATTATGCCCTGGCTGACATTTAAGGGCCTTAGCTGGACATTTCCGTTACAGGTTATTGAACGGCCCGTTGGCATCTCGGTACTTGCCGCCGATGGTACACCTTTGCGCCAATTCACAGATGAGCTGGGGTTCTATCGTTTTGATGTGAGTCGCGACAAGGTGTCGCTATTTTACCTGCAAGCCCTGTTAAGCTATGAAGATAAATATTTTTACCAGCATCCCGGCGTTAACCCGTTCTCGTTAGTCCGGGCTATCGGGCAACAAATCTACTACGGCAAAGTGGTGTCCGGTGGTTCGACCCTGACGATGCAGGTTGCCCGTTTGTTTCATCCCTATCAACGCAGTTACTGGGGTAAGCTACAACAAATATTCCGAGCATTGCAATTAGAAGCTAAATACAGCAAAGATGAGATCCTTGAATTATATCTGCGCCATGCCCCGATGGGTGGGAATATTGAAGGAGTTGCTGCCGCAAGCTGGCGATATTTTGGTAAAAGCGCGCAACAGTTAACGATCAATGAAGCGGCATTACTGGTCGTCCTGCCACAAAGACCAAATCAATATCGACCTGACAGATACCCGGCGATGGCTCTTCATGCTCGCAATAAGGTGCTACAGCGTTTGCAACAGGATGGACTGATTACTCAGCAAGCATTGCCTTTTTATCTGCAAGACAAGGTGTCGGGAAATATTCAAAGCACGGTAACCCTGGCGCCGCTACTGAGTCGAAAATTAAAACAACAATGGCAAAGACAACGACATAGTCTGACAAAAAATCAGGACAATGATCTTGTCAATCAATCAGTAGCAATAGGGAAATCCATAACGTCATCGATCACCACGTTTATCTCGCATCAGCTGCAATCTGATGTTGAAGCCATTATTGAACAGCACTTGCAACAATTACCGGCAAAATTATCTATGGCAGTGATGGTAATGGAAAATGCTACCGGTGAAGTGAAAGCATACAAAGGCTCTGCTGACTTTTTCGATAAACAAAGGGCAGGGCATGTTGATATGCCGGTTGCAATCCGCTCTCCTGGCAGTACGTTAAAACCTTTTATATACGCGTTAGGGCTCGAACGAGGATTATTGCATTCTAAAAGCCTGCTAAGCGATGTGCCGCAAACGTTTTCTGGCTACAAACCAGAAAACTTCGATCAACGCTTTGATGGCGCTGTTGCTATGGATATGGCATTAAAACTGAGTAAAAATGTCCCGGTTGTTGCGGTTCTGGATAGTTTAACGCCGCAGTATTTTGTCGATAGGGTTGCAGCAGCAGACATTCACTTGCATCGAAAAACCGCAAATTTGAGTATTGCGTTAGGCGGAGTGGGGAGTTCCATGGAACAACTGTTGACCATGTACTCAGCATTTGGCCGCGGCGGTGAGATAATTTTTCCACGTTATACCACAATGGATGAAATAAAGACGTCGCCGTTTCTTACCCGGGAAAGTAGTTGGATTATTGCGAATATTCTCAGTGAGATTGAGCCGTCAGATCGGTTTGCGGCGGCGTTTAATCGTAAAATCGCCTGGAAAACCGGTACCAGTTACGGTTTTCGGGATGCCTGGGCGATTGGTTCTAGTATCGGTTATACCGTTGCGGTGTGGGTTGGCCGACCGGATGGTTCGCCTTTTGTCGGGCAGACCGGCGCGAATCAGGCTGCGCCATTATTATTCGATGTTTTTGATCAATTACCGCAACCACGAGATAGCTGGGAACAACCGGATAATGTAGTGGAAAAAGCCATATGTTGGCCCAGTGGGTTAGCCAGCACCTTGGTGGCTGATGCTCAGTGCAGGTCATTACACCGCGCTTACACCATCAATGGTTTGACGCCAGTGACCATGAAAACTCAGCACAACCTCAAGAATCTCCATCAGTGGCCAGAGCACTTGCAACACTGGATGAGCATACAACGCCCTGATCGAATTATCAGTCAATCACCACTGAAGATTCTTTTCCCAAAAGACAATGCTCATTTGTTTTTGGCTACGGGACAGAGTCTATTGCCCAAAGCAAGTCGTAATCCGGTGCAATGGTATTTAAACGAAGAAAGAGTCGCAGGGGAACGAATCGAGCATGATACGTTGCCGAAGGGAAAAAACCAGTTAACGGCCTGCTATCAACAGCACTGTGACAGTGTCGCAATTCATATTATGTAACGGTGTTAGCCTTTGTTTATTTCACTAACACGTGTAAAGTGCTGAAAAAGATTGCTCTGATAGGCAAGCTCCAAAGAGCAATCTTTTATTACCGTTACATCCAGGCGTAGCTGAGCTTTAAGAAGGCCGTTTCATTCTCGGTTTTAGCCAGTCTTTTTAATAGGAATTGGTCGGGTGTATTGGGTTGGCCAATCGCTTTATAGCCGTTACTGGAGTAGCCCAAGAAAAATACCGTTTGTGGGTTAATCCGATAAGAATAAATAAGTTGCGCAGACACGTTATTTTTTTCGGCGATATTATCGTCAAAATCGTAATTGGCAAAATCGTATGCCCAAGCATCATTGCTAAGATTTATATCTGAATCGGTATAAACAAGGTTTAATTTTATCGAGCTATTGATATCAAACTGATAGCTTAAACGCATATCGGATACTCTTTCAATGTAGACATTGGCACCTTCCGCGTCGAGCTTAGCAAAGGTATACGCCATATCTAATTGAGTATTTTGATTGATGTTCCAGGTCGCTTCAGGGGCAAACACAATCGCATCGCCAACCCGATCGTTGTAGTAATCGATACCATCTCCGACCTCAGCATAAAGTTGAAAGACAAAATTCGGTAAGGGTTGGATCAGAAATACGCCATTCATCTTTGATAGATCAAACAAGGTGGTATTGCCATCAATACTGGTATCGTTTGGGTTGAATCTAAGTCCCACTCGATTTTCTTCTATCAGACTAATCATTGCGAATGATTGCATCGGCCCAAATATGCTAAAATTTGCTGCAAAAGATTCGTTAATTAACTCGTTTTCCTGATTGTTTGTTGATTCATATTCGGCACCAAAATATAGGTCGGTCCACCAGCTGTCATCGCTGTAAACGATGCGTTCAATATTGGTCTTCAACTGCTTGATGTCGATTAACGGCATGTAACCTAAATCTGCGCGAAAATCCTGCCCTAAATCCTGATAGTGGGCACTAAGACTCCAGTTTGTACTATTGTGCTCAACACCAATTTTAAAACCAGTATCTGAAAAACGTTCATCTTGCTTACCAACTAAGCTGGCATGACCACATTGGCCTTCCATACAAAATTGATTAAATAAGTCGTCAGGATATTCGGTATCCGAATACATCACCTGGGCGACCACTTTGTTTGAATCTGTGATTTTGTATTTTCCATCTACACCGGAAACGAGATTATGGTATTGGTCTCCCTGGCGAATGGTTGAGATCAATCCCAGAGACAGATCATTATTAACATCATATCGATAACGTAGTGCGCTGCTCCAGTTATCGCCAGCCACTTCAACCGGACGAGAATATACATTGCCAGGTAAAATAAAATTGGTTTGTTGGTCTTTGGCGGTAAACAGTCCAAATGAATGACCACTTTCCCGGCCTGTCAGCTTTACACCTAAATCAGGGTCAACAATATTTCTGGTATAAACCAAATCCGATTGGCTGGAAAAATATTCAGAATTATCTAGAAAAAATGGCCGTTTCTCATCGAAATATAATGCTTCGTTTTGATTCACGCTAAGTTGTCCGGCATCGGTTTCAACATTGGAAAAATCAGGATTTAACGTAACGTTCAACAGCGTATCCGGGGTAATTCCCCAACGGACATTCAAGCCAGGTTCAATGTCATTTTCAGACTGCCAATCCTTTGTTTGCGACTGGTCATCGGGGTATAAATAATCGGCTTTTTCTTTATTATGTAACGCAACCAATGACGGGGTTATGGTAAGGTTTTGACCTGTTTTGGCGTTTTCAAACCCGGTCAATTCATCCATCTGGCAAACCCAGCACTGATTGTCACGATCTATTTTGATATGAGAAATACGCAAGCGTTGGTTTCTTGGGTACAAACGCATCATTTCAATGCCCCAGGTTTTAATATCATCACCTGGTTGGAAGTTAAGCTCACGGTAAGGGATTGAAAATTCCACTAAATAGCCAAAATCCGTGATTTTGCCAAAAGAGTACCAGATACCATCCCAAAGGTTGCTGTCCTCGCCGGTCATTTCATTTTGAATGCCATCATTTTGGACCCCAAACGGGTTGACAAAAAATTTGTATGCAAGGCGATGATCATTAAACGTATCGAGTTTGATGCCGACTAAATCATCTCCCCAGGCTTGATCCCGGTCCCGCAAAAATGCCTGAATATTTTTCGGATTTGGATCAAAGGCTTTAAATGCAAAGTTAATCTTTTCGCCATCTTCAAAAATATAGACTTGGGTTTTAACCGGACTAGGGGTGTTGTTATAAGGGTGGTTGACGATATCCAGGTCAACGCGCTGAGCTTGTTGCCAGGCAGCCTCATTGAGTTCTCCATCAAGCGTAACATCAGCCTTGATATGGGGAATTGAAAATTGCTGTTTGGATACGGAGGCAAATGAGACAAGAAAAAGACCAACACAAAGTAAGAGACCTTTAACGTTTTCCCTAAGCAAAATCATTCAAACTTCCTATTTTTGCTGTTATTTTTATTTTTCCGGGATACCGAAAACGTTTGGTTTTTTATACCTTTATTCGGTGTTTATGTCAAATTGTAAATTTTTGTTACGGCGCAATATAAACGTTATATTTAACAGCTGCTTAGGGTGTGTTTAATGGGCTGGAAAGGACAGAAAAAACGACAAATTTAAGATATGTGTGTCGAATAATGACTTTGTTTTAGGCATAATAGCCCGGATTATCAAGGAGATTGGACATTGACAGTATTAGATTACTTCGCGCTTTTCATTTTTGTTGCTAGCTGGGTCGGCTATACCCAGTTTTCACGACATAAAGCTAAAACCACACCGTGTCTTTCACGCTGTTTGCATCAAACGCGGATCATCTGGATGCGGCATGTGTTTGATCACGATATCCGGGTATCTGATGCCGCTATGTTATCTAATCTTGATCGCCACGTGGCATTTTTTGCCTCGTCTACCATGCTGGTTCTTGCCGGTGTTTTAACGTTATTCACCCAAGTGGATAATGTCTCCAGCATGTTATCTGCAATCCCGTATGCGGCAGAAAAAACGCCCATTTTAATCCAGATTAAATTGAGCCTGTTGGTCATTATTTTTGTTATGGCATTTTTCCAGTTTACCTGGTCGATGCGCCAGTATGGCTTTGTTAATATCATGATGGGGGCGGCGCCATTTGAAGAAGGCACCAAAAAGCAAAATTTGATAGATTACGCCAAGCAAATGGCGGTAGTTCAGGATCAGGCCGGACATGCGTATAACTATGGGTTGCGGTCTTATTATTTTGCATTAGCTGCACTTTGTTGGTTCTTCCACCCATTACTATTCATTTTTAGCAGCCTTATGGTTGTTTATATCTTGTATTATCGTGAGTTTAAATCCCGTGCTTTAGTTGCGATTAAAGCCGCGATTAATAACCTCGAAGACGATTTTGCGGATCTGTTCCCGCATTAGATTTTGGACTAAGAAAGCCCGATGGATAAGAAAGCAGTACATCCATATGCCAAGTACTCATTAAAAGATTTTGATCGCCACCAATGCCTAAAGTTGTCGTGGTGGTTTTATCTGGTCATGATATATCTGAATCGAGCGTACCTGGTGGGCTTGCTGTCGTTGGTGAACATGCGTGATAAATTGCAGCTCATTCAGTTAGCGTATCCAGTTCCACAAACGTTTTATGTCGCTTTAGCGGTATCTGTACCGTCGTTATTGTTTGCTTATGTGGTGTTTTTCAGAAAACCCGATGCCTCGCCTCTGGTCAGGTTTTTGTGGCCAAGGATGATTTGGGTGGCGTTAGCGATACTGATTATTGAAGCGGTTTTGTTTAGTATCTATAGCATTATCTGGCAGGGAAAAATCGGCACGCAGGTTTACGTGCAATGGATTTTAGCCATGATAGTGATAGCATCGGGGATCCTGCTTCCCCGGGTGCGCCTTAATTTGGCCGAGTTTCCTGAGCTTGTAAAAGACGAAACTGGGAAAGGGAAGAGCCGCTTAAATAATTAAGCGACGTTCACCGGAAGTTTGAAATATACCTGACCATTATCTTCAGGTATCGGTAATTTTCCTGCCCGAATATTGCATTGCAGGGAAGGGAATAGAAGAGTTGGATTAGCTAATGTCGCGTCTCGTGCTTCTCTGATTTTTACGTAATCTTGCTCAGCGACACCTTCACGAACCTGAATGTTTTGCTGTTTCTGCTCAGCGACAGTGCATTGAAAGGCTAATGCTCTGCCTTGCGGTTGATAGTCATGACACATATAGAGACAGGTTGCATCGCCCAGTGCGTATAATTTTTGTATTGAAGAATACAGCAGTCGCGCATCACCGCCAGGAAAGTCACAACGGGCACTGCCGGAATCCGGCATAAATAGGGTATCACCTATAAAAGCGTGTTTGCCGATGACAAAGGTAATGCTATCAGGGGTATGGCCGGGGGTTTCCAGAACATCAATGGATAGGTTACCAAGCGCTAGGCTATCGCCTTCACGCAGTAATCGATCAAAGTGCTGAGCCCCTTCATTGAGCTGCTTGGCCATATTAAAAATCACTTTGAAGGCCGATTGAGTACGTTTGATGTTTGCGCTGATGCCGATTTCGCCCCCTAATTTTGATTTTAAATAGCTGGCGCTGGAAATGTGGTCTGCGTGAGCGTGAGTTTCCAGAATATAGGATAAGTTAAGTTGGTTATCCTGAATGTATTGAATCAATTGGTCACTAAACTGAGAACTGATTTGACAGGCTATCGGGTCGAAATCCAGCGCTGGGTCAATAATCGCGCATTGCCGGGTTTGCGGGCAGGAGACTACGTAGGTCAAAGTGAATGATGCCTGATGGAAAAATGCTTTAATATCCGGGTTCATAATTCATCCTGAGAATTTATTAAAATATCGGCTCGATAATGTGGGTCCGATTCTTATGACGTAGTAACTTACCGTATTTACTCCTGATAGCCTACATCTTCGATTAAATTTTTACCTTCCGCAGCGGTACGGGCCAAATCATCAACCCGCTCATTTTCAGGGTGGCCAGAATGACCTTTTACCCATTTCCAGTCAATTTTATGACGCTGAGTTTCCTGATACAAACGTTTCCAAAGATCTGCATTTTTAACCGGTTGCTTTGCGCTTGTTCGCCAGTTATTTCTGATCCAATTGTGGATCCATTGTGTTATGCCTTGTCGAACATACTGACTATCCGTCGTTAAGGTGATATCACAACTCTCTTTCAATGATTCCAAAGCTACAATAGTCGCCAACATTTCCATACGGTTATTGGTGGTTAACTTATAGCCTTGCGAGAGTTCTTTACGGTGTTCTTTATATATCAGTAACGCTCCGTACCCGCCCGGTCCCGGGTTACCGAGGCATGAGCCGTCAGTGTATATATCCACGTGTTTTTTCATAGGCTGATTATTCTTACTTTGCTTATTGCTGGTGCCAGTGTACCATCATACTAATTTTTCGGCTTGGGGTTTTATCAACGACCGATAAAATTTCCCGTGGCTATTTTGTTAAGTCATTATTCTTTATTTGTCAGGTACATCAAGTGCAAGAAACACAACAAGAACGATTAATCATTCTCGATACAGAAACAACGGGTATTGATCCAAAAGCTGGACATCGAATTGTTGAAATTGGCTGTGTCGAAATGATTGACCGCCGGTTAACCGGTCGCAATTACCATGTTTACATTAACCCGCAAATGGAAATGGAGCAGGAAGTTATCGACGTCCACGGTCTGACCAATGACTTTCTTGCAGACAAACCTTTGTTCCACCAGGTGGCTAATGAGTTTATAGAATTTATTCGTGGCGCTGAACTGGTCATCCATAATGCTAAATTTGACGTCGGCTTTATGGATCATGAATTTGCCATGGTAAATCGCGGTCTGCCAATGACCCATGATATCTGTACCGTTACCGATACGTTAAAAGTGTCTCGAGATGAATTTGGCTCACCCAAAACGTTGGATTATCTGGCGAGATTTTATCGCGTAGATAAGTTAGTGGATCGTACCTATCACGGTGCATTGATTGATGCACAGTTGCTGGCTTTCGTCTATATCGAAATGACCAGACTGCAAAATACGTTGAATTTGCAACATGGCGATGGCGATGAAGGGGCTACAGCAGGTATTCGGAGAATCGAATCGAATCGCAACCCATTACCGGTGATCATGGCCAACGCTGAAGAGTTAAAAGACCACGAAGCTCGTCTGGATACGGTTGAAAAGAAAGGTAGCGCACCGATTTGGCGATTATCCGTCGAAGACATTGCAACCGAATAAAGCTCAATAAATATGCAAGCTAGCGGCGACTTTCGCCGTTTTGGTCGACATTTGTTCAGTCAGTAAGTTTTATCTGAAAAAAGTGTTGACTCATGTAATCCATAACCGTATTATTCCCGCCGCATTCAACGACATGTTGAGCAAAGACCGAGATGCGGAGTGGTAGTTCAGTTGGTTAGAATACCGGCCTGTCACGCCGGGGGTCGCGGGTTCGAGTCCCGTCCACTCCGC
>NZ_JBHZSG010000012.1:11537-39842 GCF_043642205.1 Thalassotalea litorea | reverse complement strand
GAGTGGTAGTTCAGTTGGTTAGAATACCGGCCTGTCACGCCGGGGGTCGCGGGTTCGAGTCCCGTCCACTCCGCCAACATTTCTTATATCCATCTACACTTTTCAATCTTGTCGTTATTTAACGAAGCCTTTTTCTTCTCTATTTATCTGATTTGTCTGCTATTCTTGAAAATTATCAGGCCAAAAAGGTGAATACCATGACCGCCAAAGCAATTCCTGACGGCTATCACTCAGTCACACCCTACTTAATTTGCAAAAATGCGCTTGCCGCCATCGAGTTTTATCAACAGGCGTTTGACGCAGAAGTGAAACTGGTTCTGGAAATTCCAGGAGGCGGTGTCGCCCATGGTGAGCTTTTGATAGGTAATAGTCATGTTATGCTTGCCGATGAACAACCACAAATGAATTTTGTTAGCCCCGATAGTTTAGGCGGATCTGCCGTTAGTCTAATGATTTATATAAACGATGTGGACACCGCGTTTGCACAAGCCATTGGTGCCGGGGCAGAGGTGGTTCGCAACGTTGAGGATCAATTTTACGGAGACAGAGCCGGAACCCTTATCGACCCGTTTGGCCATACCTGGACACTTGCGACGCACACCGAAGATGTAAGCGAACAAGAGCTTGAGCAAAGGTTTGAGGCACTGATGGCCAAAGCACCGCAATAATTCGCTCAAAAATGGTGTTAGACGTTTCGTTTAAATATCGATTTTTGGCAAGCGTGTACTTAAAAATATAAGCTCGATTACGGGAATTCGAACGACAATTGTCATTGCCATTCGAAGTGGCCTTGCATTAACCATTTTTCACCCCCATTTAAAGGCCATCTACTTGTAAGAATTGGCATTCGCCCCTATTAGATAACAAATAGTGTTGCTATAATGCGGCGTTATTTATTTAAATTATTAAGTATTTTTTTGAGGTTCACTAGATGTCGGAAACTGAAAGCCGTCCGAGCAACTTTATTCGCCAAATCATCGATGCTGACTTAAATTCAGGTAAGCACACTGGCGTTCATACCCGTTTTCCTCCTGAACCCAATGGCTATTTGCACATTGGTCACGCAAAGTCTATTTGCCTGAATTTTGGGATTGCTCAGGACTATCAAGGCCAGTGTAACTTGCGCTTTGATGATACCAACCCTGAAAAAGAAGATATCGATTACGTTAACTCAATTCAGGAAGACGTAAAATGGCTTGGTTTTGAATGGTCTGGTGACATTCGTTATTCTTCCGACTATTTTGATCGCCTGTATGGTTACGCGGTTGAGCTAATCGAAAAAGGATTGGCTTATGTGGACTTTTTAAATGCCGAAGAAATGCGTGAATACCGTGGGACTCTGACTGCACCGGGCAAAAATAGCCCATACCGAGATACTGCGGTAGAAGAGAACCTGGCGTTATTTGAAAAAATGAAAAACGGTGAGTTCAAAGAAGGTGAATGTTCGCTGCGCGCAAAAATCGATATGTCTTCGAGTTTTATGTGTATGCGTGACCCGGTAATTTACCGAGTTAAGTTTGCCCATCACCATCAAACCGGTGATAAGTGGTGTATCTACCCAATGTATGATTTCACCCATTGTATTTCGGATGCCATCGAAAATATCACCCATTCTCTCTGTACGTTGGAATTCCAGGACAATCGCCGCCTGTATGATTGGGTAATTGACAACATTTCGATTGAAACTCAGCCTCGTCAATATGAATTTTCTCGTTTGAATCTTGAATATACAGTGATGAGTAAACGTAAACTCAATGCACTGGTTGAGGAGAAACTCGTTAATGGCTGGAACGATCCTCGGATGCCGACCATCGCAGGGTTTCGCCGCCGTGGTTATACGCCAGAATCCATTCGTGAGTTTTGTAAACGAATTGGTGTCACGAAAATGGACAACACTGTTGAGATGGGCGTTTTAGAAGCTTGTATTCGTGAAGATTTAAATGAGTCGGCTCCCAGAGCAATGGCGGTTCTTGATCCTATTCGTGTTGTCATTGAAAATTTTGAAGCCGGTAAATTGGAAACCTTAACGGTGAAAAACCACCCGAACGATGATGCCATGGGCACTCGTGAAGTGCCATTTACTCGCGAGGTATTTATTGAAGCGGAAGATTTTCGTGAAGAAGCAAACAAGAAATACAAGCGTTTGGTTCTTGGCAAAGAAGTTCGTTTACGTGGCGCCTATGTGATCAAAGCCGAGCGCGTGGAAAAAGACGAAGATGGCAATGTCACGACGATTTATTGTACCTACGATGCAGATACATTAGGGAAAAATCCAGCTGACGGTCGCAAAGTAAAAGGGGTGATCCACTGGGTAAGTGCGAGCGAAAGCTTAGACGCGGAAGTTCGTTTGTACGATCGTTTATTTACCGTTGCAAACCCGGCCAGTGCCGAAGATTTCCATAGCGTTATTAATCCAGACTCTTTAACTGTGATTAAAGGGGCTAAGGTCGAGCCGTCACTGGCGAGTGCCGAAGCAGAAAAAGCCTATCAGTTTGAGCGCCAGGGTTATTTCTGTCTGGATAACAAGGACGGTAACACCGATAATCTAGTATTCAACCGAACTGTTGGCCTGCGTGACACCTGGGCGAAAATCTCTGGCTAGCATTTGGTTGTAGCGCAGTAACTTCATCCTGTTAAACGGAACCATTATGGTTCCGTTTTTGTTTATAGAGTTTATTAACTTATCAACGAACTTATCAAATCACCCATATTTAAGCTTTGGTCTTTTCTCTTATCAAGACACCCATGTTTAGGCTTTGGAATTTTCTCTTATCAAGACACCCATGTTTAAGCTTTGGAATTTTCTCTTATCAAGACACCCATTTTTAAGCTTTGGGATTTTCTCTTATCAAGACACCCATGTTTAGGCTTTGGGATTTTCTCTTATCAAGACACCCATGTTTAAGCTTTGGAATTTTCTCTTAACAAGACACCCATATTTAGGCTTTGGAATTTTCTCTTAACAAGACACCCATGTTTAAGCTTTGGAATTTTCTCTTAACAAGACACCCACGTTTAAATTTTAAACGTACCTGATTCTCCTGTTCTCTAATACCTGTGTATTTGGTTTTAAAGTGAGATTAAATTTATGTCGCAGTGGGGTGGGTGTCTCAATAACATTAGTTATGTCTTAATAACGTTGCGCAAACCAGGTTTGGTTCTACGGAGGGTGTCCGGCTAAAATAATATTTATGAATTAGACATATCTATTTGCACGTGTTTTGATTATCTATAGGCGAGAGAATAGTGCCTTGGCGAAAGCTAACGCTAATTTAGAATCGCTGACAACTATCCATTTTGGATGTCGAGCAATACAATGAAAGTAACCGGTACTTAATTTGACGGACGTAAAACCTCATACCAGGCAACATAACGTTCCTAGCTACTATCAGCAATACCAAGCTGATGGCTATTTTGTGATCCCGCAATGTTTGCATGGTGATGGGTTGCAGACATTAATGAACGAGGTCAAACGCATTCATGACCTGTGGATGCGACAGAATCAGTCAGACTATCAGCAATATGGCATGGTAAACATGCATAGCCTTACCGCATCAACCTATTTTTCTGATGGACAATATCCGGAGCGTGATAGAGGGCGATTCTTCAATATGTTAATACCAGAAAAATTACTGGCAATCATGGAAGGCATGTTTGGAAATGAATTGTATTTTCACAATACGCAATTGTTCTTCAACCCTTACCAACACAGTCGCAAGCCATATTGGCATCGGGATTTTCAATATAGCGGTGATACTGAAGTGGCGCAGCAAGACGATTTGGATTCAATGTTAAGTTTACATATTCGTATCCCATTAATCGCCGAAACGGGCATCGAATTGATTCCTGGTACCCATAAACGCTGGGATACCGCTCATGAGCGGGAAGTACGATTACAATCTAATGGTCATGAAAGTCATCAAGCATTGCCTGATAGCAGGCTAATCGCGCTCGAGGCCGGTGATGCTTTGATCTTCAGCGCAAATATGATACATCGGGGACATTATTGTCAGCCAGAACGTCTGGCGCTGGATATATGTGTCGGAAATCCCCATCCTAAAACGATAAAATACATAGATAACAAAAACTTGCCACAAGACTCCGAGATGCAATATATTGAACATTCGCAATGGTTTGCCAAAGCCAAAAAAATTTCTCAATGATAAAATAATCAATTATTGCCACTCATCACCCATGGACGAAAAAATGTCAAAAGAGTTCCTATCCTTGCTGCGATTAAACAGCGATAACATCGAGCATCAGTCGGCAGAGTTATTACGCGCTGTTGCGCAGCTTATGTTGATGCTACGACCTCAATATAGTGTCGATTCGCTGATCCTAGCGATGAAAGATCAGATGCAAAGTGGTTATCAGCTTGGCGTACTAATTGAAGATAATAAACCGGTTACTCTGGCGGGTTTTAATATAAGCCATAAGCTTGCCTGGAAAAAACATATTTATCTGGACGATCTGGTGACCGATGAAAGCGAACGCGGCAAAGGCTATGGTCAGAAAATGCTTAATTGGTTGCAAGAATTTGCCCTGGAACATGGCTGTGAGCAATTACATCTCGACTCAGGTGTGCAGCGCTTCGCGGCTCACAAGTTGTACTTGAATCAGGGGTATAATATTGCCAGCCATCATTTCTCAAAAATGCTATAACGTCGACTTCAGGCCCCGCAAACTGTCATATGAAAGGACTGTGTTGAATATTAAATCTCAAACTAAACAGCCCGAAGATATAGAGTAACGTTGGCTACGCAAAGGTATTAAAAAAGGACCTTAAGGTCCTTTTATCAGCAATTACAAGTGGGATTTTCGATACTCTTCACACGCTATCTCATCTTCACACTCGCCGTATAAATACAGACTGTGGTTGGTTAGCTTGATTTTATTTTTGTTAGCAATATCAATTTGACGTTGTTCGATAACATCATCTTCGAATTCCACAACCTTACCACATTTCAAGCAAACCAAATGGTCGTGATGCGCCTTGTGAGACAATTCAAATACAGACTTGCCACCCTCAAAATGATGTCGGGTTACGATACCTGCATCATCAAATTGGTTTAGTACGCGATACACTGTTGCCAGGCCAATTTCTTCATGTTGCTCGAGAAGGATTTTGTAAACATCCTCAGCACTGATGTGCTGGTTATCCGGATTTTGTAAAATGTCGAGGATCTTTACTCGCGGAAGCGTTACTTTTAATCCAGCCCTTTTTAGTTCTTCATTTTGTTCTGGCATGGAAAACCTGCTTTGTTAAACGATAATTAATAGGAAATTATAGGGGGATTAACGAGAGGTTAAAACCCCTAATCGGTAAATATTTATGGGATTAGGTATATCTTTGCCTGAATCAAGGCAAATAAAAACCCTACAAAAGTAGGGCTTATTTGGTGTTCGAATCAACTCGATAATTAATCGAGCAATTCAGAAAGCGCCATTTCTTCGTTTAATTGCTCGATCCAACCATCTACACGCTCTTCAGTAAGCTCTGGTTGTCGATCTTCATCAATGGCAAGGCCAATGAAATTGTCGTCGTCAATTAACCCTTTTGATGCTTCAAACTCATAACCTTCGGTAGACCAGTGACCGACTAATATGGCACCTTTCGCTTCTACGATGTCGCGTAAAGGTCCCATCGCATCGACAAAGTATTCGGCATAGTCTTCCTGATCGCCAAGACCAAAAATCGCGACCAGTTTATCGGTAAAATCAATTTCTTCCAATTCTGGTAAGAAGTCATCCCAGTCACATTGATTTTCACCATAGTACCAGGTAGGGATGCCAAGGATTAATAAATCGAATGCAGCGATATCTTCTTTGCTGCTCTTCGCAATATCACGCACGTCTACATTTTTCTTACCCAGTTTTTTCTGGATCATCTTGGCGACAGCTTCGGTATTACCTGTATCACTACCGAAAAATAGTCCAACAGTTGCCATGTTCTTAAAACCCTTACTTTCTAAATTTAAATGCTATCTATGCGTTATCTTGTAACGCTTGAGTCAATAACGCTTCTATCAACTCACTTCGGCTAATGCCTTGATCTTTTGCCATATCATCCAACCGTTCGAACAATTGGTGATGGATTTTAAACTCTACTCGTTTCAGACCTTTATTTTTATCACGCTTAACTTGATTGCGTTTATTGATTTTTACCTGAACTTCCCGAGGAAAAGGGTTGGTTCGGGGGCGTCCAGGGCGTTTTTCGTCAACAAACAAGTCAATGGTGGTCAGATCCGATGCTTCTTTTGCCATACTATTCTAGCCGATCCCTCTACTTTCCCAAACGAACTGAATAATGCCTTTGGCAATGAATCCAGCACAACCTAGGAATAATACAAAATACACCACAAATTGGCCTTTTTTTGGGACGTTGTTTTTTTTCATCACGTCGTGAATGGACATCCCAATAAAGAAAAAAATAATGAGAAAAAATAAATTCAAACCTATGGTTTCAATTAATTCTAAATTTTCTGCCAGCATAATTCGCCCTTAAAAATCAGAGCGGCACTATAGCATATGCCTTAGGGAAATTACATCAATGCCCCGTGAAAAATATTAGGGTCCTTTAAACCTCATTTTTTTCAATAAATTGTTCAACTATGCGATTAAATTCCTGCGGCTTTTCGGCGTGCAACCAATGGCCTGCATTTGTGATAACCCGAGCTTTGGCATGAGGAAACCGTTTACCGATCGCGGCACGATTTTCGTTCGTGATGTAATCGGAATTACCGCCTTTAATAAACAATACCGGACCTGTGTATTGTGCATCGTTTTTTACGGGTTTGGTGATTTGATGATAAGCATTGGCAATGTTGTCGATGTTGGCTCGCCATTGATAACCTTGCTCGGACTTGACCAGATTTTTCAGCAAAAATTGACGCACGCCCAATGCTGGTTCGTATTCGGCTAATAGGTTATCAGCATCTTTGCGTTGATTGATGGTTTGTGGATCTATTGCCTTTAATCCGCTGAGTATTTGCTTGTGATGCGGGGGATATTGCACAGGGGCAATGTCGGCCACGATCAGGCTGTGAATTCGATTTGGTTGCGTTAATGCACATTGCATGGCAATTTTGCCGCCCATAGAATGACCAACAACGTGACACCTTTCAACGTTTAGGTGATCAAGCAAATTAAAGATATCCATGGCTAAGTCTTCGTAATCCATGGATGAGTGATGAAACGAGTCGCCATGATTGCGAACATCAACCTGAATGACATCAAATTTTTGCTGCAAATGTTTCGCCAATATATTGAGATTGTCCATAGCACCAAATAGGCCATGGATCAGGATTACGGTAGCACCGCTGCCACCGCGTTGATAATTGAGTAGGGTTGTCATGATGCTCACTTTACCCGATGAATCGGTACCGAATAATCAACAGAATTACTCGACCTGAATTAATCCCGATAATTTACACTAATTTCAGTTCAATAGGGTAGAGAGTTGATTATAAGCCAAGTATAATCTTTGACATTATAAGAGCTAAACAGTGACTTTGGCGTCAGAATTGGCTAAAAATCAATCGATAAGGTCGGTTTTAACCTTTTTGTCTGTCTGAGTTTCTCTACTTTTTTGCAGTGGTATTAAAATGAAAACAATTGAGATTGATGACGAACTATATCAGTACATAGCAGGTAAAACGGAATTTATTGGCGAAAGTGCCTCAGATATTCTTCGCCGTCTTTTGGCTGCGAACTCGGAGCTGTCAGCTACGCCTGTTCATGCAAAACCGGTTGATACAACTACTCAAAACGACGCAGAAGATAAGGTTCAGATCATTGAATCTGAGCAACCTGTGGCGGTAGACACCGCACAAGAAAACGCGAACGCCGTTCAGGAATTAAAAACGTTAACCAGCTGTCAGAATATTTTTGATGTAATTAACAAAGAAGAACTGGCGATGGAAAGGGGCGCAGTAGGGCGTTTTTTGAATATCCTGGGGAATTTACACCGGGTTCATCCAAAACAGTTTTCAGCGGTATTAGACATTCGCGGTCGCGATCGCTTGTATTTTGCCCAAAGTGAAGCCGAACTGCTGGAAACAGGTAGCTCTTGCAAGCCTAAGCAAATTCCAGACTCTCGCTACTGGGTAATGACCAATTCCAATACGACTCGGAAAAAGCTAATGCTGACGGATGTCGCTCAGGTATTGGGTTACAACAACGAAGACGCTGAAAGTATTCGCGATTTTCTGTAAATTACGCATCGTAGTAATCAGCAATCGTACCGTCGACCTAACAAATTCAACTACCGAAAATAAGGATATATCATGAGTGTTCATCCCCATGCAGGTAAACCAGCTCGCCCACAGGACCGCATCAATATTGGTCGTTTAACCAGCGATTATTTCCTACTGAAGCCCGATGTTAGTATTGCTGAGCAACGCGTTAGCTTTGGTACGTCCGGGCATCGCGGCAGCGCAGTTAAAGTTAGCTTTAATGAACCTCATATTTTGGCGATCAGTCAAGCGGTTGCAGAGTATCGCAATCAACAGGGATTTACCGGACCTCTGTATTTAGGAAAAGACACCCATGCATTATCGGAACCGGCATTTGCCAATGCCATTAGCGTTCTGATCGCTAACAATGTTCCGGTGATTATTCAGGACGATGAAGGCTTCACACCAACACCCGTTATTTCGCGACTAATTATTGCTCATAATGATGTCAGTGATAGTCGAGCAGATGGTTTGATTATCACCCCTTCACACAATCCTCCTACGGATGGCGGTATCAAATATAATCCACCCCACGGTGGTCCTGCTGAAGGCGAGATTACTAAGTTAATTGAGCAACGCGCCAATGAATTACTGGCAAACAATCTTCAGGATGTGAAACAGATTTCGCTGCAAGAGGCGATGAGCTCGCCACTACTAAAACGTCAGGACTTTATTGGTTTTTACGTCGGTGAATTATCAAAAGTGATTAATTTAAAAGCCATCGCAGACGCTGGGGTTAAAATCGGCGTCGACCCGTTAGGCGGGTCAGGCATTGCCTATTGGCCAAAAATCGCCGAGCAATATGGTTTGGATATTACCGTGGTAAACCCAGTTGTAGATGCAAGCTTTGCCTTTATGCCTCTGGATAAAGACGGCAAAATTCGCATGGATTGTTCCTCGCCTTATGCGATGGCTGGTCTGATTGCAATGAAGGATGATTTTGATGTTGCCGTCGGTAATGATCCAGATTTTGATCGCCATGGCATTGTTACTAAATCAGGTGGTTTGATGAACCCAAATCACTATCTGGCGGTCGCAATTCATTATCTTTTAACGCACCGTCAATGGCCGAAAACTGCAAAAATTGGTAAGACTCTGGTTTCCAGCTCTCTCATAGATCGCCTTGCAGAAAAATTACAGCGGCCACTGTCGGAAGTCCCAGTTGGCTTTAAATGGTTCGTTGATGGGCTGTGTGATAGCAGTTATGCGTTTGGCGGTGAAGAAAGCGCAGGTGCTTCTTTTCTGGCACTCGATGGTAGCTGTTGGACTACAGACAAAGACGGATTTATTCTTGCCTTGCTTGCCGCCGAGATACTCGCAGTAACTGGTAAAGACCCTTATCAATGGTATCTTACGTTAGCCGAAGAGCTGGGTACTCCCTGTTATGGGCGTGTCGAAGCCGTGGCCTCTACTGCCCAAAAAGCCGTGTTGACGTCATTGAGCAAAGACGATATTGACCAGACTGAATTGGCGGGTGAAACGATAACCGATATTTTATCCCATGCGCCAGGTAATGGTGCCGCGATTGGTGGTTTAAAAGTCGTGACGGAAAATGGTTGGTTTGCCGCTCGCCCGTCGGGAACGGAAGAAATCTACAAAATTTATGCGGAAAGTTTTGTTTCTGAGGAACATCTGCAATTGATAATTGCACAAGCGCAAGTTCTGGTTAGTGCAGCCTTTGCCAAAGCAGGATTGTGATTGGTTAGCGAGGCTTTAAATTAAATTTAGCGCCTCGCTCACAATGTCTTTGTAACGATTGCAAACCTAATGGTCATATGAATAAACGTTCGCCGATTGGTGTTTTTGATTCAGGTCTCGGTGGCTTGTCTATTTGTCGGGCAATTCGAGACGCATTGCCGCAAGAACAATTATTGTACTTTGCCGATACCGCAAACAACCCTTATGGCAATAAATCCGAGCAATTTTTACATCAACGGGCTGAACAAATCGTTGAGTTCTTCAGCAAACGAGGGTGTAAAGCTATCGTTGTGGCCTGTAACACAGCCACGGTGCATTCAATAAACAAGCTGCGTGCACGGTTTGATATACCGGTTATTGGCGTAGAGCCAGGCATTAAACCCGCAGTGAAAGCGACGCGGACGGGTCGGGTCGGTGTGCTGGCCACGAAACAAACCTTAGATAGTGATTCATTTGCCCGATTGAAACATCAGGTTTACACCGATGTTAACACTGACGTTGAGGTGATTGGACAGGCCTGTCCGGATTTCGTTGCGTTGGTGGAAAGTGGTCGTTTTGATGACACGTTAACCTATGAGACCGTAATTAACTATGTGCAACCGCTAATAGAGCAAAACTGCGATCAAATCGTACTCGGTTGCACCCATTTTTCATTTCTAACTGAGCCCATTTCCAAATTGATTGCCGGCAAAGCAAGCATTGTCGATACCTCCATGGCAATTGCACTGCAGCTTCAGCGTCGCTTACAGGCATTGGAGCTTATCAACCCAGATGACATTGGCTCTGCCATGAGCTTTTTCAGCAGCGACAGCCTGGAATGTTCATCAAACGGCCTTGCCAATTGCTGGCCCTTTGAGCTGAACGTTGCCCGCCAGGTAAACTTTTAGCTGACAAACTTTGTTATTTGTCCTGTTTACTAACCTTCACGCTTCAATTACAGGCGTATTAACGTCTCATTTCTGGCTCCGGTGACTGCTTAGTACAGTCCACAAACACCCTTGAATGCCTTATTTTATCTAGCCTTTAATGTGTTTTTTTTAAATCGACAGTTTTCGATTGATTTTGCGCAATACCTTTCCATTCTAAGATCATGATTAACTTTCTATTTGGTCGTTTCTATTAATGGGTCTATTTCGCAAGGAAGTGTTAAATAGCAGACAGCATCGGTTGCAAGGAACTGTGGTATTAACACAACCTTTGTCTCTTTCCATGCTCGTTGCAGCAATTGTTCTTTTGGTTGCCTTATTGGTTAGCTTTTTAGCCTTGGCATCTTATTCTCGCAAGGAAACGGTTCGGGGATATTTAAAGCCGGACAAAGGCGTTATTAAAACCTATGGACAGCTAACGGGTTATGTTGATGCATTGTATGTAAAAGAAGGTGAATTTGTCGTAGCCGGGCAACCGTTACTGACCTTGTCGACTCGTGCGCAATTTGGCATTGATAACACGTCCAACGGGTTGACCGCCAAAGGCAACGAAAACATTGGTAATTCACTGAAGTTGCAGGGCCAATCGGGTGAACAGAGTGAAAATATGTCAGCCCTGTCAGACCGCCTTATCAAGCGACTGAGCAGGCAAATTTACTTGCTGGAGCAAGAACAAGCGCAATATCAGCGCCTGCAGGCATCAGAGCTGGAGAGTCTGAAAGTTAGAAATAGGGCATTAATGGCGGAACAAAAAGCGACGCAACAGCAGGGATCCTTGTTAGCCAACAAGCTCGAAATATTGAGTGCTCGTCAGCAAAAAATGCAAAGCTTGTTTCGTCAGGGCTTCGTGTCTGAACGCGAGAATCAAAACCATCATCAGCAACTACTGGATCTTCAACAAGAAAGGCAGGTATTGAAACGCGTTAAGTTGCAGCAACAGCGAGAGCTAGCGCGGATGAATTTTGAGTTACAAAGCATTCCTGATCAATATCAATTAAAAGTTAATGCCGTACAACGTCACATAGCGGAATTGGAAAATCAACTGGGGAAGATCCGCTCAAATCGGCGTTTCACTGTTCGAGCGAATCGTAATGGCACGGTGACAGGGTTGCAGGTAACCGCGGGTGAATCGGTAAACCCCGCAACCTTATTGCTCAGTCTTATCCCTGAAAATTCAGTGTTGCTGGCAGAGTTGTTTGTGCCAACACGCAGTGCGGGGTTTATCGCCCCCGGACAACAGACCAAGTTTCGGTTTGATGCCTTTCCTTACCAAAGATTTGGGTTTATTGATGGCAATATCATGCAGATTGATTTAACCATTATTAACCCAAATGAACTGATGGCGCCGATTGCCATTCAAGAGCCGGTCTACCGCATTCAGGCACAATTGCAACATCAGGATATAGCGGCTTATGAAAACAATTTCGCGTTACGAAGCGGTATGTTGTTTCAGGCGGATATCATTTTAGAAGAACGGAGTCTATTGGCCTGGTTGTTTGAACCATTGCTGAGGGCGGCTAAGAAGCTATAGAAATCGGATGATTTTTGAACAACAAGAATTCTTCTGCATAAATAATGGAAAGGTGCAGAAAATCAACGTTTCAAGGTTTGTGTTGGAGCGTTGCAGGGGCTCAGAGGAGCCAGAGCAGTAAAATATTTTAACTTTTTTTAAATACAAGGAAGCGATTTTATGAAGGAATTAAATAGTATTGAAATTCAAGAAGTCAGCGGTGGTCATGCGAAGAGCCAGGGGCAGATAGTAGGAGAGGCTATGTTAGCAACAGCTGCGGTGATCGTTGCTGGCCCAACGATTGGAGCGTTCTTGATTCTCGGCGGATTTATTATTAATAATATTAGTGAGGTATAAATTTTTGTAGACAGTAATAAAGGCATGTTTCATGCCTTTATTCAAATAGAAAAAGGGATTAATCAATGGAATCTTTGATGGCTGTATTGGATAAGTCGGGTCTTAATTGCACTCTTGAGCCTAATAATGTCGTTAAGATAAATCACTTTCCTAGGGAGAATATTTACATCGAAGAGCATGATGGAAAATATCAGATTCGAAATGGCGTGTTCAGACATATTCTGCTCGCTCTGTTACTTACCTTTTTATTCATTTTTATGCAGGGAAATACGTTTGCAACTGGAGTGATAGGCCTTTTGGCACTTTATAGTGTTGTGCAGGGAATAAGGATCACGATTATTACGTCATCTTTAAATATTATGTTGTCGACCTTGATAACAGCAGACCCGAGTAAACATAGTCAGGCATAAACTCGCGTCAACTTATTCAACCAGTCACACGACTAAGGAGAGTCAAATGGCTGCATCCGTATTAAACTTTTCAATGTCACGAAAAGTTCCGCTGATATTGCAAACGGAGATTGCTGAGTGCGGGTTAGCTTGCATCGCAATGATCGCTAACTATTTTGGCCATACTCTGGATATGGCATCCATGAGAAAGCGCCAATCTGTCGGCACCACTGGCATGACCTTGCAACAAATGATTGCACTTGCTGAACAACTGCAATTATCCTGTAGGGCGCTACAATGCCCACTAGAGGATGTTGGTAAACTTAAGCTTCCCTGTGTGTTGCACTGGGATATGAATCACTTTGTGGTACTTAGCCGGGTAAGTGGGAATGGAAACAAAGCCCACTTTCATATCCATGATCCCGGCAAGGGTTGTTATCGGGTAACACGAAAGCAATTTTCGCAACACTTCACTGGCATTTGTCTGGAATTAACACCAACGGCGAGCTTTGTTCAACAACAGGAAAAGTCTCGACTGAAATTTTTCCAACTCTGGTCAAAAAGTACTGGGATATTACCAGGTGTGGCCAAACTTTTATCGTTATCACTTATCCTACAGTTTTTTACCCTATTGACGCCGTATTATATGCAATGGGTGGTTGATGAGGTTTTGGTGAGTTTCGACCAGTCTTTCCTGGCGGTGCTGGCTTTGGGGTTTGGGTTGCTGGTGTTATTTTCCAGCATCGTTACGGTTGCCAGATCATGGCTAATACTTCGCCTTTCAAGTGCCTTGAATTTACAAATGGGGATCAATCTGATGGCGCACCTGTTGCGCTTGCCGATGGCTTTTTTTGAAGCCCGTCATATTGGTGATTTGGTCTCCCGGTTTGGCAGTCTTGCACATATTCGAGAGCGTATAACTACCGGACTGGTCACTACCATGGTCGATGGCGTAATGTCTGTTGCCCTATTGATTATGATGTTTGTTTACTCAGTTAAACTCACCTTTATTGTTATTGCGATCGTTGGCGTTTATGCGTTGATTCGGTTTAGCTTGTACCGGCCATTAAATCGGGTTTCTGAGGAATTGATCCAAAGCTGCGCTAAAGAACAAAGCCACTTTTTAGAAACGGCCCGGGGCATGCAAACGATTAAGCTTTTTGCTCAGGAATCCAGTCGTCAGGATATCTGGCAAAATAAGTATGTGGACGTTATCAATCACGAAATACGTCTGGGGCGTCTGAATATAAGCTTTGATACAAGCAACAAATTTTTATTTGGCATGGAAAATGTAGTGGTTATTTTTCTTGCCGCTGGCATGGTCATGTCAGCAACACTGACCGTGGGGATGCTATTGGCGTTCATTGCCTATAAAAATCAATTCACCGCAAGAATGATTGGTCTGATTGAGCAGATTATTCAATTTAAAATGATGCGATTGCACCTAGATAGAATTGCCGATATCGCTCTTTATGAAGAGGAAAAACATCGACAGGGCTCACAACCTTTATCTTCGCTAAAAGGTGAACTGAAACTGGTTAACGTCAGCTTTTGTTATCAACAAACCGGAAAGGCGAATCGTCCTTTATTGGATAATATTAACTTGACCGTGCTACCAGGTGAATCCATCGCAATATCCGGACCCTCCGGTGCCGGTAAGTCAACCTTGATGAAAATCATGCTTGGCTTATTACAGCCTACATCTGGCGCTGTGCTGCTTGACGGTCAGGACATCACGCGTCTGGGATTATTAAATTACCGACGGCATATTGCCGGTGTTTTGCAAGAAGATACATTACTATCCGGTTCTATCGCCGACAATATTTGCTTTTTTGACCCAAATCCAAGTATGTTGAGAATCGAACAGTGTGCAAGGGCTGCCGCCATCCATAAAGATATCCAGAAGATGACTATGGGATATCACAGCGTTGTCGGGGATATGGGGGCGACACTATCTGGCGGACAGATGCAAAGAGTTTTACTGGCTCGAGCCTTATACAAACAGCCGGCAATTCTTTTTATGGATGAAGCCACTAGCCACCTGGACAACGTGAATGAAAAAGAAATCAGTGAACAATTAGCCAGGTTGGAAATGACTCGGGTCGCTATTGCTCACCGTCAGGAAACCCTCAATTGTGCGGAAACTTTATATGAACTTAATGACGGCAAGCTTTATCCGCATTCATTAACACCTGGCAAAGTCACGGCGAGTTAATATTGATTTATACCAACCCCTTGCACGTAAAAAGTGCAAGGCCAGGTTTTTTCACCTAAAATGCCATTAACATTTTTTTGATGACAAGAAGTATTGTGACGGACTATCCTCAACAACTGATAAAAAGCGGCGACTTTCTTTCTTTTACTCGTGAAAACCCTGAAAACATTGAACGGCCCTTCACGTTTTATCTTAATGAACAGGCATCCCAAACTCAGGTAAGTGTCTTAGATACTGGGGTTATCTGCTTTGAACCGGTAGGCAAACCAACGCATCGTGATCTGGTGCTCTCCTGCGGCGTACACGGTAATGAAACGGCGCCGATTGAAATATGTCAGCAATTGATAAAAGAGTTACTGCACGGACAATTGTCTTTGACTCAACGGGTGTTGTTCTTGTTTGGTAATCCACCGGCGATAAATTTAGGCAGCAGGTTTGTTGAAGAAAATCTCAATCGTCTGTTTAGTGGTGCCCACAGTGATGATGTTGGGTTGGCGAATCAGGAGCGCAGGCGCGCCAAAGCACTAGAGGACTACGTCAGAGACTTCTTTGATCAAGGTGGAAATATTGACGACGAGCGTCAGCGCCTTCACTATGATCTGCATACTGCGATCCGAGGCTCTAAGAATGATAAGTTCGCCGTTTACCCGTTTAATCATGGCAAACCGCGGGACAAGCAGCAACTGCAATTTCTCTATGCTAGTGGCGTCAATACCATATTGCTTTCCAATAGCCCAACAACGACGTTTAGCTATTTCTCGGTCAACGAATGTTGTGCCCACGCGTTTACCGTAGAGCTTGGCAAAGTCAGGCCATTTGGGGAAAACAAACCAGAAGATTTTGCGCAGATTAACAAAACCTTGCGGGCCCTAATTTCGGAACATAACCCGGATTTTGGAACATTTGATGCAGCAGAACTGAATCTATTCGAAATTTATAAGACCATAAACCGAACCGAAGAGAATTTTGTACTTAATTTTGCCGATGACGTGGAAAACTTCACTGATTTTCCGGTTGGTTATGTTATCGCAAACGATGGCGACACCGCTCACGAAATCTCTCAACCGGGAGAAGCAATCATTTTTCCGAATGCCAATGTGGCATTGGGCCAACGCGCTTTACTCACGGTAGTACCAGCCAAATTGACGACCTGATTTAGTCAGGTCATCCCCGCTAAGTGTAAACCTAAACTTCCACTTATCTTACTCTTCCTTTGCCTAATTCAGAGGCTTTATTGCAAGTAATATTGGCGGATCGTAAAGTCTTGGCAATCCTTAAAAGGAGGAGCCACGCGGTCTGGAGTCGAATAAAGACTCTAATTTTACCGGCAAATCCAATGGTAAGACGTCCGCTACTTACCTTGATACTGGATTACTAACAATAATTATCGTGGCCCTAAATTAAGCAAAAATTCAAAATGCCATTGCTGCATTGTGATAAGGAGCTTGCACGTCAAGCACTTGATAAATAGAACAACAGCAATTGGATTAAGCCAGACAACAAGAGACGCTTATGGATACACAAATCTATAAATCGAGTCGTGAAGTGCATTCCGCCGATTTCATCGATGGTCATTCTATCGATATCCCGATACTCAAAATTCTCAAACAGGACGGTAGTGTCTATAAAGGTGCGGATCTACCCGATATTAATCAGGATCTAGCGACGAAAATTTATCAAACGTTAGCTTTTCATCGAGTGCTGGATGAACGCATGATTGCAGCGCAACGCCAGGGCCGGGTGAGCTTTTATATGGCGGCATTAGGTGAAGAGGCGGCAAGTGTTGGTAGCGCAGCGGGCTTGCACGATGAAGATATGATCATGGCGCAATATCGAGAACAGGGTGCACTCATGTATCGAGGCTTTCGCCTTGAACAATTTATGAATCAGATGTTTTCCAATGAGCTGGAATTAGGAAAAGGCCGACAAATGCCTATCCATTACGGTTCTGAGGCGTTGCATTATATGACGATTTCGTCGCCGCTAGGGACCCAAATACCTCAAGCTGCAGGCTATGCGTATGGTCAAAAGCTGCAAGGCAAAGAGCGTTGTACCATTTGCTATTTCGGTGAGGGGGCCGCCTCTGAAGGTGACTTTCATGCGGGTTTGAATATGGCTGCGGTGCATCAAGCACCGGTTATCTTTTTCTGCCGTAACAATGGTTATGCGATATCCACGCCGTCTAACGAACAATATGCGGGTAATGGTATTGCATCAAGAGGCGCAGGCTATGGCATTAAAACCCTGCGTATAGATGGAAACGATATTCTTGCGGTTCTGAAAGCAACGCAGATGGCCCGAGCCTATGCATTAGAACACAATCAACCGGTGTTAATTGAAGCCATGTCGTACCGATTAGGTGCCCACTCCACCTCGGATGATCCAAGTGGTTATCGTACCCGGGAAGAGGAAGCTAAATGGGCAGACCATGATCCAATCCTACGCATGAAGAACTGGATGTTAAAGCAGAAATGGTGGGATGAAGAACAAGAATCGGCATTATTTGAACAGCTTCGTGACGAGGTGTTGAGTGCGGTGAAAGTTGCCGAGAAAATCGCCAAGCCTGGAATCGAAGAATTGATAACGGATGTCTATGATCAGGCAACGCCAGCTCTCGAAAAGCAACTCGAGCAGTTAAAAGAGCATATTCGTAAATACCCGGACGCTTATCCAACTACCGCAGGGAGATTTTAGTCCATGGCGCAAATGAATTTATTACAAGCGATTAATAATGCGTTGGATATCGCAATGGCCGAGAACGACTCCGCCGTGTGTTTTGGTGAAGATGTTGGCCATTTTGGTGGCGTTTTTAGGGCAACCAGTAATCTCCAAGAGAAATATGGTAAAGCCCGCTGCTTTAACACGCCGTTGACAGAGCAGGGGATTATAGGTTTTGCCAACGGACTTGCGGCGCAAGGGAGTTTGCCGATTGCCGAAATTCAATTCGCAGATTATATTTTTCCGGCCTTTGACCAAATTGTGAATGAAAGTGCAAAATTCCGTTACCGCAGTGGCAATGAATTTGATGTTGGAAAATTGACCATTCGTACCCCATATGGTGGCGGCATTGCCGGTGGTTTGTATCACAGTCAGTCTCCTGAAGCCTATTTTGCCCACACTCCAGGCCTGAAAATTGTGGTGCCAAGAAACCCATATCAAGCCAAAGGATTATTGCTTGCGTCAATTCGTGACGATAACCCCGTGGTATTCTTCGAACCGAAAAAGTTATATCGCGCATCCGTTGGTGAAGTGCCCGAAGAGGATTATCAAATACCACTTGGCAAAGCCGAAGTGGTCTCGACAGGCTCTGATATCTCTTTACTTGGTTGGGGCGCACAAATGGAAACCTTGGAAAAAGCGGCCAAGATGGCTGAAAAGCAAGGGGTTTCTTGTGAAATTATCGACTTACGGTCAATCTTGCCGTGGGATGTGGAAACCGTTGCTAACTCTGTTATTAAAACCGGTCGTCTGCTGATTAACCACGAAGCTCCATTGACCGGTGGATTTGCAGGAGAAATTGCTGCAACGATTCAATCAGAATGTTTCTTACACCTGGAATCGCCAATCACCCGAGTATGTGGTCTGGATACGCCATTCCCATTGGCACATGAAAAAGAATATATGCCAGATGAATTGAAAACCTTTGAAGCCATTATGGCCTCAGTGAATTACTAGGGGGTTGTGATGAGTATTGATTTTATCTTACCGGATATCGGCGAAGGCATTGTTGAGTGTGAACTCGTAGAGTGGCTAGTGAAAGAGGGAGATCGTATTGAAGAAGATCAACCCGTTGCTGATGTAATGACCGACAAAGCCTTAGTGCAAATTCCGGCAATGTATTCCGGTGTTGTTGAAAAGCTTTATTATAAGCAGGGCGAAATTGCTAAGGTACACTCACCGTTGTTTGCGATGACCACACAAGGTGATGAAGCGGACGTGAAAACGAACGGTGAGAATATCAGCGATGTGCCTGCGCTGGAAACCGTGATTGCCAGTGATTCTTGTCCTGCTGGCTCGAATCAAACAGAAGACTTTATTCTACCGGATATTGGTGAAGGCATTGTCGAATGCGAAATTGTTGAATGGTTGGTTCGTGAAGGCGATATCATTGAAGAAGATCAGGCGGTTGTTGATGTGATGACCGACAAAGCTTTGGTACAGATCCCGGCCAAATATGCCGGCAAAGTCGTTAAGCTTTATTATGCTAAAGGCGATGTTGCTAAAGTTCATGAGCCTCTGTTCGCTATTGAACATCAGGGTGCAGCAGACGCAAGCGTTGCCACAAGTTCAGTTGCAGAATCACAACAACAAGTTAATCAAGACACCCACGCTTCGAAAACTGTTAAACAAGATGATAAACAAGACACCCATGTTTCTCAGCCGGTAAATAGTAAAGTCGCCAGTGGTAAAGCTTTAGCGAGCCCGGCAGTTCGCCGAGTTGCCAGAGAAATGTTCGTCGATATTCATCTGGTTCCAGGTAGTGGCCCTAAAGGGCGCGTCTACAAAGAAGATGTAGTGAAATTCTCTCAAAGTGGTTCACAAGTGCAGCCGTCTGCAGCCCCAACGGTTGAATCCGCGCCAGTTTGTGTTTCGGGTAACACAAGAGTTGAGCCTATCCGAGGCGTGAAAGCGGCAATGGCTAAAGCCATGACTGCATCGGTATCGACCATCCCTCACTTTACTTACTGTGAGGAAATCGATTTAACGGATCTGATTGCATTACGAAAGTCGGTCAAGAGCGAGTATGCCAAACAGGACATTAAAGTTACGATGATGCCTTTCTTTATTAAGGCAATGTCACTGGCCCTTAGGGAATTCCCGGTGATGAATTCGCAACCTAATGATGATTGTACGGAGCTAACTTATTTTGACGATCATAACATTGGGATGGCAGTCGATTCTAAGTTAGGGTTATTAGTGCCGAATATTAAGCAAGTGCAAGGTAAGTCCATTGTTGACGTTGCAAAAGAAGTGATGCGTTTAACCCATGCTGCACGCGATGGCAGGGTGGCAGCCGCGGATTTAAAAGGCGGCACCATTAGCATCTCTAATATTGGCGCAATAGGTGGTACCGTTGCAACGCCAATTATTAACAAACCAGAAGTTGCTATCGTTGCGTTAGGTAAAGTTCAGACATTACCACGGTTTGATGAGAATGGAGATGTTCAGGCTCGTGCAATTATGCAGGTTAGCTGGTCCGGAGACCACCGTATTATAGACGGCGGTACAATTGCCCGTTTTAGTAATCTTTGGAAATCATTTCTGGAAAATCCAAACTTAATGCTGATGCATATGAGCTAGTGACAATCGACTACACAGCCCGCTTTTGCGGGCTTTGTTTTAAATAGACATCCACAGTAACGCACTTTTTACTCTTTAGACACCCACCCTAATACTTCCATTAATAAGACACCCACGCTTAAATAAAATTCATATTTGAGCTATCCAAAAAAACTGACTGGCACAGATTGCATGTGAAGCTATCCTCAAGGTATATCTCAATTCCAAGGAGTGGAATGATGCCAAACCCAAGAAGTAGGCAGATTTGCCTTCAAGCAACCCCTTATTACCATTGCGTCAGTCGTTGTGTACGACGCGCATTTTTGTGCGGAAAAGATAAATTTTCTAATAAAAGTTTTGAACACCGGCGCGAATGGGTTGAAAGAAGGTTGCTGTTCCTATCTGAAATTTTCTGCATCGATATTTGTGCGTACGCGGTTATGACAAACCATTGTCACCTCGTGTTGCACGTCGACAAAAACAAAGCCGAAGCATTAAGCGATACGGAGGTTATCCATCGTTGGCACAGGGTATGCAAAGGTACATTAATCACTCAACAATTTATCGAGGCAGGACATATTTCTGAATCGCTTGTAGCAACGCTCAACGCTACTATCACAACTTATCGAAATCGGTTATTTGATATCAGCTGGTTCATGCGCTTATTAAATGAACCAATTGCCAGGATGGCAAATGCTGAAGATAATTGCACGGGGCGATTTTGGGAAGGGCGATTTATGAGTCAGGCTCTATTGGATGAGCCTGCACTGGCTGCTTGTATGACCTATGTTGATTTAAATCCGCTAAGGGCTGGTATAGCTCAAACACCAGAAACATCGATGTACACAAGTATCCGAAGAAGAGTTTCATCAGCTTTGAAAGGTAGGCAACCTGAAAAATTGATGAAATTTGTTGGTGACGCCAAGGAAAATATGCCTTCAGGGCTACCGTTTAAATTTGAAGATTATTTAAATTTACTGGATCTCACCAGTAGAGTCATTAAAGATAAAAACTGTGGATATATAGACTCTAATGCGCCTAACATCTTGGCAAGACTAAATATTTCATCGCAAAGTTGGCTGAGTTTGACCACAAGGTTTGAGTTTCACTTTAGAGGTCCTGCCGGCCATAAAGTATCTCTTACTCATCTTTGCGAGATTCAAAACCGAGAACGGCGAATCAACATGGGTTCGAGTAAAAAGTTTTTTATTTAAACCTACTGAGATTATGCCATGTTTACTTTTAAAGGGGTTTGATTGGTACTTTGTCTTCAAAATATCACCTTGTACCCCAAGTCATTGCTCCTCTTAAAACTTCCATGCTTTTCTTCAATGTTGTCAGCATTTGGCTGATTTCTGGATAGAGGGTGTATTGTTGTCTGGCTGAGGAGTTGTTTGAGGTTCTAACGTTTTGTTCTCATCACGTTTTTTTTCTTGCGCTGCTTCATACCTAGCTGATACAAAATGACAGCTGAATTCTTCAATTTGCCTGGCACTGCATGCAGATAGGTTAGTGAAAGCAAGCGCTGAAAAGGTAAATACAAAAAACCTGTTCGAGTTTGATCTTACATGATGTTTTTTCACTATTTAATTATCTTTATCTTTATCTTTTTCGATATTTTATTAAATTACAAATGGCTACGGTAATTGTTGTTTAGCTAGCCTAACGAAATGGACAATCGATGCAAGCCTTTAGAGTCCGTTCGCAGTCTATTCCATCACATGATTAAGTCCACAATGCTATATCCGTGACCTATCTTGCGTCTGTTTAACGTGGATGTCTAGTTAGTGGTTTCACTGTAGTGGGTGTCTAGTTAAGTCACTAGGTAGTCGTTGGGTCTTACGATGGATGTCTAATTAGTTATTGATGGCGCAGAAAATGTGGCAATAAAAAAGGGACCAATGTAAAAGCGGTCCCTTTTGTGTAAATTGATATTGGTTCGAGTATCTTACATGACTCGCATGCCTGGTTCGGCGCCATTGTCAGGGTTTAAAATGAAGATATCTTTACCGCCAGGACCTGCGGCAATGATCATGCCTTCTGACATGCCAAAGCGCATTTTTCGTGGCGCCAGGTTGGCAACTACGACGGTCAGTTTTCCGATTAAATCTTCTGGTTGATAAGCTGATTTTATGCCAGCGAAAATTTGCCTGGTTTCACCGCCTAAATCGACTTCGATGCGAAGTAACTTGTCGGCTTTTTCGACATGCTCTGCTTTGACGATTTTCGCTACGCGTAAATCAACCTTGGCAAAATCGTCGAAACTGATTTCATCAGCAATTGGGTCATCCGCTAACGGACCGGTGACTGGTTGTTGCGCCTTAGCTTCAAGGTTATCTTTAGAATCTTCAACCATAGCGTTGACTTTATCCATCTCTACGCGTTGCAGTAACGCCTTAAATTTATTGATCTTGTGATCAGTGAGTAAAGCCTTGTGACCTTCCCAGTTCAGCTCATCATTTAAGAACTGAGCGGACTTATCCGCCAGACCTGGTAGAACCGGCTTCAAATAAATCATCAGAATTCGGAACAAGTTAATGCCCAATGAGCAGATTTCCTGAACCTCTTGCTGCTTGCCGTCTTCTTTGATTAATTGCCATGGTTCTTTTACGGCAATGTATTCATTGACTTTATCGGCAAGTGCCATGATTTCTCGCATGGCGCGACCAAATTCGCGATTTTCATAGTGCGCGGCAATGCTATCACCGGCATTCATAACTTCATCGGCTAGTGCCTGTTCAGTTGGGTTGGCAATCAAGATGCCATCGAATTTTTTGCTAATAAAGCTGGCACAACGAGAGGCAATATTAACGAGCTTACCAACTAGGTCGGAGTTAACCCGTTGGGCAAAATCTTCCAGATTCAAATCTAAGTCATCGATGCGGCTTGTCAATTTAGCCGCGAAGTAGTAACGCAGATATTCTGGGTTTAAGTGGTCCAAATAGGTACGCCCTTTGATAAAGGTGCCCTTAGACTTGGACATCTTAGTACCATTGACGGTGACGAAACCGTGCGCATATACGGATGTCGGTTGACGATATCCTGAGCCTTGTAACATGGCAGGCCAGAATAAGCTGTGGAAATAAATGATGTCTTTACCGATAAAGTGATACAACTCGGCTTCAGAGTCTTTGTTCCAGAACTCATCAAAGTTAATGCCTTGCTTATCACACAGGTTTTTAAAGCTACCCATATAACCAATCGGGGCATCTAGCCATACGTAGAAGAACTTGCCCGGAGCGTCTGGGATCTCAAAGCCAAAATAAGGCGCGTCACGGGAGATATCCCATTGTTGTAAACCTTGCTCAAACCACTCTGCCAGCTTGTTTGCCATTTCTTCTTGCAGCGACCCACTGCGGGTCCAGTCTTTTAGCATTTGCTCAAATGCCGGCAAATCGAAGAAATAATGCTCAGAGTCTTTAAGCACAGGCGTTGCACCGGAAACTACACTGATTGGGTTGATCAGATCCGTCGGTGAATAGGTCGCACCACAGTTATCGCAGTTATCGCCGTTTTGATCTTCACTCTTACATTTTGGACAAGTACCTTTTACGAATCGATCCGGTAAAAACATTGCTTTTTCAGGGTCGAATAGTTGCGAAATGGTACGGCGTTTAATATGGCCGTTGGCGTCCAAACGGCGATAGATTTCCTCGGCGAACGCCTGGTTTTCATCGCTGTGGGTGGAATGATAGTTATCAAACTCGATTTGAAAGTCGGCAAAATCCGCCATGTGCTCTTGACGTACCTGCTCGATCATGGCTTCTGGTGCCATGCCTAATTGTTGCGCTTTGAGCATAATTGGTGTGCCGTGAGCATCATCTGCACAGACGTAATAGGTTTCATGCCCCCGCATCTTTTGGAAACGTACCCAGATATCAGTTTGGATGTACTCAAGAAGATGGCCTAAATGGATTGGGCCATTGGCATAAGGAAGTGCGCTGGTGACAAGGATTTTGCGTTTATTGGTCGACATTGTCCGAATTTAATTTGTTAATGGTGATCGTGGCAGCGATAGTACAAAATTTGCGGGTTTTTTTCATTAATAATTATCGATATTGCCGAAAAAGCCACATATTATGAAACAAAGCATTAATTAAATGGATGAGAAGGCATGATATGCCTTCGATAACGCCAACAAATGCACGAGACTATGCATCACATTGCAGAAAAGGTGGAAAAATGGAACAAGAAATCCGCAATTATTTACGGCAATACCGCAGCAAGGATTTTCCCTTTGGTTTGTTAGACGTATTATCCAAATGCGATATTAGCGAAAATAATGAAGGTTATTTACTGGATGTGAGTCTAGCATTTCCCTGTTTTACACAACTGCAGTGTGCGGTTGAAAAGTTGGCTGAAGAGTTAGATGTCAACCTTGATTTAAAAGCCAAGGTTTCGGTGGAGCCCGTAAGGCAACACAATATTAGTGGCGTAAAAAATATTCTCGCGATTGCTTCAGGTAAAGGTGGTGTAGGTAAATCAACAACCGCCGTCAATATTGCTTTGGCGCTACAGGAGGAGGGCGCCCGGGTCGGGATCCTTGATGCAGATATATATGGTCCATCCATTCCGACAATGCTTGGCATTGGTGATCAAAAACCAGGTTCTGAAGATGGTAAGCGGATGTTGCCACTCCATGGTCAGGGGTTATCGGCAATGTCGATTGGCTTTTTGGTACCGGATTCTCAGGCCAGCATCTGGCGTGGCCCGATGGCAAGCACCGCCTTTACACAACTACTTAATGAGACCGCCTGGGATGATCTCGACTATCTGTTAATTGACATGCCACCTGGCACCGGCGATATTCAATTAACGCTTGCCCAAAAGGTGCCGGTTGCCGCAGCTTGCATGGTAACAACACCACAGGATATAGCCCTGATTGATGTCAAAAAAGGCATCAGTATGTTTGATAAAGTGCAGGTGCCAGTATTGGGGGTTGTCGAAAATATGAGTTATCACATTTGTGCAAACTGTGGGCATGAATCTCATATTTTTGGGCGGGGAGGCGCGCAGCAGCTTGCCGAAGGTCAGGACATCAACCTGCTTGGACAAATCCCACTGAATCTTGATATTCGTCAAGGGGCGGATACGGGGAAATCACCAATATTAACCGATATAGATAGTGACATTAGCCAAATCTACCGTAAAATAGCCACCAATATAGTAAGCGATTTGTATTATCAACTGGATTGGCGCAGTCCTGCGACCGCCAAGCTCAGCATTATAGAAGAATAAGCCATGAGACTTTGTGATAAAGATATTGAAGCCCTGTTAGCGGCTGGAAAAATTTGTATTGAACCTCGCCCGGATGCCAGCATGATTTCTGGCGTGAGCGTTGATATTTGTCTGGGAAACAAGTTTCGCGTATTTGAAGATCATACCGCACCATTTATTGATCTGAGTGGTCCAAAGGCTGAAGTTCAGGAAGCGATGAATACCTTGATGAGTGATGAGATTCATATTAATGATGGCGATGCATTTTTTCTACACCCGGGAGAGCTTGCACTTGCGGTTACGCATGAATCGGTAACATTGCCTGCTGATATCGTTGGCTGGTTAGATGGTCGCTCATCCTTAGCGCGTCTGGGATTAATGGTTCATGTTACGGCGCATCGCATTGATCCGGGTTGGTCAGGGCAAATCGTTTTGGAATTTTTCAATTCAGGTAAGCTGCCATTGGCCTTGCGGCCGAAAATGAAAATAGCGGCGTTAAACTTCGAGACCATGTCCGGCGAAGCGGTTCGTCCGTATAACAAACGCGATGATGCAAAATATAAGGACCAAAAGGGTGCGGTTGCAAGTCGTATTAGCCAGGATGACGGTTAGTCACGATTGATTTGCACAACAGTTGGATAATATCGCAACCTAATGTGTTCAATAAAAAAGCCCGGGAAACGATGTGACCCGGGCTTTTTGTATGATTTAAGTAAACCGCCTGTCGGCGCTACCCGTTTACGACGTCCGATGCGGCAAAAGATAACTTTCCGGCACAGTCTTCAAGGGCGGCGAGCAATAACTGCTTATCGTGATAGTCGCTATTGTCTGCATCGCTTAAGGTCCGACAAAGCACGTTTACTTTATCCGACGTGGCACTGCTATCTTGAGTAATAACCGTATCAATCGGCAAACTGCCTAAATTACTTTCTAGCCAGTTTAGTTTTTCATCCAATACCAATTTGCCAGCGGGGCTGTCTTCCTGGTTAATGTTATCGATAAATACGCATTGGCCAGTGCGCTTTGCAATAGCGCTGCGTATATCATTAACCAGTAATGGCGGTACTACGCTGGTCAGAAAGCTACCCGGTCCTAAAATAATTAAGTCTGCATTCTCAATGGCAATTACACATTCTGGAATGGATTTAACCAAAGGTGCCAGCATCAGTTTGTTTGGCATTGATGGCATATCATCGACAGAGATTTCCCCTACCTTGCAGCGGCCATGTTCATAAAAGGCAAGTAGGTCGGTGGGGGTTTCTGACATTGGGTAAACTTTGGTTTTGACCTTCAATAAGCTGGAGATCAAATTTATGGAGTCGAGAGGGCGACTCTGGATTTCATTTAAGCCAAATAAAATTAAGTTGCCCAGGTTGTGACCGCTGAGTTCATCATTACCGTCAAAACGGAAGTTAAACAATTGGTTACCAACAGACTCAGGCTCGACTAGTTGCGTCAGACAATTACGTAAATCACCCCAAGCAATAGAGCTGGTACGTTTTCTTAGTTTGCCGGTGGAACCACCATTATCGGTGGTCGCAACGATGCCGGTTAGCTGATCACCCAGAAAAGATAAGGTAGAAAGGATTCGTCCCAGACCATGGCCACCGCCAATGGCTACTACATTTAATTTTTGTAAGCGCATATATCTTCAGTCACCTAACTCGCCGAGAATACTGCGCAAAATAAGACTGGCTCAGAGAAATAAGAATTAAGGTTTTTGCATACATAGTTATAGGAGCTATATCTGACCTTCACAAGAAAATTACCTTATTTGTTGGCGTTTTTTCATTGTAGCGATAATTCCCTATAGATTTCTACTGATATATATTTTCCGATGGGATCGGAACAGGGCAGGGAGTATCATTGAATGCTATCAATCAGTTTTTTGAAATTCGCCTGAGCAAACGTCCAAGGGTGTTAGCATGCTATCTCTTTAACCGCATTTGGCGCTCGAAAGACCTTATATTTTCGCCCTTTTTGAGGGTGAAATTACGATTTCATCAGGCCTGGCTATGTAAAAAATCAACAAAGCGATGAATTAATAATCGCTTAACCCCGTTTTTCGTTATTTTTACGTTTTTATGCAAAAAAACTGTTGACTCTTTAGGGGACCCTGCTTAGAATTCGCCTCGCTTTCAACGAGTAAGGTCGCTCAAGAGAGCAGGTTCTGGGGCTATAGCTCAGCTGGGAGAGCGCTTCGCTGGCAGCGAAGAGGTCTGCGGTTCGATCCCGCATAGCTCCACCAGAATTCTTTTAGTTTGGTTTTTCCAAACTATGACTTTGGCAAAAGTCAACGCAGGTTGAATATTTTCAACGTGTAGAAGGTGAATTTAAGATTCGAAGTGTCTTATTTTCTTATGCGGATATACTTAATGAGTCAGATTTGATTTGTTGAATATTTTTTGCGTCCCCTTCGTCTAGAGGCCTAGGACACCGCCCTTTCACGGCGGTAACAGGGGTTCGAATCCCCTAGGGG
>NZ_JBHZSG010000012.1:0-11437 GCF_043642205.1 Thalassotalea litorea | reverse complement strand
GCGTCCCCTTCGTCTAGAGGCCTAGGACACCGCCCTTTCACGGCGGTAACAGGGGTTCGAATCCCCTAGGGGACGCCACTTCATTAAAATAAGTTGTACCTGACAGATTATGTAAGTTCTAGTGCCGGTAAGTTTACTTACCATGCGCAAATTCTTCTAAGCGGTTAAGTCGTTTCAGGAATTCTGCGTCCCCTTCGTCTAGAGGCCTAGGACACCGCCCTTTCACGGCGGTAACAGGGGTTCGAATCCCCTAGGGGACGCCAACTTATTTACATACAATTAGGTGACTTGTTCTGGTGCCGATGAGGTTTACTCATTTCGCAAAATCATCAAGTTCATCATTTACCATCACTGGTTTATGAAGAAAGATTTTTGCGTCCCCTTCGTCTAGAGGCCTAGGACACCGCCCTTTCACGGCGGTAACAGGGGTTCGAATCCCCTAGGGGACGCCACTTAATTGACAATATCCAAGGTCTCATCTGGTAACAGGTGACTTGTCGCGGTTTTTGATAAATCAAAACAAATTTCGCGTCCCCTTCGTCTAGAGGCCTAGGACACCGCCCTTTCACGGCGGTAACAGGGGTTCGAATCCCCTAGGGGACGCCACTTTTCGAAGTACAAAAAAGCCGACGAATGTCGGCTTTTTTGTTTCTATCATTTACTACTTAGACTCATTGTTGTTTGTCGATGCTAGCAATGCGCCTTTTGTTTTGAATTCATCGCATTGAAAACTTATCGGTTTGATTGCTAAAACTGCCTTACTGAAATACCCTACGTCCAAAAACTTCATGTTAACCACCCAAAAATAAATCAGCAGACATTCAATGCCATAATCCAGATGGCTGCAGGGCTATGATTGTTAACGTATACTTGCCTTATATAAGTTAGAGCGTGGGAGAGATAATATGGATGATATGCAATTTTGGACCAGCTTTTTTGGCTGGTGCACGGTCATTAACTTTGGGGTTTTATTGGTTGCAACCCTATTACTCAAGGTTGCTCAGAATTGGGCCATGACTATCCACGCCGGTATGTTCAACCTGGAAAAAAGTGCGCTGCCCCCCATGTACTTCCAGTATTTAGCGAACTTTAAGATCGCCGCCATTGTTCTAAGCTTTACGCCATGGCTGGCATTAACTTTGATGAGTTAAGCTGGAAGTACGTTGCTATGCAACTAATGCAAATTAACGCGAAATAACGGGCGTTAAGGTGTTACGACCGGATCGAGTAACTCACGCATCCGTGTTGCCAGCAGCGGTTGCGCTTCTTTGGTAGGGTGTATGCCATCGGCTTGCATTAGATCAGGGTTAATTGCCACCTCTTCAATGAAGAATGGGATCAATGCACTATCCGTTTGTTCAGCGACATCGGTAAATACGGCGTTAAACATATTGTTGTATCGTTGACCATAGTTTGGGGGAATTTTCACCTCGCTAATGATGACCTTTATGTTTTTCTGCTTGGCCAACTCGATCATTTGTAACAAATTATTTTTAATTAATTTGGGTGGAAAACCTCGAAGACCGTCGTTACCGCCCAGTTCAATGAGTAAGTAATCCACTTGCTTAGAGGCGAGTATTTTCGGGAGTCTGGCCAATCCACCATCAGTGGTCTCGCCACTAATACTGGCGTTTACAATGCGATAACTGGCCGCATCTTGCTCCAGCTTTTCATTTAAAATGGATACCCAGCCTTCATTTTCTTGCATCCCATAACTTGCACTAAGGCTATCACCTAGTAGTAGAATAGAGTATTGAGCCAAAACCGGGTTGGCAAACGTACAACATAGTAGTAATAACCAAGGGAAAAATTTTTTCATCATGCTTCAGGATCCTGATTTAATTTTACAATGTCGCCAGGTGACCAAACAGGTTACAACCGGCGAGAAAACGCTGGAAATTCTACAACCGATCGATTTACAGGTTCGTCCGGGAGAAACCGTCGCCATTATTGGCGCGTCAGGTTCCGGTAAAACCACGCTTTTGTCATTGCTTGCCGGGTTGGATACACCCTCTCAAGGGGAAATCTACCTCAAACAGGCCCCTTTGCACAAGTTTGATGAAGAACAACGTTCCGCTGTCAGGGCAAAGCACGTTGGTTTTATCTTTCAATCCTTCTTGTTAATAAACAGCTTAACCGCAATGGAAAATGTTATGTTGCCAGCGGAATTGGCAGGCGATAGCGACGCACAGCAGCGCGCGTTGGCGATGCTGGAAAAAGTTGGGCTTCAAGACCGCGCCGATCATTTTCCATCCCAACTGTCCGGTGGAGAGCAGCAACGAGTGGCGATTGCCCGAGCGTTTATTAGCTCACCTGACATCTTATTCGCAGACGAACCGACCGGGAATCTGGACAGTAAAACCGGTGCTACTGTCAGCGAATTGCTGTTTGAATTAAATCAACAGCAGGGCACAACATTGGTTCTTGTAACGCACGATAATGAGTTGGCGGCCCAATGTCAGCGTCAATTAGTGATGCACGCAGGTGAGCTGAGTGAATCGGTTAATCCCATGGCCGAGGTAGTGTAATGATGTCGGTATGGGCTACACAATCCTGGCGATTGTTCCGTCACGAATTAAAACGGGGTGAGTTGACCATCATCGCGGTTGCATTAATTATTGCCGTCGCCAGCGTGTTCAGCCTGTCTGGCTTTTCGGCACAAATTAAATCAGCCTTGATTCAACAAAGTAACAGTTTTATTGCGGCAGACCGGGTTTTGCAATCGCCACGTCCAGTAGCGGATAAGTATCTCCTGAAAGCTCAGGAAATGGGGTTAAAACACGCGCAATTGTTACAGTTTTCTTCGATGGTGTTTGGCGAGGAAGATATGGTCCTTGCGTCGGTGAAAGCGGTGAGTGATGGCTATCCACTGCGTGGCAATCTCATGGTTGCAAAACTACGCAATGATGATGGTATGACGGTCTCAAGCGCTCAACCACCAGCAAGGGGCAATGCATACGTTGGTCCGTCGTTACTGAACAATCTGAATCTACAGGTAGGGGACCGCTTCGAGCTTGGCAATAGCGAATTTACCATTTCAGGGGTGATTGATAAGGAGCCAGACTCTTCTTTTAGCGTGTTTACCTCTGGTCCTAGAGTCATGATCCACGTCGACGATGTTCCTGCCACCGATATTGTTCAGCCTGGCAGCCGGTTGACCTACAAATATTTGTTTGCCGGTGACGCTATTAGTGATTTTTCCGATTGGGCTAAACCACAGATTTTAGAAACACAGCGTTTTCGCGATATCAAAGATCAGCAAAGTCCGCTGGCTAATGCGCTAAATCGCGCTGAAAGCTATTTATCCCTTGCCAGTATGTTAGGAATTATCTTAGCGGCCGTCGCCGTTTCTGTTGCGTCTCGACGTTATGGCCAACGCCATCAGCCTATGGTTGCGGTATACAAGGCAATCGGTGCATCGTCTGCTTTTATCCGTAAATTGTATCTATTGCACTGGGGAGCATTGGCAAGTTTTTCGATTCTGGTCGGTCTGGTGATTGGCTATGGTATCCAGTACATCGGTATTCAGTTTATGGCGGACGTGGTGCCCGATGTGACGTTAAAGATCTCAGCGTATCCGGTATTTGTTGCCGTTTTCACGGGGGTTGTCTGTGCGGTGGCGTTTGCGATTATCCCGCTACGACAGTTGATTGCGACGCCAGCCATTTCGGTCATTCGTGGCTTTGCCGGATTTGAAAGAGCCTTATCCTGGCTTGAACGCACACCGCCGCTGTTGGCGGTAGTTTTATTACTCTGGCTATTTAGTCAAAATCTATTGCTTACCGGCGCTCTCATCCTGGGGGCAGGAGCCATCATTGCTACTATTTTGTTACTTGGACATGTATTGATCAACGCTGGACGTGCGGTTGGCAGTCAGGCAGGGCAGGCATTCCACCTGTCGATGGCCAATTTAAAACGTCGGGCCAAAGCCAATCAGGTGCAATTGGTCAGTTTTACCATTGCTATCCAACTTTTATTATTGATGCTGGTTGTGCGCAATGACTTGATTGGGGAATGGCAAGCTCAATTACCGCAAAATACACCTAATCAGTTTTTAGTTAACGTAAGTAAGACGCAAGTGCCGGCCGTTGAGGCGTTTTTACAAGCACAAGGGTTAGCCGCCAGTGATTTGTATCCGATTGTGCGTGGTCGTTTATCGGCGATAAACGAAGAGCAAGTGCGTCGCCGTGTTTCCAAAGAAGACGAAAATGCGAGTGAACAGGGACGCCGGGGGATCGGCCGGGAGTTGAACCTGACCTGGCACAAAACCCTGCCAAAAGAAAACGAAATCGTTGCCGGTCAATGGTTCGATTCTGAACAACCCAAACCTGAAGTCTCCGTGGAACAGGAATTGGCAGAACGACTACAAGTTAACGTAGGTGATGAACTGACATTTCAACTGGGCAGTGAAACGGTTTCTATGCCGGTGACTAGCATCCGCACGGTCAACTGGCAGTCGATGCAGCCGAATTTCTATATGATATTTTCGGAGTCGGTACTTGCTGATTTTCCGGCAACCTATATCGCCGCTATTTACGTACCTGCGTTGCAAAAATCTGAGTTCCAGACGTTTTTGAAAGATTACCCGACCATCAGTATTATTGATGTTGATGCGATTATTAATCAGCTACGCACGGTTATTTCACAGGTGTCACTGGCGGTAGAGTTTATTCTTATTCTGGTATTGATCGCGGGTGCTCTGGTGTTGATTGCGCAGGTTCAGGCCAGTATGGAAGAGCGAGAGAGGGAATTGGCTATTCTCAGAACCCTTGGCGCTAAAGGGAGCCTACTGACCAATAGTGTGTTGCTTGAGTTTGTCATTCTTGGTGCGCTGGCGGGATTGCTAGGGAGTCTGTCGATGGAAATTGGCGTGTTTATCCTGCAAACCCAGGTTTTTGATATGAGCGCGACGTTGCACTGGCAATATTGGTTGCTGGGTACGGTGTTAGGAGCTGTTATTGTTGGTGCGCTGGGCATGGCGTCCTGCTATCGATTACTAAAATTATCGAGCCTAACCTTGATCCGGCGCACCTTGTAAAGTACAAATAAAGGGTTGTCAGTAAGAAACGGCGAATGCGAATCTGTCTACGTTCAAAGTTCAAAGTTCTAAGTTTTAAGTTCTAAGTTCTAAGTTCTAAGTATTAAGTCAGAAATGCTCTATGACTTGAGGCCAGGTAACTTGACACTACTAATTTGCCGTTTAAAACAGCATCTTTGACAACCGAAAAATAAGGGCCTTGATACAGGCCCTTTTTCACGAGGTCAGGGTTTTAATAACTGTGCAAGTGCATCGTCTAGTTGACTGTGCTCAAAGGTAAAGCCAGCTTTTAATAAGGCAATAGGTAACACCCGTTGCCCATACAGCATTAAGTCAGCCATCTCTCCAAATAACGCGCGCACCACGAATGATGGCATCGTTGCAAGATTCGGTCGGCCTAGCGTTTTCGCCAGTGCCTCGCTAAATTCGCGATTACTGACCGGGTTAGGAGCCGTCATATTTACCGGTCCACGAATACTGTCATGTTCGATCATAAATTGCATTGCGGCAACCATATCGTCGATATGGATCCATGACATCACTTGTTTGCCATGGGAAAGGCGACCGCCTAACCCCATGCGAAAAGGCGGGATCATTTTTGCCAGCGCGCCGCGATTACGCTCCAGCACGATTCCGGTTCTGAGCAAGCACAATCGGGTCTTGTTGTGACATAATCGCGCTTTATCTTCCCACACTTTGCATAGTTGGTGACTAAATTCTGGATAAATGTCGGTGAAGCTTTCGTCAATCTCCTCTTCCCCCTGCCTGCCATAAAAACCAATCGCCGAACCGGATAAAAATACCCTGGGCGGGGTGTCACTGTCATTGATGAGTCGGCTGAGTTGCTCGGTAATATGCCAGCGGCTATGGCAAATTTTTTGCTTTTGTATGCGATTCCAACGTTTATCAACAATCGGTTGACCCGCTAGATTGATGACCACATCAAAGTCATTTAAATGGGGCAGTGCTGCCAAGCTGTCAATGAAGGTGATGGCCGCTTGATTGATATCGCTCGACAGAATGGGTGTATGTTGACGAGACACAAGCGTAAAGGCGTATTTGTCCTGATAGCGTCGAATAAAATGGCTACCAATGAGTCCGGTACCACCGGTGATCAGAAGTTTCATCATAGGCTGTTTCGTTTCCTGTATTAGTTAAACGTAGCGCAACATCGGCGATGACATGTAATTCAGAGTCAAAATTTCTATCCGTTTATTTTCCTTATTTCTGTTATAGGGCTTACCTTACTATCCCGATCATTTTTTGCTAAGGTAAATGAAAACAATATGTTGGAATATATATGGGACAAGTAAATCAAGGACAGACAGCCGATAGTGGTGTCGTTAGAGCAATTTTTGTGGTGGCATTACTGGTTATTATTATGGCTGGGGTCAAGGTGGCGTCAAACCTCCTGGTACCTTTTTTATTATCCATATTTATTGCTATTGCCTGCAATCCTTTGGTGAATAAGGCGGTAGAATATCGCGTTCCGAAAATTGTGGCGGTGTTTGTCGTAATCGGCCTGTTTTTCGGCGCTGGCTTTTTAATAACCGGATTACTTGGTAATTCTCTGAATGAATTATCCTCGTCAATGCCGACATACAAATCTCAGGTCACCGAAAAATTTTCCGGTTTAATTGATACGCTTGCTAATAATAATATTCGCGTGTCAAAGTCGTTTTTTATGCAGTATCTCGACCCGGGCGCGGCGATGGGCTTTGCGGCCAATATGTTGTCTAGCTTCGGTAACATTATGGCGAATTTGTTCTTTATCATTCTAACCGTCGTCTTTATGCTGCTTGAAGCCTCAACCATACCAACGAAATTACATCTGGCATTTCAGGACCCACAAATGAAAATGGCGCAGATAGACAAATTTTTGTCTTCTGTTAATCAGTATCTGGCGATCAAAACCGTTGTCAGTATTGGCACAGGTATTCTGGTAAGTACCATGTTGTGGGCATTTGGTCTTGATTTTTATCTACTGTGGGGCGTTGTCGCATTCTTGTTTAATTTTATCCCTAATATTGGATCGATTATCGCGGCGGTTCCGGCAGTGCTTTTGGCGCTGGTGCAACTTAATCCCGCGATGGCTGGATTTATTGGTCTGGGTTACATTCTGATCAATACGGTGATGGGTAACATTGTTGAGCCCAAATATTTAGGAAAAGGCCTCGGATTATCGACATTAGTTGTGTTCCTGAGTTTGGTGTTTTGGGGCTGGTTGTTAGGAACCGTGGGGATGCTATTGTCCGTACCTTTAACCATGATCATTAAGATCGCGCTGGAAAATTCTGCGGAAGGGCAATGGTTTTCTGTGTTGTTAAGTGACTCCGCTCGATTGGATACACAGGTTGAACAACTACAGCAAGACGAAGACGTTGATAAGGACAATGATGCTCAACAAGACGATGTTGTGAAACAAAACCATTGAGATTGAGCAACATGGTGCGGTTGCAAAGGTAGGGTATGTTAAAACAAACCTCTGACAGAGTGGTTATTCGGTTTTTACACAACATCGCAATAGCCTTATTGACGATGACGATATCCGTTTCTTCAACGGCTAAACCAACAAATGAAAAACCAATAACCGCAGAACAAGGTAAATCAATACAACATATCACCTGGCCTGAAAAGCAATTGGTTGCGGTGAGCCTAAGTTATGACGATGCATTAGACTCTCATCTCGATAATGCATTGCCAGCGTTAAATCGTCATGGGCTTCGCGCCAGTTTTTATTTAACCTTGGCATCACCTGTGGTGAGGCAACGTTTGGAAGAATGGCGTGCGGCCGCTAAGCAGGGACATGAGCTGGGTAATCATAGCCTGTTTCATGGTTGTTCAAAATCTGAAGATGGCAGGGACTGGGTTGCCGACCATTTGGATTTGTCGCAACGAACCATCACGGATGTGGTGAGTGAAATTCGTCTGGCGAATGATTACCTGTTCGCCATTGATGGTAAGCAACACCGAACCTTTACACCGCCGTGTGGGGATATTCGTGTCGTCAATCAGCAATCCTTTTTACAGGCCATTGAAAGGGAGTTTGTTGCCATTAAAGGCTACGAGACAGAGCTAGGGCCATCATTTAACCAATTGTGGGCACCGGTCAATGTAACTGCTGAACAATTGATAGCTTACGTTGAACACGAGGGGATCAACGGAGGCGTCATTAATATTATTTTCCATGGTGTTGGTGGCGATCACTTAAGCGTTAGTACCACTGCTCACAACAGGTTTTTAGCGTATCTGGCGAAACACAAAAATCGCTACTGGGTAATGGATTATGTCTCGATTATGGAATATATCAATGGTCAGAAGTCCCATTGATTGAAAAGCATGGCGCAAGCGCCATGCTAACCTTTAGAAAACCTGTTTAAAGGGTTTCACCATCACCGATTTATAAACGCCTGCGCTAATGTAAGGATCTGCATCCGCCCAGGCTTTAGCATCCTGCAAGTTATCGAACTCTAGCACCAATAGCGAACCGGTAAAGCCCGCCTCACCTGGGTTCTCATCGTCAATGGCAGGGCAGGGGCCAGCTAACACTAACCGTCCCTGATCTTTTAATTGTTGTAACCTTGCAAGATGCTGGTCTCTAACCGACAGTCTTAACGCCAAACTGTTGTCATTGTCTTCGCTGATAATGGCATAAAGCACGTTATTGTCCTGATTCGTCTTTGTTATTAACAGCGTTGTCGGTAGCAGCTTCAATCGATTCTGCTTCTGGCTCTGGTTCAATATGCTTGTAAATTAACAGCAAGGAGCTTAACGCAAAAACAAAGGTGAAAATTGTCAACCCAAAGACTTTAAAGTTTACCCAGGTTTCCTGTTCAAAGTTAAATGCGACGTACAGATTAAGGACACCGCAAACCAGAAAAAATATCACCCAGGCATAGTTGTATCGCGTCCAGATTTTCTCCGGCATACGAATCGATTCCCCGAGCATAGATTGCAGCAGGTTTTTCTTAAAAAATGTATGACTAACCCACAGACCGAGCGCAAAGAAGACATTGACGATGGTAACTTTCCATTTGATAAAGGCATCATTTTGAAAGATTAAGGTGAGCGCGCCGAATACGGCAATTAATCCGAATAACCACCATTGTTTTTGTGGGATCTCTTTACCTTGAATTTTCATGATGATCATCTGAATGGCTGCGGCGACGATTAACGCACCAGTAGCCCAGTAAATGTCGACCATTTTGTAAACGACAAAAAAGATAATAAGCGGGATGAATTCAAAAAATGCTGTCATAAATATTATTAATTTCGAGTAGATTGCTTTCATTCTAGCGAAACATTGCAGCAGAGACTATAGCTACCCGAGATTAAAATGTAACGGGGTTTAACGGTACAGTAATTGTGTCAGATCATCGCAGCGGCCATTGCGGGTCGAGTCGATTTTTAAGGGATGCTTTAACTCATTCCATTTGGTTACTTTTGAGCCAATATTAACATGGGGAAAAGGCGCGTTTGTCAGTGGTTGTTTAATTAACTCACTGACCTTTTGCCACCAGAGATTATCGCCAGGTTGCAATCGGATAAAGTCATTATCGCGGTTTGCAAAATACTCAGTGAGATGGTTTTGGTGACGAGTAAAACAATCGAGAAGGTATTGGTCGCAATTAAGATCTGACGCTGAGAAATGCCCGAATACCTCATGGTAACAGCGTTTTAATATTGGATTGAAGCCGCCATCAGGACGTTGCAAGTTGGTTTGCATACGTGACAATAGCTGACGAATTGAGGCTAACCATTGTTGCTCGTCCCGTTCCAGATAGACAAATTTGGCCTGTGGATATTGATTATCCAGAGCAATATAATCATTAAACACCGGTGTATCAGCGATTATCTGAGCGTTTTGAAACGCTTCCAATATATACGCAGTATGGGCAACGCGAAAGCCTTGTTCGAGCATTGCCAGGCAAAAGCTGGTAGTGGCGGTTCTTGGCAAACTCACCACAAACAACTTTACATCCTTTTCAACGTTTTCTCTTGCTGGCTTATTCAACGCCATAACCGAAAGGGTTATCAATACTGTGTGACGGTTCTGTAAACCATTTTGGCCCGGTTTTGGTCATATAAAAATGATCTTCGAGGCGAATCCCAAACTCTCCGGGAATACAAAGCATCGGCTCATTGGAGAAACACATACCTTCGGCTAATGGCGTCGTGTCATTGCCGACTAAATATGGCCATTCATGAATATCCAGACCAATTCCATGTCCGGTTCGATGCGGCAAGCCAGGTAATTGATATTCAGGACCATAACCAACAGAGGCAAGATAACTTCTTGCTGCGCTATCCACATCGGCGCAAGGCTGGTTTGGCTTTGCTGCGGCAAAAGCAATAAGCTGCGCTTGTTTTTCGTGTTCCCAAACCTGACGTTGGCGTTCGTTTGGCGTTCCAAACACATAAGATCGAGTAATGTCTGAGTGATAGCCAAAAAGTTCACAACCCGTATCAATTAGTACCATATCATTGACATCGAGTGTTTTCGGTTTGGCAACCCCATGAGGAAACGCGGTATCTGTGCCAAATAAAACGATACAGAAATACGAGCCCTGGCTAGCGCCAAGACGTCGATGTGCCGCGTCGATAAACTGTTCGACTTCGGTAACCGGAATACCCGGATACAAAATACGAGCGGCGGCCTGTTGGACAATTAAGGTGATATCTTTTGCGCGTTGCATTATCGCGATTTCGTTTAACGACTTTTGCATACGGCAACCTGCGGTTACCGCCTTTGCGTCGACCCAGGTATACTGAACAGTGAGTTGAGCAATGCCGTTGGCGATAAAAAACGGCGTGGCTTCATCGATACCAATACTGCCATGATCAATGTTGAGGAAAGACAGGGCGTCTAAAAAGACTTGATACGGATTGATATGTTCGTGCCAGGTGTGGACTTTACCGTCGATGGCCATATATTGTTTTAACGTGTCTAACTCGAAATGCGGTGCAATATAGACGATCTCTCCCTCGGCGGGTAGCAGTGCACCGACCATGCGTTCGGAAGGGTACCAATGAGTACCGGTAAAATACGCAAGGTTGGTACCGGCGTTCAGGTAAACCGCAGCAATATTTTGGGCTTGCATGATTGCCTGAGCCCGCGCAATTCTTTGTTGATATTCTTGTTGGTTAATGCCTTGCAGATCGGCACACATGTCCTGTAATTTTGCTAATTCGTCCGAGGCGGTTGAGCCACCAATACCATATTCAATATTCATTATGTACTCGGTTATCTTTAGGTGTTTGTTATCAATGGGTTGATTGTCGATGATTCGACAATCATAGCAATTCCACTAAGAGGTGTCTCATACCAATCCCATTAAATTATTGCTCACTCAGTGAGAATTTAAAGGCTTTTAGACAAGGCTTTGATTGCAGAGAATG
>NZ_JBHZSG010000011.1:0-103801 GCF_043642205.1 Thalassotalea litorea | reverse complement strand
ATCAATAAAATCTATGTGGTAACTGAACCTCTGCCCTAACTCTGAGTTGTGCACAAACTTAATGTGATTGGTATAAGCTCTGGCGCTGGAAGATTTTGTAAACGTTGGTACTTAACGTCAGTTAAATCTAAGACTAAGTTGTAAACGGCATGGTTGGGATGATTGATTTGATTGCGATATTGACAGGTATGTTGAAAAGTGGGGGCTTTTCAGTTTCATGAGCAATATATGAGAGTTGCTCACTTGGTAACAAGAAGCGAATAGGGCTTTTATGGCTAAAGCCTTAAAACAAGAGAAGATAATTTCTTGTTTTATGTCGGTTTTCTGATAGTCACAGCCGGCAAAATATCCGGTTGATTATCAGGGGGCGTTTACAGCAGGTAGTCAGGATTCAGCAAAGAGAGGACCCCTCCCTTGCTGTGAATCACTGAAAAGCTAGACTACTGTTGCTCGCCTTCCATATCCAGAGGGCGGATACTGGCAGCATGATGGCCTTTCGGTCCTTCATTGAGCTCGTAGTCGACACTTTGGCCAGCTTTCAACGTACGGTAGCCGTCCATTTGAATTGTTGAGTAGTGCGCGAAGATATCTTCACCGCCGGATTCTGGACGAATAAAACCAAAACCTTTGGCGTTATTGAACCATTTCACTGTACCATTAGCCATACTTCCACTTCCTTCTTATACATTGGTATTTTTGTTTGAATCGATCTCACATGATCATTAAAGTATTTCTATCAGTAAATTACTGGTAGGGGGCGTGGCGAAAAAGTAGCCACAATTAAAAATTTAGATTATCAGAAAAATTAGTCAAGATAAATTGTTGGTTTTTTTGATTTTTTAATTCTTTCTTATAATAGATATAGTAAGGGCTAATATTTTTTATATGAGTAAAGCCAAAGAATTAAACGATACGGATAGTGTTGTTGAAGAGCAGCAGCGTGAAAAAATAAAGCGTCCGTCCATGTATCGGGTCATTATATTAAACGATGATTACACCCCGATGGACTTCGTAGTTGAAGTGTTAAGTAAATTTTTTAACATGGATACTGACCAAGCGACGCAAATTATGCTAACAATACATTATAAGGGTAAAGCAAGTTGCGGAATTTTTACTGCTGAAGTTGCAGAAACAAAAGTTGATCAAGTTTGTCGATTTGCCCGTAAGCATGAACATCCACTGATGTGTACCATGGAACAGGTGTAATAGTCCCCCAAAGTATGGAGCAAGACGTTAATGTTAAATAAAGAATTAGAAATCTCCTTAAATCTGGCTTTCCGTCAAGCTAAAGATTCTCGCCATGAATTTATGACGGTAGAACATTTATTGCTTGCTTTGCTGGAAAATCCGGAAGCGATCGAAGCGATCAAGGCCTGTGGCGGTGACCTCGATAAGCTTAAGTTGGAATTAAACACATTCATCTTAGAAACGACGCCGGTGATCCAGGAAGGCGAAGAAGATAAAGAAACCCAGCCAACTCTGGGTTTTCAGCGTGTTCTTCAGCGAGCTGTATTTCATGTTCAGTCCTCTGGCAAGACTGAGGTCAATGGTGCCAATGTCCTGGTGGCCATATTTAGCGAACAGGAATCTCAAGCTGCATACTTCCTGAAAAAATCTGACATTACTCGCCTTGATATCGTTAACTTTATTTCCCATGGTATTTCGAAGGGGCACTCTGGTGAGCCAACCATTGAGCATGATGATGCGATTAGCGTGGAAGAAGACAATAAAAACGTCGATGCCTACGCGGAAAATTTGAATAAAGCCGCACAGCTGGGGCAAATTGATCCTATGATCGGCCGTTCTATTGAACTGGAACGCGCGATTCAGGTGCTGAGTCGCCGTCGTAAGAACAACCCCTTGTTTGTGGGTGAAGCCGGTGTCGGTAAAACGGCGATTGCCGAAGGCTTGGCAAAATTGATCGTAGAAGAGAAGGCCCCTGACGTGTTAATGGATGCAACCATCTATTCACTGGACATGGGAGCGTTATTAGCGGGCACCAAATATCGTGGAGATTTTGAAAAGCGCTTTAAAGCCCTGTTAAAGGAGCTTGAAAAAGATCCCCATGCGATTCTATTCATTGATGAAATTCACACCATCATAGGCGCTGGTGCGGCGTCTGGTGGTATGATGGACGCCTCTAACCTGATAAAACCATTACTGTCGTCCGGAAAACTGCGTTGCATGGGCTCTACGACTTACCAGGAATTTAAAACGATTTTTGAAAAAGACAGGGCACTGGCTCGTCGTTTTCAGAAAATCGACATCAACGAACCATCAATTGATGAAACTACAAAAATCTTGCAAGGTTTGAAAGAGCGCTATGAGAAGCATCATAATGTAAAGTATTCGAACAAAGCCCTTAAAGCTGCAGCAGAGTTGTCGGCGAAATATATCAATGACAGGTTTTTACCGGATAAAGCGATCGATGTGATTGATGAAGCCGGTGCTAAACAACAATTATTACCCGAGAAAAAGCGTAAAAAGACGATCGATATCGGTGAAATTGAAGCGATTGTTGCCTCCATTGCCAGGATCCCGGAAAAATCTGTTTCATCGACAGAAAAAGACAATTTGATGAATATCGACCGCAATTTGAAAATGGTGGTGTTTGGTCAAGATGAAGCGATAGACGGCTTGACCTCAGTGATTCGGTTAAACCGCGCTGGCTTAGGGCATGAAGAAAAACCTGTTGGCTCTTTCTTGTTCTCCGGGCCTACCGGTGTCGGTAAAACTGAGGTGACCAATCAACTTGCCAAAATACTTGGTGTAGAGTTGTTGCGTTTTGATATGTCCGAGTACATGGAAAAACACGCGGTAAGCCGTTTGATCGGTGCGCCTCCGGGTTATGTTGGCTATGAGCAGGGTGGTTTGTTGACCGATGCGGTCATTAAGCACCCCCATTCAGTGGTCCTGCTAGATGAAATCGAAAAAGCACACACGGATATTTATAATATCCTGTTGCAGGTGATGGACCATGGTACATTAACCGACAACAATGGCCGAAAAGCCGATTTTCGTAATGTCATCTTAGTGCTTACCACCAATGCCGGGGTTCGTGAAACGACGCGACAATCCATTGGTTTCCAACAACAGGACCATAGTTTCGATGCGATGTCAGAAATTAACCGCGTCTTTTCACCGGAATTCAGGAATCGCCTCGATTCTATAATCTGGTTTAATCATCTTCATGCCGACGTGATTGAGCAGGTGGTTGATAAGTTTATTGTTGAACTACAGGCGCAACTTGATCACAAAGGTGTGTCACTGGAAATCAGCAAGAAGGCACGAGCCTGGTTAGCGAAACATGGTTATGATAAGGCTATGGGCGCACGTCCAATGGCAAGGCTTATTCAGGAGCATTTGAAGAAACCACTAGCCAATGAACTCTTGTTTGGACAATTGATGCAAGGCGGTGTTGCCAAAGTTGATGTCGATAAGAAAAAAGAGAAGCTTGTGTTCAACTTTGAAGAAAAAGAAGAACTGGTTTCCTGATCTTATTTCGATTAATTGTTATACCGATAGAAAGTCGCTTTTAAGCGGCTTTTTTTTGCCTACCGATTAGCAGTGCTTAGGGTTGTTAACCCCATAAAAAAACAAAACCCCGCAATAGCGGGGTTTTTCAATTCTCTATTTAGCCCTATCAAGAGCTCAGGGATTATCTGGCGCGGAAAATAATGCGACCTTTAGATAAGTCGTATGGTGTTAGTTCAACAGTAACTTTATCACCAGTTAAAATACGGATGTAGTTTTTGCGCATTTTGCCTGAGATATGTGCGGTTACGACGTGACCGTTTTCTAATTCAACACGAAACATGGTGTTTGGAAGCGTATCCAAAACCGTACCTTGCATTTCAATATTTTCTTCTTTCGCCATCTAAGCGTTAATCCTCTAAAAAGTATGCATAAATATTTGCTGCGCAGATCATGCCCAAAAGCGAACTGTTTGTAAAGTCAATGCGCTATTTATTTATCTATCCGTTGCCATCGTTGCTGCTGAAGGCGCTGGTGGGGATGATATTTATTTTTATAGTTCATTTTTGCGCAGGCATCGATCTGGTAGCCCAAATACAGAAACTCTTTACCTAATGTGCGGGCCACCTCTATTTGGCTGAGTATGGATAATTTTCCCAGAGAACGCTTCGCAAAATTGGGATCATAAAAGGTGTATAGCGCTGACAGTGCGTTAGGCAAATGATCGGTTACAGCAACACTCACCAATTTATCTTGCAAGTACAGCTCAATAAACAATTGGGCAATATTCTCACTTCTAATAAAATTGTCGTATTGTTCACGGTTGGCAGGATACATGCCGCCATCTATATGAATGGTATTAATATAGCGCTCGTATAACGGGTAGAACTGTGGCTTTTCGCTGGAGCTGATATTAATTTTGATATCTTTATTGAGTGTCAAAATGCGCTTTTGGCTTTTAGAAGCAATAAATTCTTTAACTGGAACGCGCAATGATTCACAGGCGTCGCAGCGCTGACAGTGGGGGCGATAGACCTGATCGCCACTGCGTCGGAAACCGGCTTCGAGTAACCGTTGATAGTTTTCATTGGTGAGTAATTCATGATTCATCACCACCATCAATCGTTCTTTTTGCTCTGGCAAATAATTGCAGGGAAAGTGTTGGGTTAAACCAAATTGAAAAAACTTTTGCTCGCTCATCGACTCACTCATGATCCGTATTTGGCGATTAAACACATGGATTTATCTCGCCTACCTTTATACCAATCATATTAAATTATTGCTCACTCAGTGAGAATTTAAAGGCTTTTAGAGAAGGCTTTGATTGCAGAGCATGGTCGCTCCATTATCTCAAGACCAGCCAAAATCAGCTAAAATCAGCTTAAATCAGCTTAAATCAGCTTAAATCAGCCAAAATCAGTAACGCAGGATAAACGCCTTTATAACTCACCCGCAGGGAGCTTACCTTAAGGCCCATTTACTGCCCTATATTTCATTAATATAGATTGACTATATCAGTGAAATCTATGTTGTAACTGAACCTCCGCCCTCACTCAGAGCGGTGCACAAACTTAATGTGATTGGTATTACTATAAAGAATCGCGCCTCAATTATCGAGCTTCAGTGTTTGTGGTTGCCAGCAGTTATCCTTGATTGGCGTTGTAATGGCGTTTAATTGTAATCGTGAAAACGTTTCTCGACTAACTTCCTTTGCGCCCATGGATTCAAGAAAAGGGTTTTGGATTTGACAGTCAATAAATTGGATGTTTTGTGCTAGCAAATGATTTCTTAGTGCAATCAGAGCTACTTTAGAAGCATTTTCGGCACGGTAAAACATGGATTCGCCACTAAAAAAACCACCAATAGCGATGCCATATAATCCACCAACTAACTGATCATTCATCCAAACTTCAATAGAATGTGCGACTCCCTGACGATGCAGTTGTTGATAAGCCAACATCATTGATGGGACTATCCAGGTATCTTCCTTGCGAAATGGTGCATCGGCACACAATGCAATAACGTCATCAAAGGCGTGATTTAAGGTAATGTGATAGGGAGATTTGTTCAGGAATTTTTTTAAACTTCGGTTAATACGAAGGTCTTGTAGCGTTAAAATTGCTCTGGGATCCGGACTCCACCATAAGATTGGGTCGCCTTCAGAAAACCAGGGAAAGATGCCATTACGATAAGCGCTGATAATTCTCTTCGCAGAGAGATCGCCGCCAACCGCCAGTAACCCATTGGGTTCGGATAATGCTTGTTCGATTGGCGGAAAGGACAGATCCTGTGTCGACAGGCGATGCAGGATCTGTTGCATAAGTAAAAAACCTTACTTACGGGATGCCAAAGCATCTAAATAACGTTCAGCGTCCAGAGCTGCCATACAGCCAGAACCCGCGGAGGTGATCGCCTGACGGTAGATGTGGTCAGCGACGTCACCTGCGGCATAGACACCTTCAACACTGGTTTGCGTAGCGTTACCTGTGGTTCCAGACTGAATGGTTAAGTAACCGTCTTTCATGTCCAGTTGACCAGCAAAAATCCCTGTGTTTGGTTTGTGACCAATGGCAATAAAGCAACCAGCAACGTCGATTTCTTCTTTGGCGTCAGTCTTGGTGTCTTGCAGACGTAAACCGGTTACGCCCATGTTATCACCAAGGACTTCATCAAGTGTGCGGTCCAAATGCAATACAATATTGCCGTTTTCGACTTTATCCATCAGACGCTGGGTCAGGATCTTTTCACTGCGGAAGGTATCACGACGGTGGATCAGATGTACTTCTGAAGCAATGTTCGATAAGTAAAGTGCTTCTTCAACCGCGGTGTTACCACCACCAACAACGGCAACTTTCTGGTTACGGTAAAAGAACCCATCACAGGTTGCACATGCGGAAATACCTTTACCCATAAACGCGGTTTCAGATTCTAACCCCAGATACTGAGCTGAAGCACCGGTTGCGATGATCAATGCGTCACAAGTGTACTCGCCACTGCTGCCTTTTAAATGGAAAGGGCGGTTAGAGAAATCAACTTCGTCGATATGATCGAAAATGATTTCAGTATCAAATTTTTCTGCGTGTTTTTGCATCCGTTCCATTAGCAATGGACCGGTTAGATCATCGGCATCGCCTGGCCAGTTTTCTACTTCAGTCGTTGTGGTTAATTGACCACCTTGCTGCATACCTGTGATCATCACTGGATTTAAGTTAGCGCGTGCCGCGTATACGGCAGCTGTGTAGCCAGCAGGACCTGAGCCTAAGATCAAAAGAGGGCAGTGCCTTACATCACTCATGTAATACTCCATGGAATTTTGAAAATGCTATAACCAGAGGGTTATAAATCGATTATGTTTTGTTGATTGGGGTAGCCGAATACAAAAACAAGGTTATACGATAAAAAAAACGCTGTTACATTAACAGCGTTTTTATCAATTTATTAACACTTATGGTGTCAACGCGCATATACAGCCTTTGGGTTTTCTAGTTACCCGGTTGCCACATTAAGCAAGTGCAATTGCAGGTTCAACGTAATCGAAACCTAAGTTTTCAGCAACGCTTTGGCAAGTCACTTTACCAGCAATAACATTCAAGCCGTTTAACAAGTGCTTATCGTCAAGCAAAGCCTGTTTATAACCTTTGTTAGCTAATTGGATAATATAAGGCAATGTTGCGTTGTTGAGTGCGAATGTCGAAGTGCGTGGCACAGCACCTGGCATATTTGCGACACAATAATGAACCACGTCATCAACAATATAGGTTGGATCGGCGTGGGTTGTCGCTTTTGACGTTTCAATACAACCACCTTGGTCGATGGCAACGTCAACGATAGCGGAACCTGGCTTCATCGCCTTGATATGTTCTTTAGTAACAAGTTTTGGTGCTGCTGCGCCCGGGATAAGAACACCACCAATGACCAAATCGGCTTCCAGAACGTGCTGCTCTAATGCATCAGCAGTTGAGTAGATAGCTTTAACTTTATTGCCAAACTGAGCATCTAAACGACGTAAAACATTGATGTTGCGATCAAGAACAACGACTTCGGCGCCCATACCAACAGCCATTTGAGCAGCGTTATTACCAACCATACCACCACCGATAACAACAACCTTCGCAGATTCTACACCGGGTACACCACCTAGTAACATACCGCGACCGGCATTAGATTTCTCCAAAGCCTGAGCGCCAGCCTGAATCGACATACGACCTGCTACTTCTGACATAGGGGCTAACAGGGGTAAACCACCTTGATTGTCAGTTACCGTCTCGTAAGCAATACAGATGGCTTTGGATTTGATTAAATCTTCGGTTTGAGGAAGATCCGGCGCCAGGTGAAGATAGGTAAACAGGATCTGACCTTCACGCAACATTGCACGTTCTACCGCTTGTGGCTCTTTGACTTTAACGATCATCTCAGCTTCAGCAAATACCTCAGCTGCGGTGCCTAAAATCGAAGCGCCAACATCCATATAATCTTGATCGGTAAAACCAATTCCGCTTCCGGCCTGAGTTTCTACCATCACTTTATGTCCGTGGTTTGTTAGTTCACGAACACTCGCAGGAACCATGCCTACACGATATTCATGGTTTTTAATCTCTTTAGGAACACCAATAATCATTTAACTGTCTCTATGTTGTTAATCAAATAAACTATTCAGCCAGTATAATTGGAAATTATAAGATTATTTGTTTGTAATTTTGCATATTTAAGATAAAAATATCGCTATAACATTAAAATGCAGATAAATGGACTATTTAAGTGGCGAGTGAACGAAAATTAGATAGGATTGATAAAAATATCCTTGGTGAACTTCAAAAACATGGTCGACTTTCTAACGTAGAGCTTTCTAAACGTGTGGGATTAAGTCCTACCCCTTGTTTAGAACGGGTGAAAAAGCTCGAAGCCGATAAGGTCATCACCGGTTACAGCGCGAATTTAAATCCCCAATATCTTGGCGCATCATTACTTGTCTTCGTCGAAATCACCTTAAGTCGAACGTCTCCGGACGTTTTTGAGGAGTTTTCCAAGGCCGTTCTGCAACTCGATGTTATTCAGGAGTGTCATCTGGTTTCCGGAAATTTTGACTTTCTATTGAAAACCCGGGTATCAGATATGCAGGCGTATCGGAATTTATTGGGGGATACCTTGCTCACCTTGCCGGCGGTAAGTGAAAGTCGTACCTATGTGGTGATGGAAGAAGTGAAATCAAATAACCATTTACCGATCCGATAGCACACAGATTGTCCAATCAAAGAGTAATTGAAGGTGTAAACCGGATAAATATTTTCAGCGACCTAAATGTTTGCTATTTTAGGCTTTAATAACAACAAAAATTTTCCATGGATTCGAATTTGTCTGAAACTACCAAGAAAACCCTAAGTGGTGGCCAACGCCTTCTCGAAGTGGGATTGATATTCACCACTGTATTCGCCATTTTTCTGGTCGTCGCATTATTGACCTTCGACCCTCGGGACCCGAGCTGGTCACAAACAGGGTATCATGCTGCGGTAAATAATGCTGGTGGCGCAATCGGTGCTTACCTTGCGGATATCATCTTATTTAGTTTTGGACGTATCGCGTACACATTGCCTTTTACGGTTGCCTTAATTGGCTGGTTATTGTTCCAGAGAATTCGTTATCTGTTAGAGATCGATTTTTTCACACTGGGCCTTAAGTTTATTGGCTTTTTGATGCTTTATATCGGTTTAACCTCGATTTGGAGCATGAATGGTGATGATATTTACGAATTTTCTGGTGGTGGTTTAATCGGTGATCTCATTTCCAATTCGTTATTACCGTATCTGAATTTTGTCGGAACCAGTTTGTTTCTGGTTCTTTTAACAACTTCTGGCTTCGTGTTTTTGACTGGCCTGTCTTTCCTGACCATTATTGACTGGCTTGGCGCTAAGTCCATTAATGCGGCAATGACTTTGGTGCACGGCACGTCACGATTAAAGCATTCCTTTTCATCATCACCAATCGATATTGATTTGGATGTAGAGCCCACGTTTATAGCTGATGAAGAGTCTGACACGGTCAAGAAGGTACCTAACAGCAAGCGTAAAAAATCAACGGTTCAAACCTCGACGTTCGATGAAACGTTCGAACCGGATGTTCAGCAGAAAACTCTGTCGGCATCGGATGAAGAACTGGCTGCAAGGTTTTTCGCGCCTGATCCCGAACAAGCCCAGGATGTTGAACACGCGCTGCATGATGAGCCATTTGTCGATATTGACGACATTTTAGACGAACCTCTGGTGGGCCATTTAGAGCCTGAAATTTCCGACGTTGAGATTGATGCGGCATTTAACCCAGTTAATCCGATAGAACCGTTTGATGACATCATCGAACCAACCCAACAACAAAAAGTTCCTGCACCGAAAAGCGTGGCGCCAGCAACCACTGATTTCGACAAGTATGTAGGGATGCCGTCAATTGAGTTACTCGATAGACCGGATAAAAATGAAAATCCAATCAATCAGGAAGAGCTGGAAATGGTTAGCCGCCTGGTGGAATCTAAGTTATTGGATTTCTCGGTTCAGGCTCAGGTTGTAAATGTATTCCCGGGTCCGGTCATTACCCGCTTTGAGCTAGATTTAGCCCCAGGCGTGAAGGTAAGTAAAATTTCCAATTTATCGAAAGATTTGGCGCGTGCCTTATCGGCAATCAGTGTGCGGGTTGTTGAAGTGATCCCAGGTAAATCAGTTATCGGACTGGAACTGCCTAACAAACACCGGGAAATTGTTCGTCTAAGTGAAGTTATCAGCTGTGATGTATTCACCAAGTCGGCGTCACCGCTAACCATGGTGTTAGGGAAGGACATTGCCGGCGATCCTATCGTTGTTGATCTTGCAAAAATGCCACATCTTTTGGTAGCCGGAACCACAGGCTCAGGTAAATCGGTCGGTGTAAACACGATGATTTTATCTTTGCTTTACAAATCAACGCCTGAAGATGTGCGTTTGATTATGATTGACCCTAAAATGCTGGAACTCTCGGTTTACGAAGGCATTCCACATTTATTGGCAGAAGTTGTCACCGATATGAAAGAAGCCGCTAACGCGCTGCGTTGGTGTGTCGGCGAGATGGAACGTCGTTACAAACTGATGTCGGCGTTAGGGGTACGAAACCTGAAAGGTTATAATCAGAAAATTGCCAAAGCCATTGCTGCCGGCGAACCATTGACCGATCCATTATGGAAGCCGGGCGATAGTATGGATGAAACGGCACCATTACTCGAAAAACTGCCAGCCATCGTGGTAATTGTTGATGAATTTGCCGACATGATCATGATTGTTGGTAAAAAGGTTGAGGAATTAATAGCCCGTATCGCGCAAAAAGCTCGAGCCGCCGGTATTCATTTGGTTCTGGCAACCCAGCGTCCTTCCGTTGATGTCATTACCGGTTTGATTAAAGCCAACATTCCAACCCGTATGGCGTTTCAGGTATCATCGCGCGTTGATTCTAGAACCATTTTAGATCAACAAGGTGCTGAGCAATTACTAGGGCAGGGTGATATGTTGTACTTGCCACCAGGCACTGGTGTGCCGACTCGGGTACACGGCGCGTTTGTGGACGATCATGAAGTTCATGCTGTCGTAAATGACTGGAAAGCGCGTGGCAAACCCAATTACATTGAAGAAATTCTTTCCGGAGAAACCAATGCCGATAACCTATTGCCAGGCGAACAGGCAGAAACCGAAGAAAGTGACTTAGATGCCTTGTATGACGAAGCGTTAGCCCATGTAACCGAAACCCGCAGAGCCTCTATTTCCGGTGTTCAGCGTAAGTTTAGAATTGGTTATAACCGTGCGGCGCGCATTATCGAACAAATGGAAATGAGTGGTGTGGTAAGTAGCCCCGGTCATAATGGTAATCGCGAAGTATTGGCACCACCGCCAGTTAAAAACTAAATTTTAATTAAACGTTTCTAGTCGTAGCGACTCCAAGTTATTAAATCAGCATTAAATCGCTGGTAAAGGTACACGATTAGACACGCAGATAAAGAATATAAGGTTGTTATGTTGAACACGGTTAAAAAATGGGTGTTATCTTCAGTATGCTTAGCTTCATCAGTGATTGCATTAACCGCAAATGCTGACGAGACTAAGCAGAAACTTATGGACAAGCTTGAAGTAGTTGGCGGATTTAGTGCTGATTTTACTCAGGTTGTCAGTGATGCTGATGGCAATGAATTGCAACAACAAACCGGCATCTTGAAAGTTCGTCGACCAAATTTAATTTATTGGGAAACGGTAGAGCCTGATGAGACGTTGATCGTCAGTGATGGTGAAACGTTGTGGTTTTATAACCCATTTGTAGAACAGGTGTCTGCCTATAAAGTCAGTAATGCGGTAGCCAATACTCCGATCCTCTTGCTCAGTGACACTGATGAGACTTTGTGGCAGGACTATCAGGTTACCGCTAAAAATGACTCCTCCTATTCCATTGCCTCGTTAGACGAAAACGCACAGGTAAAAACACTGGACTTAACCTTTAATGGTGACGTTTTAACGTCGTTTACGATTGAAGATGCTACTGGACAGTTTAGTCAGTTTTCTCTGTCCAACGTTAATACAACGCCACTTCCGACTTTGCAGCAATTTAACTTTACCCTGCCACAAGGGGTGGATTTTGATGACCAGCGATAGCGGCAATTTAAGCTTTGATCTGGAATCACAAGACATGTTTGCACCGCTGGCAGCGCGTATGCGCCCGGTGGCGTTGGATCAATACATTGGTCAGGAACATCTATTAAGTCCGAATAAACCTCTACGCCAGGCAATCGAGCAGGGACTATGTCATTCCTTAATATTCTGGGGACCGCCAGGGACCGGAAAAACGACGCTGGCGGAATTGATCGCCAAATATGCAGATGCAGATATTGAACGCTTATCTGCGGTGACATCGGGTGTGAAAGATATTCGTCAGGCAATTGACCAGGCGAAAATTCGTGCTCAGGGTCAGCAGCGTCGCACCATCTTATTTGTCGATGAGGTGCATCGTTTTAATAAAAGTCAGCAAGATGCGTTTCTGCCATTTATCGAAGATGGCACCATTACCTTTATCGGTGCTACCACGGAAAACCCTTCTTTTGAATTAAATCAGGCGTTGTTATCCAGAGCCAGGGTGTATGTTTTAAAGTCATTAACATCCGAACATCTGGAAAACGTGGTTGCCAGAGCCCTTAGCGATACAGATAAAGGCTTTGGTCAGTTGAACATCGATCTGCAACCTGAGGCAAAGGACAGTTTAATTGCGCTTGCAAACGGTGATGCCCGTCGGGTGTTGAACCTGTTAGAAATTTGCGTGGATTTGGCGGATCAGGGCGTGCCCCTGCGCACGATCGATGTCGCCACCGTTCAGCAGGTCGCCGGTGACAAACAGCCATTGTATGATAAATCGGGTGATCATTTTTATGATTTGATTTCGGCGTTTCACAAATCCGTTCGCGGCTCTGATCCCGATGCCGCTTTGTATTGGTATTGTCGTATCCTCGAAGGCGGCGGTGATCCATTGTACGTTGCCCGTCGATTGCTGGCGATTGCCAGTGAAGATATTGGCAATGCCGACCCTCGGGCTTTACAAATAGGTCTTGATGCCTGGGATACGTTTCATCGTATCGGTCCAGCTGAAGGTGAACGTGCCATCGCCCAGGCCACGGTATTTATGGCGTTGGCTCCAAAAAGTAATGCCGTGTATCGGGCGTTTAAACAAGCGCGGCAACTGGCAAAGGAAACCGGTGATTTAACCGTTCCACTGCACCTTAGAAACGCAACGTCGGCCATTACTCGTGAACTCGGGCACGGCAAAGAATATCGCTACGCACATGATGAACCCGGTGCTTTTGCGCCAGGAGAAGTATACTTTCCTGAATCACTCGCACATACTCGTTTTTATCAACCAAGTGAACGTGGTCTGGAACAAAAACTCAAAGAAAAACAAGCCTATCTTGATTCATTAAACCAACAGGCTAGAAAGCGGCGCTATGATTAGCACCTGGCAGACTTACCTGTTCGTAGCCATTGGCGGTGCCTGTGGTGCCAGTTTACGCTATTTTATTTCACAAATGGTGTTGATTTGGCTAGGAAAAGGATTCCCTTTTGCAACGTTGCTGGTTAATATCACCGGTTCATTAGTGATGGGGTTCCTGTATGGAATGATTCAGCAGGGCATTATCGAAGTGGTGGTATATCGGACTCTGATCGGAATTGGATTTCTAGGTGCATTCACCACTTTTTCAACTTTTTCATTAGATACTTTGTTGTTAATGCAACAAGGTGAGATAATAAAAGCAATGTTAAACGTCTTTCTTAATGTCGCTCTGTGCCTACTAGCTGCTGCATTGGGAATGTACTTAGTCGTAAATAAATAACAAGTGAACAATCATGCTTGATGCAAAACTGTTAAGAACAGATCTTGAACAAATCGCCGCTTTATTAGCAAAACGTGGATTTACATTAGACACTGAACAATTGCACGCGTTGGAACAACAGCGTAAAGAAATTCAGGTAAAGACTCAGGAACTCCAGAGTCAACGTAATACCCGTTCTAAATCCATTGGTCAGGCAAAAGCTCGTGGTGAAGACATTCAACCATTGTTGGCAGAAGTCGGGCAACTTGGTGCAGATCTCGATGCGGCCAAGGAAGCACAAGATATGATCTTGTCGCAAATCAATGACATCGCCAGTAGCATTCCAAACGTTCCTCATGACTCAGTGCCCGATGGTGAAAGTGAAGACGATAACGTTGAGGTATTGACCTGGGGCGAGCCTAAGTCGTTTGATTTTGACGTAAAAGATCACGTCGATTTGGCAACAGCCATCGATAAGGGCCTGGATTTTGAGAGTGGTGCAAAACTATCCGGTACACGGTTTGTGGTGATGCGTGGTCAAATCGCTCGCTTAAACCGAGCGATTGGTCAGTTTATGCTGGATATGCATACCGAACAGCATGGTTACCAGGAAACCAACGTACCGTTACTCGTTAACCATGACTCATTATACGGAACAGGGCAGTTGCCTAAATTCGGCGAAGATTTGTTCCACACCGATTTAGGTAGTAAAAAATTCTCTTTGATCCCAACTGCAGAAGTACCGTTAACCAATTTAGTTCGCGATGAAATTGTCGACGAAAATGAGTTGCCAATTAAACTTACTGCGTTGTCTGCGTGTTTCCGCTCCGAGGCAGGCTCGTCTGGTCGTGATATTCGTGGTCTGATCCGTCAACATCAATTTGATAAAGTCGAATTGGTACAACTGGTGAAGCCAGAAGATTCTTTTGAAGCGCTCGAAGAATTAACGTCACATGCAGAAAAAATACTTCAAGCATTAAACTTACCTTATCGTAAAGTCGTGCTTTGTACAGGAGACATGGGTTTTAGTGCCACCAAGACCTATGATCTGGAAGTTTGGTTACCGGCGCAACAAACCTATAGAGAGATTTCTTCCTGTTCAAATATGGGAGACTTTCAGGCGCGTCGTATGCATGCCCGTTACCGTAATAGCGAAACCATTAAGCCAGAATTGTTGCATACATTAAATGGCTCTGGTTTAGCGGTTGGCAGAACGTTAGTTGCCATTCTTGAAAACTATCAGCAAGCCGATGGTTCGGTGATAGTGCCAGATGCACTGAAGCCGTATATGGGCGGTATTGAAAAAATCGGTTAATCGTTGTTATAAATCGTTTTTAACTCATTGATAAGAGGGCATATTGCCCTCTTTTTTGTTTCTAAAGAGTTGTTGGCTACGGGGTGGTAATTCTAGTTACGCGTTACCTGATTTAAGTGTCGGTAAATAGCTTTATGCATTAACAACACTTACCAAAAGACTAAGGCTATAAGCATTTTGGAGCTTTCCTAACGTTTACGATCGTGAAGATAGCTAAAAAGGAATCGAATCGGACGATTTACCGTCTGCTTACTTCGCTTCAGTATATATTTCAGCCAAGCATTATCGGTCTCTCTTTGAGCTTAAAGGGGTCCAAACCCTGCGTATATTGGCAAATGCTAATTGCATGTTCCTGACACAAATTTGACGTTAACCGATTGAAAAGGTTAATGTCTCTTGAGAGCGAATTATAGATGGGCATTAGTTAAGCTTACATAATGAAAGACATAGGAAATAAGCACTTTAAAAATAACAATGAGCAAGCCAATTTATGGATTGCATTCATCGTTTGTTTGCCTTTTTCATGTGTTGCTCTTTTTATATTGAGTTTGAGTTATTATCCAGTCAAGTTCTTGATTGAAAGTCGAAGCTTAGGACATGGTTCAGAAGTTTGGGTTCTGTTGCCTGTTGTATTCTTAGTGTTGACAAATCAGGTACTGATTTATAAAAAAATAGTAAAGTTCAAGCGGCAGGTTTGAGCGAATTGCAGTCGTAGCTTACCCATTACTTTTGATACTATAAGGAAGTTATTTTGAAAGCTGGATTAATTATCATTCTATGTATCATCTCTTTCTTGGCAGGAATGTTTTATCAAAAATGGGACTTATTAGAATCTGGCACAGTCGAGCTAACCACTAGCTTAGAATTACAAGCATCTCCAGAAAACATAGGGCTTTTACCTAAAGGGACAATAATGTACCCATATTCTAGTTTAGATACCGAAACCTTCGTGATTTTTGTCAATACAAGTAACCTAAATCATATGAAAGCAGTTGAACTAGAACATCCTTTGACAGTAGCTCCTATTGATGCGTATGAACAATAATTTCAATTAAAACAGTCTGTTGCGAAGTCTGTCAGGGTGATGGCTGATTACGGTTGTTTTCCGCTTTGGCATTGCAAAGGGTCGGTAGGAAATATTAATCCAGAAAATTTAACTTTATCGAGTAACTTATCTACTAATCTATTACATTGGGCTAAACGTTATGATGAAACGTTGAATGACTCAGAGCCGCAGCTATCTGGATTTGCTACCAAGCAAGAAGAGCTTATATTTGTTGAAGAGGGGCTACGTTTGGCTCAATCTGTTAAAGCAGAGTTGAACATTGAGGTTTATTATTTCAATCAAATAATCGGAAAGAATATCAAAATCTGACTGTCTCTGAATGGCACAAAGCTGCCGTTCAGTGTTGTGGTGGTAGATTCCCTGTCGTGGCAGGGAATGACGCAGTTTTTGTGGCTTTTACCAAGGTTTCATAAAATGAAACGTTATCCACCTAATGCGTTTTGCGCATTATCCCTCCATTACGATTTATCGCAATCTCCACCCAAAGAAACTTGTTTCTTTCTCCACCTCAAGGTATTTCCAATTCCCACCAACAACCCATAAAAAAAGGGAGCTAAATTAGCTCCCTTAATCGTGTTGGTAATGCGTATTATGCTGTTGCTTCACGGTACGCGAAGATGTGCTCGGCAAGGTCTAATACCTTGTTAGAGTAGCCCATTTCGTTGTCGTACCAGGATACCAGCTTCACAAACGTATCACTCATGGCGATACCTGCTTTAGCGTCAAATACAGACGTACACTTTTCGCCGATAAAGTCGTTAGACACGACTTGTTCTTCGGTATAATCCAAGATGCCTTTCATTTCATTTTCAGACGCTGCTTTTACTGTAGCGCAGATATCTTCGTAGCTTGCCGCTGTTTTTAAGTTCAATGTTACATCTACAACAGATACGTTTGGTGTTGGTACCCGAAATGCCATACCGGTTAGCTTACCATTAAGCTCTGGGATCACTCGGCCAACCGCTTTGGCAGCGCCCGTTGAAGAAGGAATAATGTTCTGACCAGCACCACGACCACCGCGCCAGTCTTTTGCGCTTGGGCTATCAACGGTTTTTTGAGTAGCCGTTGTTGCGTGAACTGTGGTCATCAATCCAGTTTCGATACCATATTTATCGTTAATCACCTTAACAAGTGGAGCAAGACAATTGGTGGTACAAGACGCGTTTGAAACGATCTCTTCACCTTTGTAATCGTTGAAGTTTACACCCGCAACAAACATTGGTGTACTGTCTTTTGACGGTGCTGACATAATAACGTTTTTGGCGCCTGCTTCGATATGTTTGCGGGCAGTTTCATCGGTTAAGAATAGACCGGTTGATTCAACAACAATTTCTGCACCTACTTCATTCCATTTCAGGTTAGCAGGATCGCGCTCTGCGGTGACACGAATCGTTTGACCGTTTACGACTAAAGAGTTGCCTGAAACTTCCACGCTGCCATTGAAACGTCCATGGGTCGAATCGTATTTCAACATGTAAGCCATATATTCAATATCAATCAGGTCATTAATCGCCACAACCTGCAGGTTTTCACGCTCCATTGCAGCACGAAATACTAGTCTGCCGATGCGACCGAAACCATTAATAGCAATTTTCTTCATTACGGTATCCTTAGATAAAAACATTATGTTGTAAAATTACAACAATTTGAGCTTTATTCAAGTGTTTTTTGCATTAGGAGAAGGTTTTGTAGTTATTTTATTAAATTTGTAAATATTTCTACACCAACAATTACATAAAGGGTGTTTTTTGTGGCAGAATACGCCCCATTTTTAGGCCGGTAAGCTTTAATTATAGATATTACTGGCAATACCTCCGCAATTTGAATGGATAAATACATGTCTGACGATTCAACTAAATGTGACATCGGTTTTGTTGGCCTGGGTGTAATGGGTAAAAACCTGGTACTTAACCTCGCTGACAATGGTTTTAAAATCGCTGCCTTTGATCTTGATTTTGAAAAAGTAAATGCTGCTATAGAGCAAGATGCTGAAGAAAACAAGCAAGGCAATCCACGTGTCATTGGTTGTTCTTCTTACACTGAATTGTTATCCAAACTCAAAGCGCCGCACCTGATCGTATTAAGTGTCCCGGCAGGAGAAGTGGTAGACCAGGTTTGCCATAATCTGATTGGGGCTGGCATTCAGCCTGACGATATCGTCATTGATACCGGTAATTCACTTTGGACAGATACGGTAGAGCGTGAAAAGCGCTACAACGAAAACTTTATCTTTTTCTCCTCTGCGGTTTCAGGTGGTGAAGTTGGCGCTCGTTTCGGCCCCGCATTGATGCCAAGCGGCAGCGCTTATGCGTGGACACGTGTTAAACCTATTTGGCAATCGATCGCGGCGAAAGTCGATGGAGAGACCGGGAAACCACTTGAGCGCACAAAACCTGGTGAGATCATACCTCATGGTGAAGCCTGTGCAGATTATATTGGTCCTGCGGGCGCCGGTCATTACGTAAAAATGGTGCACAATGGTATCGAATATGCCGATATGCAAATAATCTGTGAGGTTTATCATGTGTTGCGTGAAGGGTTAGGCCTTGATTGTGAACAGGTTGCCGATATTTTTGCCGAATGGAATGCCGGTGATCTTAACAGTTACTTGATGGAAATTTCCGTTGAAGTGCTACGCCATAAAGATCCTGAGTCCGGGAACGCTCTGGTTGATTTGATCTTAGATAAAGCCGGCCAAAAGGGCACAGGGTTATGGACAGCCGTAAGCTCACTGGAAGTAGGTTGCCCAGCTCCGACAATTTCACAGGCCGTGTTCGCGCGTTCGATTTCGTCATTTAAAGACCTTCGTGTTGCAACCTCAAAACAACTAACGCGTCCTCAAGCTCAAGCGTTATCGAAAGAGCAGCAAGACACCTTGATTACAGAGTTACATGATGCACTCTATTGTGCGAAGATCTGTGCTTACTCGCAAGGTTTCCAACTGATGAAACTTGCTTCTGTTGAACACAACTGGAAGCTTAACTTCGCTTCAATTGCGAGGATCTGGCGTGCAGGTTGTATTATTCGTGCATCATTTTTGCAATCCATTACTAAAGCGTTTGAACGCGATAGTGAATTGGAAAACCTATTACTGGATTCTTATTTTTCAGATCAATTGAGCAAGTACCAGAATAACTGGCGTCAGGCTGTAGCAAAAGCGACCCTGATGGGGATCCCGGTTGGCGCTATCTCTGCCTCATTAAGTTATTACGACTCCATGTGTTGTGAAACTTTGCCAGCTAATTTACTGCAAGGACAACGTGACTTTTTTGGAGCACACACGTTTGAGCGGGTTGATAAAGCCGCAGGTAAAAAGTTTCATGTTGAATGGTCAAACCCAGAACGGTTGATTAAACCGCTAAATTAATTCATTGCCATAAACGTCAATACGAGAAAAAGGAAACCTGATGAGTGACTCAAATGACAAATACAAGCAAATGTTGTCACCAGAGGCTTATCAGGTATGCCGGTTGGGCGCGACTGAAGCGCCGTTTTCCGGTAAATATTGTGATCACTGGCAGTCGGGCACTTATCAATGTGCCTGTTGCCAGCAATCGTTATTCTCATCTACCGCGAAATTTCAATCAGGCTGTGGTTGGCCGAGCTTTAATGAAGCCATCGCCGGAAAAATCCGTTATCTGCCTGATCATTCTCATCATATGGTTAGAACTGAAATTCAGTGTAGTCACTGTCAATCTCATTTGGGTCATGTATTTGATGATGGCCCAGCACCTTCCTATAAGCGTTATTGTGTAAATTCACTAAGCTTGGCGTTTAAGTCTGACGACTAATATTGTATTTTTCACAGCACTTCTATAAATACCAATCAAATCGGTTGAAATTACTGCCGAATATTAGCTTAATTCGCTGTTTTCTATGGTTTACACCTAATTTAAGATTAAATTGGTAAATTTTTATGAAATCCCTAGTGAATGATTACATAATTAATTACAATGGCGCCGCTAATAGAGAGCAGAAAAGCAACCCATTCTGATAGCTAAATACACATGATACGAGTTTTTAAAAACTGGCGTTAAACCCAGTGGTGAAAATAGGTCACTGGACATCACCGGTTGTTGCAATGGCATAACATTGTTAAAACTCGACGTCGTGTAAAAAAACGTAACGCTCATTCTCACTGATGCGTTTAATTATCGGACGTTGGGATCGCTAACCAATACTGCTCATTTCGCTTTGTTTACTTATTTCAATACCAAAAGGTTTATCGCATGAGTTATCACAACGAGGAAATTTACCAAAAAAGCTGGCAGGAACGTCAGGATTTTGCTGAGAAAATGTTACCGATCATTGGACAACTGTATCGTAACTTCGGCGTAGAAATTTCCGTTTATGGTCGTCCATTGGTTAACGCATCGGCTATCGATATCATTAAGGCGCACAAATCTGTCGCAATTCACGAAGCAAGCAAACTTCGATTAAGAGAAAGCTATCCATTCCTTAAAGCGCTTAGCAACATGCCTCTAAAGCCGTGTAATATCGATGTGGGTAAACTGGCGTATCGTTATTTGTTTCACGGCGAGGCCAATGGCTTAAGCATTGAAGAATACCTAAGCAAAGAATTAAATCCGTTAAAAGAAGACGTTTCCCAAAATGGTCCTCAGGATGTGGTGCTTTATGGTTTTGGTCGTATTGGTCGGCTGCTAGCACGCTTGCTGATTGAGCAAACAGGTCCATTAGCGAATCTAAGATTGCGCGCGATTGTTATTCGCCCGGGTAAAGAAGGTGATTTAGAAAAACGCGCCAGTTTGTTGCGCCGTGACTCAATCCATGGTGCATTTAATGGCAGTATTTCCATTGATGAAGAAATGGGCGTGATCAAAGCCAATGGGGCATACATTAAAATCATTTATGCCAAGTCACCGGCTGAAATCGACTACACCGAGTATGGCATCAATGATGCATTAGTCGTGGATAATACGGGTATCTGGACTGATGAAGCAGGCCTTGGTCAGCACCTTGAAAGCAAAGGTGTAAAAAAGGTATTGCTGACTGCGCCAGCGAAAGGCGATATCAAAAACATCGTTTATGGTGTTAACGAAGATATGATCGAAGAAGGCGATAACATTGTCAGTGCCGCAAGTTGTACAACCAATGCCATTACCCCGGTACTTAAAGCGGTTAATGATCAGTTCGGTATCCGCAACGGCCACGTAGAAACCGTGCATTCGTATACCAATGATCAGAACTTAATTGATAACTATCATAAATCAGAGCGTCGCGGTCGCAGCGCACCATTAAATATGGTTATCACTTCAACAGGGGCAGCGAAAGCCGTCGCTAAAGCATTACCAGAACTTAAAGGCTTGTTAACCGGAAACGCCATTCGCGTACCTACGCCAAATGTTTCCATGGCTATCATGAATTTAAATCTTAAAACCGCAACCGATCGTGAAACGTTAAACGATTACTTACGCTCTGTATCGTTAGATTCACCGTTGCGTCAGCAAGTGGATTACACCGCATCGACTGAAATTGTATCTACCGACTTAGTCGGTTCACGATTTGCCGGTGTTGTAGATTCACAAGCGACCATTGTCGAAGATGACAGAGCTGTCCTATATGTGTGGTACGACAATGAATTTGGCTACAGTTGCCAGGTCGTCAAAGTCATGAATAAAATGGCCGGTGTCAGAGTATTGAGCCTACCAAAAGCTTAATCATCACTTAAAAAATACGTTTCGAAGCGGGGCATAGGTCCCGCTTTTTTATTTACTCGATTAAATCGCGCTAATATTGCGCAAAATTTGCGTTAACAATCTCTCATAGCACTCAAAAGCCGTTATGATGCATGTGCAGTTTTTGTTGAGGGGGTTACACATTTATGAAATATTGCGCAATCAAGTTCGGTCTCTAGTAATGTTCGTTTCCCAACACTTAGAAAAATAATGCCAACATTTATCAAAATTATAAAAAGTCTATTGTTACAGGCGGTGATTATCGTCATCGTTTTCAATGGCGTATCTGCGCTAAGAGAAAGTGGAATGCTGTCTAGCTGGCAACATCAAAATGCTCCTGATTTTCATTTAAATTCGCTCGATTCCAGCACGGTCAATTTAAATCAGGCCATGGGTGAGCAAAAAACCGTTCTATACTTTTTTGCACCCTGGTGTTCGGTCTGTAGATTTAGCATTGGTAACTTACAGGCGTTGTACGAGAAGCATCCTTCAGAGCGAGTGCAAATTTATGCCATTGCTCTGGATTTTGTTGATCAACAGGAAGTCGAGTCATTTGTCGAAGGGCTTGAGCTAACCATGCCGATATTGCTTGGCAATGAAGCGTTGAAACAAGCGTATCAAGTGTCAGCATATCCAAGTTATTATGTATTGGATCAAAATCAACAAGTGGTTCACCGATCAATGGGCTATTCCACAGAACTTGGATTATTGTTGCGTACATTATAATTGGGTGGATTCGGATTTTGTCATATTATTGCTTTGTCGATGAGAGCAAAAACACTGCCGAATAAGACAAAGCCTGACATTTTCACGTTGAACAACTTCAGTTAACGAAATCCTTTGTGTAAACTCAACAGATCATTTATGAGTTTGGATACAGAACATGAGCAACAGTGATTCATCACCGATTCAAATAAGCTGCGCTTTTGACGGCGGCAATATTCTCGTTAAAAACGCCAGCAGTCCTACGGATATTACCTTAGAAATTAAAAAAGATAATCAATCTGATTTTTACCAATGGTTTCATTTCAAGCTTCATAACCCATCATTGGGTGAGCATGTGATGACGATTACTAACGCAGGGCAGGCTGCCTATGTTGAGGGGTGGCAGGATTATCAAGCCGTTGCTTCCTATGATCGCGAAACCTGGTTTCGGGTAGAGACTGAGTTTGATGGTCAAAACCTGGTCATCAAACATCACCTTGAACATGCTTCCGTGTATTTTGCTTATTTTGCGCCATACAGCTACGAGCGCCATCAGGATCTCATCCACCAGGCTCAGGAAACGGATATTTGCGAATTAAGTGTCCTTGGTCAAACACTCGACGGTCGCGACATGAGTCTGTTAACCGTTGGTGAACCCGGCGAGGGTAAAGCCCATATCTGGATCACCGCCCGCCAGCATCCAGGGGAAACCATGGCAGAGTGGTTTATGGAAGGCTTTATCGAACGTCTGTTAGATATGGATGATGGTGTGGCTAATGCCTTGTTACAAAAAGCCGTTTTCTATCTTGTTCCGAATATGAATCCAGACGGCAGTGTCCGTGGTCACCTTCGTACCAATGCCATTGGTGTGAATCTCAACCGCGAATGGCAGGAACCTAGCATGGAAAAAAGTCCTGAGGTCTACCTGGTTCGTGACAAAATGATGCAAACCGGTGTCGATATGCATTTGGACATTCATGGTGATGAAGCGTTACCGGTCAATTTTGTCGCCGGTTGTGAAGGCGTTCCCAACTATGATGTTCGCCAGAAAGCACTGGAAGATAAATTTAAAGAGTTATTATGTGCAATTACGCCTGAATTTCAGGATGTAAAAGGCTATCCAAAAGATGAACCGGGTCAGGCTAATTTAACCGTAGGTTCCAGTTGGGTTGGCAATCATTTTAAATGCCTGGCGTTTACCGTTGAGATGCCTTTTAAAGATAATGAGTTATTACCCGATGTCATTTTTGGCTGGTCTGACGCTCGTTCAGCCATCCTTGGTAAAGATACGCTGACGGCTATCTATCATGTGGTAGATGATTTAAGATAAGGTCAAATTTGCATTATGGGTCTGAACATGACCCATTTTGTAGATACAAATAATCAAATTTAGAGCCAGTGGATGCTGGTTCTGTCAATAATAATAAAATCTATTCAGGGGTCATTGTGCTTGAATTTGTAAATACGCTTAACGGGATCATCTGGAGCCCGGCATTAATCTATCTGTGCCTTGGAGCCGGACTATTCTATTCATTTTTCACTCGTTTTGTTCAGGTTCGTCATTTTCGCGAAATGTGGCGTCTGCTTTTATCAGGAAAAAGTTCTGACAAAGGGATTTCTTCATTTCAGGCGTTAGCCGTATCGTTATCCGGCCGAGTGGGTACCGGTAACATTGCCGGCGTAGCAGCCGCTATCGGCTTTGGTGGTCCCGGTGCCGTTTTCTGGATGTGGGTAGTGGCTTTCTTTGGTGCTGCAACCGCGTATATCGAATCAACCCTGGCACAAATTTACAAAGAAGAAAATGAAGGGCTGTATCGCGGTGGTCCCGCATACTATATCGAAAAAGCGCTGGGTCAGAAGTGGTATGCATGGATATTTGCCATTGCTACGATTCTGGCAACCGGTTTATTGCTGCCAACTGTGCAATCAAATGCGATTGGTGCTGCCGTAGAACAGGCCGTTGGTACAGGTAATATGGTTGAAACGGCAATGGGAACGTTCAGCTCAACCAAATTGTTTACTGCAACGGGTGTGGTTTTAATTCTTGGCTTTATTATCTTTGGTGGTGTTAAGCGTATTGCTCGTTTTACGGAACTGGTTGTACCGTTTATGGCACTTGCTTATATCATCATTGCTCTGGTTGTGATTGCGCTTAACCTAACCGAGTTGCCGGGGATTGTCATGCTAATCGTGTCAGATGCATTTACCCCAATGGCGGGTATCGGTGCTGCCATTGGTTGGGGTGTAAAGCGTGGTGTTTATTCCAACGAAGCGGGCCAGGGTACAGGCCCTCATGCGGCTGCAGCGGCTGAAGTGCAGCATCCAGCTCAGCAAGGCTTAGTACAGGCTTTCTCTGTATATGTGGATACCTTGTTCGTTTGTACCGCAACCGCGTTCGTTATCTTGATTACCGGTCAATACAACGTCGTTGGCGAAGGTGCTGCGATGATCCAGCAAAATATTGCCAACGTTGATCCGAATAGCCCAATGTTTACCCAAATGGCGCTGGATTCCGTATTTGCCGGAGCAGGTAGCCCGTTTGTGGCGTTATCCCTGTTTTTCTTCGCCTTTACTACCATTTTGGCGTATTACTTTATCGCTGAAAATAATGTGACTTATATCAATCGTCATATCCATATTCCTGGCCTGACGTTTGCGCTGAAAGTCATGATTATGGCGGCAACATTATTCGGTTGTTTACGTGAAGCTGGCATCGTATGGACTCTTGGTGACATCGGTGTAGGTTTAATGGCCTGGTTAAATATTATTGGTATTTTGATTATTTTCTTAGCCGGTCGTCCTGCGATCAAAGCGCTGAAAGATTATGAGCGTCAACAAAAAGAAAAAGTCAAAGATTATACCTTTGATCCCAAAGCACTTGGCATTAAAAATGCGAAGCTATGGGAAAACAGGCTTAAAAAATAAAATTTTATTAAAGCACTAAAAAAACACCCGCAACGGGTGTTTTTTTTTGTAGAATGCAAAATACAAATAGAGAGGTGCCTATGGCTTTAGTGAATTGCCCTAATTGTTCTAAGAAAATTTCATCTTTGGCTAAGTCCTGTGATCATTGTCACATTGAACTTTCCGATATGGATACGGAGCAGCGCTTGAATATGAAGCGCATGAAAAAGATCGAACAATCTCAAAAATTAATGAACCAATCAATGGTAGCGATGTTACTGTTCTGTGCAGGGATCGGCTCGATGTTCTGGGGGGAACCAGAGCCTGGTTCGATGCAATACAACCTGGCAACAGGGGCCGGTGTAATCGGCTTTGTCTGGTACCTGGTGAATCGGGTTCGAATGATTATCTTGAAGCGTAAGTAAACATGAATTTAATCGAAGTAGTCGACTCTATGTCGAAAGACATGTATGAACGAATGAAAACCGCCGCAGAAACAGGCCGGTGGCCTGAAGGCACGCTCGTAGATGAGGCAACTCGTCATTCTGCATTGCAAATCACGATGGCATATCAGGCCAGACACTTAGACAATAATCAAATGATGACGGTCGGTGCTGACGGTGAATTAATTCACAAAAGCAAACGAGAACTCAAAGCCGAGTTTGCAAAAGAAACTGAACAAAACCAACAAGCGCAAAAACAACAAAACCAAGGCGAAGACATCGTTCGATTTAAAGACTTATGATATTTAAAACGTGGCGCAAAGCTAAATGGCAACACCAGGATGCGAAGATTCGTGTTGAGGCAATACGAGAACTTGCACAAAAAGGCGATTGCGAGCCGATTCTTTTACAAATCTTAGAAGATGATCCGGATTTACACGTTCGCAAACAAGCTTTGCAGGCAATAAGCTCACCGGCATTGCTGCTTAGTGTGGACACACCTCGTTATCCTCAGCCGTTAGCGGCCATTGCGACCAGCCTTATTGAAGCAAAACTGCTAGGTCCTAGTCATGGTTTTGATGTCGCCCAACGTCAACAATTTTATCAACGGATCCGAAAAGACAAAAGCAGCTCGAAATTTTTACTGCAGTGGTTTAAGTTAGAGCCCGAATTGTCTTTTGAGTCAGATTTTGCCGCGATAGCGGACCATCAGGGAACATTAATCAGCTTATTTCAACAAACGTCATTCTGTGACGTACAGTGTGTCATTATTGATAAAATTTGCGATGAAAAACTGTTATCTAAACTGGCCAGCAAAGCTTTGCACGAACCAGTAAAACAAGCCCTTAATGAAAAATTGCAACGTTTGGCCCTGCAAAGGGAAATGCCCGAAAAAATCCGCAAAAATGCACAACTAATGCTATCGAAATTACTGGTGCTTCGGGAGCAACAAGATGCTCAGTTGGTATTAGACCAGTATCATCAACTGCAGCGCGAGTGGCAAAATTTGTGCGCGGAGTTTTCGTGGTTAAGTGATTCTGAACAACATGGGTTTTTAGAAAAACACGCTCAGATTGAACAACAGTTAACCGTGCATTTAGGGAAAATGAAGGAACGAGTGGCTCATCAGAAACTGCTTGAACAACAGCAACAACAACGTCAGCAACGAAAACAGCATATTAACGACTTATTGGCACAATTGCATGACGCTCAATCATTGGTGATTGCCGAAGATAGTGGCCTTGATGATGTGAAACGAATCGTCGCACAACTTGAACAGTTCCTGCAGTCAGTTGAGGCTATAAAAGGCTATCAAGATAAGGTTGACCAGGCGTTGAGCAAAGCAAGCATACTGATCAATCAAACCGACCGGATCCGCGAACAGTTGATCATTGCAACGCGATTAATTTCTCAATTATCAGAGCAAAAATTACCGGATTCCATCGAGGAATTGTTGCCGGCGGAACAAACCTTTAAAGATTGGCGCGAACAATGGCGAAGCTGCTCACAAAACCTAGGGGATTGGTTACCGCAGTCAATTAATGAAGCTGCGACAACGATAAGCCGGCAGTGGCAAGCTGCGTTAAAACCTTTGCGTATGCAAAAACGCGGGCAACAGAACTGGTTTAAGCAACGCTTTATTGAGTTAGAGCGTTTAGTAAAGATCGGAAGATATCGAGCAGCAATGGCTGTGTTTCGAAAAATTCAGCCAGCGTACCAAGGTCTGACCGACGTTGAACAAGATCTTTTTTCTGATGATTATCAAAAAGCACTTGTCAGTGTAGACGAGTTAAAATCGTTAGAATCATTTGTCGTTGTTCCCAGAAAACAGGCAATAATCGCCAAATTGCAAACGTTAGCTGAAACACCCTTAGAGGATATAAAGGCGCAATCTGAGCAGGTAAAAGAGTATCGGAAGCGTTGGTTGGCTTTAGGGAAAACGGAAGGCGAACAGGAAGGGCAACTGAATCAAACGTTTAATCGTCTGTGCGAACAGGCGTTTGCCCCTTGCAGAAGCTATTATGCGGAACAGTCTGAAGTTCGAAAAGTAAATTACAACACCAGATTAGCACTGTTAACGTCATTATCTGATTTAGGGCAGGAAATCCAACAAGCCGAAGGAAAGTCATTAAACGCTCTAGCAACCCAATTGAATAAGTTAACGGTTCAATGGCAGCAATCAGGTTCTGTTGAACGAGACAAATATCAGCAGCTACGGCAACAATATCGACAAATCGTCGAACCGATGAAGGCGCGTATTCGTGAGTATCAACGAGAAAGCACGGCGTTAAAGGAAAAGCTAATATCACAAGCCGAAAAAGCGCTTGAAGCAAATGATTTTAACGCTGCGACCAAGGAATTAAAGCGATTGCAACGTCAATGGCGTGATATTGGATTTTCGGGGCCACAAAACGATGCTCAGCTTTGGCAGACCTTCCGGGCAATTAATGATAAAGCCTTTGCAATGCGCGACAAACAGATCAAAGAACACAAAGCGCAATCAGAAAAGCTGCAAAATCTGTGGCAGTCACGTATCGAAACTTTACAACATGAGATTCAGCAAGCTGACGCAAAATCGATGCAGGGACTGCAACGAGATGTTCAGTCGTTGTTGCCAGAGATCAAAAACCAGGGACAAGGTTTTGACAATCAAAATCTAGTGCAAAAAGTTAATGAGTTACGGACACAAATTAGTAAACGACAAAAAACACTTCGTACGCAATCACAAGTAAAGCAGTATCAACATCTTTTCGATGTTTTTCAAATGATAGAACCTGATACAAAACCGCAGCAGGTTATGGAAGAAGTGTCAGCTTTTGATGAATTGAATAACGCTAACCGACGGGCAATTATCTCGGTGTTTACACCGGCACGTGCCGCTCAAGAGCGAAACCAATTAACCCTGGAAATGGAAATTCTTGCTCAGGTAGATTCACCTAAGCAAGAAGCGAGCAGGCGTCAGGAAATACAACTTGCGATGTTAAACGATAAGCTTAACGGGGTCAGTGTAAGTCTTGAAGATAAACTGCATCAATGGTTAGCTTGTGGGCCATTACCCCAAGAGCAACGGCCTTTGTTGGCGCGGGTAAAACCATTGTTTCACTGTTAAGGGGCGTATAACGCCTCTTTTTTTTGGGGAAAATTTTAGTCTTTATTCGCTTACCTATGCCTATTCTACCATCGAGTGTAATCCATTAACGATGCTGTCTTATGGCGAGTTAACTTGGTTAATCAAGCCGTTATTGGCAAGAGTCGGGTAGACTCATCTATTGCAACTTATTTGATATCATTTATAGTTAATTAATCGCTAATCAATAGCAATGCTCCGATTGATGGAGATAGAAGTCGCTGCTAAATAAAAACCATAACAGGATGTTTTCATGGGTAAATCTAGCTTAGTAGTATGTATTTTAGGGTTTCATTTTACGGTATATGGGCAACAGGCCAGTGAATCTATCGTGCTGCCAGAAACGGCAATCAGCCAAGCGGAACAGACAACCACGGTTCTAAATCGTTGTCCTGGCATCGAAACGCTCACCAATAAAGATGCCCCCGATCTGATTTATAACCGGGTAGTGCGTTGCGCTGATCTTAAAGAATACGACAGGGCCGCAGAGCTGATGTTTATTGCGATGTCCTTTGGTAAATTTGATACCATGCGGGTCAGCGGTAAAGTCCGACACCATGCTCCAGCGAGATCACGTATAAAGGCGTTGAATAAGCTTAATGGTTCACAACTTGAAGCGCTGCATCAGGCTTTGCTGGTAAAGTTTCAAAGCCCGGATGAAAGACAATACCTGTGTAGAAAAATGCGTGGTATTGGTCAGCCGTCATACCAGCCAGATTACATGCTCAATTACCACAACCCGATTAGCAGCCGCCAGACTCACTTAACTGCACCATCGACGCAAATACCAATTTTTGAACAAGAATTGGCCTGGGAAAGCGTATTTTACAGTTTTGCTCGTTGCCCGGTATAAATTGTCTGTGACAACTGTTGAACTCTAGTTTGGATTCGAGTAATTTCCAACAAATTTAAACTGCCGAATAACACACTTCTGTCCCATGATACGCGAAGCCATGATCGATGACGCAACAGCGATTACCGATATATACAACACTTACATTAAAGACTCGTCAATAACCTTTGAAGAAACGTTAATTGATATCAAAACCTGCAAAAATCGCCTAGCCCATATCACTCAGACGCTGGGACTGCCCTGGATCGTGTTTATCGAAAATGGGCAATTACTTGGCTATGCCTATGCCAATCAATGGAAAGAGCGATCCGCGTACCGACACGCTGTGGAAGTGACGGTCTACCTGCATCCCAACCACAAAGGAAAAGGGATCGGCTATCGCCTTTACCAGGAACTTTTTCAGCGGCTTGGTAAGCTGGATATCCATTGTGCTCTTGCCGTTATTACATTACCTAATGCCGCAAGTGTTGCCTTGCATGAAAAACTTGGCATGAAAAAAGCCGCGCATTTTCCTGAAGTGGGATTTAAATTTTCAAAGTGGCACGATGTGGGTTATTGGCACACGATAATAGACCGATAAAAGTTGCCCAGATGTCGAGTTGTAAACACCAAGTTAACAGAACACGAATATCTTCCATTGTTAACAGATATCACTGGCACTAACAGCTAGCTGTGGTAGGCTATTCAGTCCGATTAACAACGATTCTGAAGTCACTAAACAGCATGGTTAAATCACTCCAATTATTTAGTATTTTTATGCTCGCTCAATTGCTGTTCGCCTGTTCGACAACAGAATCACCGCAATTTTATAAAGCGGAACTAAAAGAGAGTGTTAGCTGGCAAATATTCTCAGAAACAAGCCAAAACGCGGTTAGCGGTATAGATTTTCGAGACGGTAGACTCGTCAATAACATCTGGATTATTGACCTGTTTCAGGAAGTGGAGCTGCAACAAAAATTAATGCAGCAAAAGATTGAATATCTGGGCACGGAAAAACCATTAACCTGGAATAACATGTTGGCTGAAACCCAATGTAGTATCAGCCAAGCTGAATGTGCATACTCTGCTGTTGACTGGTTAGTGAAACCCGGGGAAGTTACGTTTATTGGATTTACTGGCGAAACGAAAAAAGAACGCCATCCTTATGCGCCGCGGTTAGGTGAGATATCGGCAAAGCTGCAGGTAAAACAACAGCAACAGATTGTGACAATACCGGTTAACTGGTATGTCAAAAACCAGAAGATTTACGTCGATCTTAAAACTGCGTTAGAGCAAGCACCCATCGAACCAGAAAAAGCCATATTAAAAATAGACTTTACCAATTCACATCATCAATACAGCCACAAAGTTGTATTTGACCAGTACATCTTTAATTTAATGAGTCTGTCGACTGAACGCTGGCAAAAGCCGGTAAACAATATCCAACAATGGCTGGACCGTATCGCACAATGTTTACCAGTGAGTGATGTCGATTGTGCTTTAGAAAATATGGTGAAAATCGAAGCCAGCGGTGAACAAGTTCCTGGGAACTTTTACTATCATATGGCATCCATATACTTAATGGCAGGCGACAGTGAAAAAGCTAAAGCCTATGCTAAAAAATATCTGGCAACTGCGAGCTCACAACAATATCAACATCAGGCGAGGGCAATGCTGTGAACAAGGCTAAAAGCCACCTTGCTATATTTCAAAAATGTTATTCGACGATAAGAACCTGCTCGCCGAACGTTTTCATAGTTTGTCTGATGGGAGCTTTTGCCTCCGGTCATGTACTTGCCAGCCCTCAAAAATCAATAGAACCCAAAGAAATTCGTTATGTATCTTCGAATTGGCAAGGTACCGATGCGATAACTGGGTATCATGTTCGTCTGGAGCTGGATAGTAATTTGAGCATGGGGATTGTAAAAGGTGCGCCATTTTACCTATGCTCTGGTACCTGGAAACTGATTGATATTACCATCCCGGAGCAAGACGCTGAGCTTGCTGGTATCAATGTTCAGCAATTCGCTAAAGATATTCCTGATGCGGTGATTAACACGATTTCATTGCAGCAGTTACATGCCCAGTTCGCTCTGGATAGACGGAACAACTTTGGCTTAGCATGCAACCTTGGCAAATTTTCGCCATCGTCTCAAACGGCCGTAAGTCAGAATATGCCCGCTATCGAAGGTTGGCAAAATCTGATTATCAATAGTGTTGATAATCAATACGTAAATGAAACGTTGGCAAAAGATGTGGTTTATGAATTTGTTGGTGTATTACGCAAAGACACGACAATGAAAATTGCGCAACAGCCGCCACATATCGTTGATATAGAGATTGATCTGTCAGGGTTTAAAGTATGGCTGGCTGACCTGGCTCAGCAAAAACTGTTGAGTAATGGAGTAAACGATCTTCAACAAAACTATGTGCCGGACGCTGTCTATAGCAACGACCATGGGTTTAATGATCAGCAATTTGATTTGTTTATGCAGAATTTGTATGAGCAAAAACGCTTGGCTGAAGGAACAAATAAAATTGAACAACGTTTTACCGCCAATCTATCTTTTGCATCGCATGTTAGCGTAAATCCCGATACAAACCGTACATGTGCCAGGTCCGAAGATCTTAAACAGGTGATGGGCAGTTGGTTTAGTGGTACCTCGATGTTTAAGATCATTGATAAATGCCATGGTATCGCACCGGATTATGGTTTTGTCAGAACTGAACTGTGCGCAGTACCACAACGCTCAATCGACGAATTGTTAACAACACCCGAATTAACCACAAGTAATGCAACGCAAGTCAATTCATTACCAGACATTACATCAGGAGATAGTGCAAAGGGGTTTTGTCCTAAGCCATTAATGCAATTTGTGTCTCTTAAAAATGGTAGTCAGGTAAGTCCTGCAAAATATTTGCAAACGTCCGGCTTCTCTAAACAAGGACTAGCTGCGGTGCAGTTGGTTGATGAACAATGGCAAATTATTACCAGTGGATTCAATACCAGAAAGCCTTTGCCTGATGTGGTTTCTTTTCGTGGCGGGTTTCATCATGAGCGCATCATCTTTAAAAGTACCAACGGTCTTTATGGTGCAATGGATCCCAACTTCAGTGTTGTTATCCCACCTAAGTATGAGGAAATCCAAAGCTTCTCTTCAAAAATTACACGAGTTAAATACCAAGGTAATTACGGGGTTATCAATAAAACCGGTGATTGGGTCGTACCCGCAAAATTTGCAAAAGCAGGTTTTGTAGAAAATAACCATATTCTGGTGCGAGAAGATGAACAGGCAGTTTCCCCCTGGTTATTGATCAACAGTGAAGGGGTTTTGGTCAAACAAACTGAAGCAGCAGGGGGTTCTCCGCCTCCAATTCATGCTCTGTTAAAGTAGATTGCCAAAAATCCGCATGACATTTTAGCGCTTTTGCCTAGACTTAAATGAACAACATTAGCAAATATTATTGATTTTCTATACAAATCAATGAGTTTTGTTTAATCATATTGATATTTGGGTAAAGGGGTACTATGTTGAAAATTTCACGAGTTTTGATTGGCATGAGTGCTTGTTTGCTATTTTCGTGCAGTAAAAGCTCGGTTGAGTATTATCAACCACAATCGGGCATGGCTGAAAATTTCACTAATAGCTGCAACGGCAAGGGACCTGAAGATCATATTCGCATCAGTTTGCATCAAAAGGTGTATATCGAAGCTAGCGCGTATTTTTCGCAAATAGAGCAAGGCAAATTCTCAGCACAGATTTCTTATTTTGTACCACAAGAGAACACGTTAAAATTTGTGGACAAGTCCATTGTTTTAACTGCAGCGAATGATCTGAAACAAACTTTTGTTATCGATCAGGTGTATCGTTTCATGGGCACCCAGCACGTCGAGAAACAGTCCATTGAAGGGTTGCTGCCAGGCCGCACAATACCAATCAAATATTTTCAGGAAATACGAGATGTCGATGTGGGCTATCGTATTTCCGTTAAAGATCAGTTTTCAGAAAATTCCGATACATTCACATTACAGTTGCCGCTAGTGGAGATAAATGGTCAATCGGTTCAGCCAGAACCCATTACCTTTTCTCTTACAGAATTACGGAAAGTATTACCTGGAAACTGTCAATTGCCCCAATACCAATAGCGAACCGCAAACAAAGTTAATGATTTTTGTTGGCCGATATTTTAAGGTAACAGTATGATTTAAAAATTATAATTTTTATGAAGCGGTTACGTTATCCAATTGTTCTGGCATTATTGATTGTTCACTTATTTAGTAGTGTAACTAGTGCGTTTGCAATCGATAAAGATACACAGCTAAGTCTTGATGGCCGTTCGGTATCGATGATCTGTACAGGACAAGGCGTAAAGTATATCGATCTGGACCACTACTTTGTGTCAGGTGAATTGGTATTTGTCGATGTCGATGAGAGTCAAATTGAACCGTTAAATATTTGTAAAACTTGCTTGCTGTTCTCGTCTGTAGATCCTGAAAATAACGTTATAACTAGCTATCACTTTGGCTTCTCCTCGATAGTTGTAACAAATCGATATGTTCATCCTGAAAATCCTATCTATGCTCGATTAACGACACGTTATCAAACAAGAGCGCCACCTTCAGTTTAATGAAACCAATAACATTCACAAATGTTGTTCTCTAAGCATGGTGTCTCGATAACAAACCAGTCTAATACCTGCTTATCTATGCATCGTTTGCTAATTGATTAAATTGAATAAAATAAAAGGATGTATGATGAAAAAATTGATAACAATCTTGGGTGGTGGGATCGCGCTACTTTTTTCCTGTGGTATGGCCAATGCTGACATGGCGGCTATGATGGCGCCCCAAGCTAAAGCACCCATCGGTGTTATGGGAGCGCACATGCACAAAGAGGGGAAGTGGATGATGTCTTATCGGTATATGCAGATGAGTATGTCTGGCATGTTGCAAGGTGATAAACGTATAAGCCCAGAAGACATTGTAACTCAGATAACAAATCCCTTTGCTAACCCACCATCGAGCCCTACAACGGTAAGGGTTGTACCTGATGACATGATCAATCAAATGCATATGTTAGGTGTTATGTACGCACCCACTGAAGATTTGACATTAATGGCAATGTTGAATTACGTGGATAAGTCTATGGATGTGGTTTCATTTTCCTCAGGAGTGGGGACTAACCGTTTAGGTATGTTCAATACCAACAGTTCAGGATTATCAGATAGTAGTATTGGTGGCCTCTATCGACTTTATGCCGATAAAAATCAACATTTACACCTAAATGTCAATTGGTTTATTCCACTTGGAGATATAAACCAAAGTGATCAGGTATTGACGCCAATGAACATGCGAATGGATATTCGTTTGCCTTATGGAATGCAACTAGGAACCGGAAGCCATCAGTTACAGGCAGGGTTGACGTATTTTGGCTCGCATAGAGACATGAGCTGGGGCGCCCAGGGACTTTATACTCATGTTCTTAACGATAATGAAGAAGATTACCGTTGGGGCGATTTTGCAAGTCTTGCAACTTGGTATGGTTATCGTCTATCAAATAGCTTTAGCGCTTCAATGCGATTGACTTATCGTCACCAAAAAAGCATTGCAGGTATGGACCCACAGATCATGGCTCCGATAACTACGGCTAACCCTCATAATTATGGATTTGATCGCATTGATCTTGGACTTGGTATCAATACCGTTATTACTCATGGACATCGGGCTGCACTAGAATGGGAACTCCCCATATATGAAGACGTTAATGGCGTGCAAATGGCGATGGATTCGATGCTTACCCTCGGTTATCAAGTGATGTTTTAAAGCGAATTTTTAGGTTTTCATCCAGCTTTAACTGGGTTGAATCTGTTTTCTCGAAGGCGCTTGGGTTAACAGATATTTTGTGTTACAACGTCATAACAGTGAGCTAAGGGTGTCATTACGGGGAACTTTCAAACCGTTATCTAGGGTTAAGTTGTTCGTGTCATAGGCATGCTATATAAAGAGAACAATTATGAAGCTATTTCGTTTGGTTATTTTGAGCTTATGTATTGGTTATTGTTACGCCAACCTGGTGATGGCCTTTGATTTACCTGTGACTAAGCAATTAGAACATTGGTTAGCGGGTCAGATGGATAAGCAACAGATCCCATGGAAGCTGTTTTCAGGTGTGATAGGCGCGGCGATCATACCTTTTATATGTGCTTATATGTATGCCCGGACACATAAATGGTTAGTCACCATGCTTAGCATCATCATTGCGGTGCACTGCATCGGTAACCGTCACAAAACATTATGGGACTATCAGGGTATTGTTGCGTTTTTTGAACCGTTAACGGCTAACACCATAAACCTGACAACCGCGATTTATCTGTTGTTAATCATTGTCTGGCCACTGATTTTTATGGGATTAATTCAACGGATTGACAGCGCGGTTAATTAATTATCGTCACTGTTTGTGTACGGTTGCTGATGTCTTTAATAAACAGGAGCAGTTAATGAAGTTAGTTAATTCGTTAAGCGGGTTAAACATACTGATGATGCTGGGGGCTGCTATGATACTATCCGCATGCAGCGCGAAACATGCGTATCAAGGGATACAGGCAGGCCACGTCAATCATTGTTACCTGTATCCTTATGAGCAGGCACAAGAATGTCTGCAACAAGTTACTCTGCCTTATGACGAATATACGCGCAAAAGGGCGGAAGTATTGAAAGAGAAAGACTCAGCCCCGACAAAATAAAACGTTTCTAGTGGTGGGTAAAGGACTTTGCTTAAGAATAACCTCGCTATGATATGCTGTAGTCAGTAAAATACATGTAAGTTTAATTAAGTAAGTAGTAAGTTATGTCGATTCCTCCGTGTCCAAAATGTAAATCTGAATATGTCTACCAGGATCAAAGCCAGCTCATTTGCCCTGAATGTGGGCATGAGTGGAACCCTGCAGAGACCAGTGATGAAGACCATTTTACGGTTAAAGACGCAAATGGTACTTTGTTGGAAGCCGGAGACAAGGTTACCGTGGCCAAAGACCTTAAAGTGAAGGGCAGTTCTCAAATCATTAAAATCGGTACCAAGGCAGTGGTCAGAAGAATTGTTGAAGGCAAAGATCACGAACTTGACTGCAAAGTTGCCGGTGTCGGTGAAATGATGGTTACCGCCAAATTTGTGAAGAAGGCCTGATTAAACGACAGCTTATTGGTCTGTAATTAAAACGCATTAATCACAAGCCTGAACCGGTAATTTATCAAGAAACCGAATATTCTACTATTGGGTTTCTTGTTTCCATGACTAATACCAATCCCATTAAGTTTGTGCACAACTCAGAGTTAGGGCAGAGGTTCAGTTACAACATAGATTTCGTTGATATAGTCATTCTATATTAATGAAATATAGGGCAGTAAATGGGCCTCTCACTAACTCCCTACGGGTGAGTTTTAAAGGCATTTATCCTGCGTTACTGATTTTGGCCGACTTTGAGATAATGGAATAACCATTCTCTGCAATCAAAGCCTTGTCTAAAAGCCTTTAAATTCTCACTGAGTGAGCAATCATTTAATGGGATTGGTATACCTCATCGACCATTTTGGTGTCGCCTGACTATCTCATTTTCATTTACAAGGTTTTGTTTCGATGCATTTTTCTGTGCGAAATTATCAGACATGACGTATTCTGTAATAATTGCTTTGCGTAGGGTCCGGGAAACACAATGTTCAAAATACTCATTACCAAGGGTTTGATAATTGGTGTATTCGTCAGTTTGTTTTCTGGTCATTTCTCGTACGCGAGTCAAACCATGGTTATCAAGAATGTTCAGGTTTTGTCATTTGCAGAAGGACGCTTTTTAGCGCCAAGCAATGTTGCAATCCGTGACGGTAAGATACTCGCAATTCAGGAAAACTATAATCTACGCGATGCCATTGAAATAGATGCAACAGGGCAGTTTCTGGTACCAGGATTAACCGAAATGCACGCGCATATTCCTCCTCAGGAGATAACCGCTGAGGATGTAAAAGACCTGTTATTTTTATACAGTTCCCATGGTATCACCACAATTAGAGGCATGTTAGGCCATCCGTCTCATCTTCTTTTACGTGACCAATTGGCAGCCAACCAGGTAAAAGGCCCCAGATTGTTCACCTCCGGCCCTTCGTTTAATGGCAACAGTGTTCAATCGGTCGAAGACGCGAAAACTAAAGTCAAAAAACAAGTAGGATCAGGTTACGATTTTATAAAAATCCATCCTGGCTTAAGCCCTGAATCCTTTGATGCAATGGCAAAGCTCGCTCAACAATTTCGGTTGCCATTTGCAGGGCATGTCAGTGCAAGCGTTGGCATTCTGGATTCCATTAAGGCGGGTCAGGCCAGCATTGACCATCTTGATGGTGTTATGGCTGAACTTGCGGTGCGTTCCGGCTATCGTGGTGAGGGGGAAACTGGTTTTTTCGGGGCAGGGCTTGTTGAATACATTGATCCTAATTACATTGCGCCATTAGCTAAACAGTTAGCCGATTCAGGGGTTGCCCTGGTTCCTACAGAGACGTTAATGTATGGATTCTTATCATGGCAACCGGCAACAATAGCGGCGCAGAAAGACGTTGTAAAATTGATGCCTGAAGATGTGGTTAAAAGCTGGATAGACAGTCGCAATGCTATGCAGTCTAGTGCGTGGTACAGCACGGCTCAGATTCAAAAGCTCCTTAGCTTTCGCCGTGATTTTTTAACCGCATTTGTAGCTGCTGGCGGCATTGTTTTATTGGGTTCCGATGCGCCTCAGGTCTTTAATGTGCCCGGAGACTCTCTGCACGAAGAAATGCATTTAATGGTGCAAGCTGGTATGTCGCCTATCCAGGTTTTATATGCTGCTAGCAAAGGCCCTGCGGGTTATTTTTCACAACAAAAACACTTTGGCGAGATTGTTCCAGGCCTTTCGGCGGATTTGGTGTTATTGGATAAAAACCCATTGATCGATATTACTCATACCCGTTCAATCGTCGGTGTCATGACCCGTGGAAACTGGCTAGACAAAGCGGTTATCAAAGGGACGTTACTTGAGATAAAAAATAAACACAGAGAAACGCTAGAACAATGAAACATTTATTTCTGCTCCGCCAGCGATAATTAACGGCTAGGCGGTACCAAGGTTTTGATTTTAAGTCTCTTGATTAAAGAGCAGGGCAGTTGGATATGACAGGCACGTTCCATTACACCAATTTGAAAAACTCCGGTGAAATATTACGTTATGAAAATATTAAAAACGCTGTTCCTATGTACACTGCTATTTATTTTATTGTTGTCTGCCTATCAAAGTGCAATGGTTTTAAATGCCTATGTTAAAACGCAGCAACTAAAACAGCATTGGCTGAGTGATAATGTCATCACGATTGAATTTCAGGATGTGCCCGCAGAAAGAATTAATATGTTATTAACCGTCGAGGATCCAGGGTTTTTTGAACATAATGGTGTCGACCTCGATACCCCGGGCGCGGGATTTACCACCATCAGTCAGGCTCTTTGCAAAGGGCTATTTTTTGATAAATTCAAACCGGGTTTTGCTAAAATTGAACAATCACTGATCGCCGTATTGGTCTTGGATAAGTATTTTACAAAAGAAGAGCAACTTAATTTATTTCTGAATACGGCTTATTTGGGGCATGTTGATGGCGTCGCTATCCATGGCTTTTCCCAAGCGGCAAAGATCTACTTTGATACAAGTTTTGCCGAGCTTAGCGATGAACAGTATTTGGCGCTTGTTGCAATGGTGTTGGCGCCCAATGGTTATAATATTAAAACCAATCCTGAACGGAATCAGCAGCGGGTAAAACGTATTCAAAAACTATTGTCAGGAGAATACGTTCCCCAGGATGTCGCAGATATACATTATCAACAACAAACCTAGGCGTTGCTGAGTTCACCGCGCAAACTTGTGGTCATTTGTTGACGCAACTCTGTAATCGTTAAATTCTTACTTAATAGATAATGAAGCTTAGTTAGTGCCGCTTCTAACGTCATATCGGCACCAGATACTACGCCACATTTGCTCAGTGCGTTGCCGGTTGCATAGCCTCCCATATTGACTCGTCCCTTGATGCATTGGCTACAGTTGACGATCAGAATGTTATTTTTCCGAGCTTGTTCAAATTGTTCCAGCAATGCTGGATTTTGTGGCGCGTTACCCACCCCATAACTTAACAGGATCAAAGCCTTAACCGGCTGTTGTAATACATTCTCAACAAGTTTTTCCGATATCCCAGGGTATAAATGCACGACCCCAACGGGCTGCTCGGTAATTTTACTTACCGTTAATGACGTCATTTGCTCATGGTTAACTTTGCCCGCTACAACATTAATATTGATTCCAGCTTCCAGCAAGGGAGGCATATTGGGAGAGTCAAAAGCATCAAAACCATCGGCATAGGCTTTAAAGCTGCGGTTTCCCCGATACAGTTTGTTCGAAAAAAACAAACCCACTTCGTTGATAGGGTAGTTTGCGGCGATAAATAAAGCGTTTAACAGGTTTTCTTGGCCGTCCGAACGAAGTTCGGTTAAAGGTATCTGTGAACCTGTAACGATTACGGGTTTACTTAAATCTTCAAACATAAAAGACAAAGCCGAACTCGTATAGGCCATGGTATCCGTGCCGTGCAAAACCACGAAGCCATCATAATCCGCATAGTTATCCTGAATATCATCAGCAATTCGTTGCCAATCGGCAGGAGTCATATCGGAAGAATCAATAAGTGGATCATACTCATTGATGGTAAATTCAGGCATTTCTGCACGAAAGAACTCGGGCATTTTTGCCAAGGATTCAGTGAGATGCTTCTTGGCGGGCACATAGCCACTTTCACTGGCTTTCATACCAATCGTACCGCCTGTGTAGGCAATGTAGATTCGTTTACGATTATTGGTTGGTTGCATTGTTTGCGTCATAAAAAAAAGCCCCGGTTAACCGGGGCATAAGATAATTAATTAATTTCGCATGTCAAACAAAAAGAATAAATACCATTAGGATCATTGAGCTGATTTACGCGCTCGTACTCAACCATTAATTGATTTATCACATTTTGCAGGGCCTTATTACCTTCAAAAGCTTCGTCGCTTGCGCTTTGAGGGATCCAGGCCTGAGCATTATCTAGCAAGTTTTGTAAGAACAGATCTTTTGGCGACATCTCTCTTTCAATCACCTTTGTATCGAAACTTTTCAGACTAGCTAATTTAGCCGCTGCTGCAACCGCATCGTCGAGGTCGCCTAATTCATCGACCAAGCCAAGTTCTTTAGCTTTGGCACCAGTCCAAACCCGACCCTGAGCGATTTTGTCTACGTCTTCCGTAGTCATATCACGATTTTCTGCAACCAGAGTTAAGAAATCCTTGTAACCGCGGTCGATGCTGGTTTGGATAATTGCGCCAATCTGCGGGTTCAGCTCTTGAGTAGGACTAAGGCCGGCAAAATCTGTCGTACCGATACCATCCGTATGAACCCCAAGCTCAGACAGTGACTTTTCAAATGTCATAAACATCCCGAAAATGCCGATTGAACCGGTAATCGTATTTTCCGATGCCCATATTTCATTAGCAGACGCTGAGATCCAATACCCACCTGAAGCCGCATAATTAGACATTGACGCAACAACCGGCTTACCGGCGGCTTTCAGTAACTCAACTTCCTGACGAATTAACTCGGACGCAAAGGCACTACCGCCTGGGCTGTCTACCCGCAAGACTACCGCTTTAACTTGTTTATCCAAACGTGCTTTACGTAATAGTTTCGCGGTGCTGTCGCCACCAATATTTCCAGGTTTTTGATAACCGTTCAAAATCGTACCTTTGGCCACAACAATCGCAACTTTATCGCTGGCAGGATTTTCAACCGGAAACGGATTTTTTGTGGCTTTGAGGTAGTCGAGAAAGTTGATTTGGCTAAACGAATCATGTCGCTCAGCTTTGCCTACGCGCTCAATCATATCCTTGCGGATCTCTTCTCGAGTTCGCAGTTCATCAACCAAACCCGCTCGCAATGCATATTCGGCAAAACTTCCATCTGCTTGCTGTAACTTTTCTAATAATTGTGCCGCCTTTTCATCAAAGTCAACAGCATTGAGGCCACGAAACTCGGCGATATCTCTTTTATAATTTGACCAAAGTTGATCGAGCCAGGCTTTGTTTGCTTCTTTGGCCTGCTCGGACATATCATCGCGAATGTATGGTTCAACCGCAGATTTGTATGTCCCGACTTTAAACACGTGTTGGGTAATCTTTAATTTATCTAATGCTTCTTTAAAATACACCCGATAGCGCCCAAACCCTTCGAGGATCATCATCCCGTTTGGATTCATCCATACTTTATCGGCACTCGCCGCCAGGTAGTACTGACTTTGACTATAGTAGTCGCCGAAAGACACCACCTCTTTACCCGACTCTTTAAAGTCAGTGACAGCGTCACTGATCATTTGCAAATGATGCAATCCCGCGCCCATTAGATTTTGTGGATAGATCACCAGCGTCTGAATACGATCATCAGATTTAGCGGTTTCAATCACATCAATGACATCGGTAACGAGAATCTCGGGACGTTCCTCTTCCTGACCCAGAGATTCAGAAAGTAATTTATCCATGGGGTCGACATATCGTTTTTGTTCAACCAAGTCGCCTTTAAGGTTTAAAACAAGGGCTGCGGTGTCTGGCACCTTGACGGTGTCGGAATCATCAAATACCGCTGAAAAGAAAATAATAACGAATAGAAAAAACACCAGATTCAGAAAAATGATCCGGGATGTGTTAATGATTTTCCACAATTTGGAAAATATCCTTTTAAAAATACCGGGTTTATCAGACATATATCCTCACGTCTTAAAGTTTGATTATTGGTTAATAATACATGGCCTTGGATTAAAATTCTGCTTCCAAATCAACCTATTTATGATTGGTTACAATTCACTAGCACCGATTAGAACCATCAATACGCAAGAAATCGCCTCCAAGTTTTATGAAGCGCCTGCGGTTAATTGTTCTATCTCCAAATATCGGTCATTATTTTTTGCGTTCAAGTCCGGTATGACTGCTATTTTGGACTAAAATGTTCTTGTATCTCAATGATTAACGTAGTGCGAAGTACGTCTTATGATTAAATTATACGAAGGTTTTGTCAATTTTGTCCTGAAACTCGATTTTATTCCAGCAATATTGTTACGCCTGTTTCTGGCACCTGTGTTCATTATTTCCGGCTATAACAAACTGCAATTTGGCAATAGCGAATTATCCATAGGTGAACAGTTTACTGCCGATCCGAATGTTGTAGCCTGGTTCGGTAATAGCGAATGGGGATTGGGACTACCGGCCCCTGAAATTCTGGCAAACCTAGCCGCATGGACAGAATTCTTTGGTGGTTGGTTGCTAATTATTGGGTTGGCCGTAAGATTGGTATCCATCCCATTAATGATAACCATGTTCGTGGCAGCAACCACAGTACATATGGAAAATGGATGGTTTGCCATTACGCCAACGAATCCGGACACCAGTGCGGCAAACGTCCTGGACTGGTTCGGCTTTGATGCTGCTGAGGAAAGCCTGGAAAATAGTGAACAGGCCGCAGTCCGCCTAAATAGAATGAAATCTATATTAGAAGACAACGGTAATACCCAATGGCTATACGGCAAAGGCAATATTGCGATACTGAATAACGGTATCGAGTTTGCGGCAACGTATTTTCTGATGCTACTCGCACTTTTCTTTATCGGTCCGGGCAGGTGGTTTAGTCTGGATTACTGGACAAGCAAACCGGAGCCAGAGAATGTAAAAAAAGATAACTGACGTCTTCGCATAAAATTGACTTAACCTTGTCCAGGCACTAATCATCTTAACAATGCTTTGCCTGAACACTTTAACCCCGCTTCGCTGGGGTTAAACTTTTTGGAGCTATTACTAGTCTATTCATTAACCATTCGGTTTTAAAAGGGTTTTTACTTATAATCGGTTTTTAACAAAGTTCACTACCAAAAAACATGAAGCTTCCAATCTATATTGTTAATGCATTTGCAGAACGTGATTTCACCGGTAATCCTGCTGCGGTTGTGCCGTTAGACGATTGGCTGAGCAAAAGAGTGATGCAGGACATCGCCAGTCAAAACAATCTTTCAGAAACCGCTTTTGTTAAAGCCTCAGCTAAAAACTGCTATGAAATACGTTGGTTTTCGCCGCTTAGTGAAATTGATTTTTGTGGTCATGCTAGTCTCGCTGCAGCGTTTGTTTTGTTTGATGGTAAAAAAGGTGAATCATCGATAACGTTTTTTGCCAAAGCAGTCGGCGAGTTCACCATTAACCAGGCCTCAGATGGAATGATTAACATGATCTTTCCAGAGCAACTAGCGACACCGGTCACTAAGATCCCAAAGGCACTGCTGTCGGGTCTTTCGATCCCACCTGTAGAGGTACTGAAAAATCGCCAGGCCTATATCGCCGTATACGCTTCTGAACACGACATTCGCAACTTGAGCTATGACAGCGATACGCTTAAACAACTCGCACCACTTGACGTTTCAATAACCGCTCCCGGTATAAAGGTAGATTTTGTATCACGCTATTTTTGGCCTGCAAACGGTGGTAATGAAGATCCTGTCACCGGATCGATTCACGCGGGCTTAGCGCCATATTGGGCGAATCGCTTGGCAAAAAGTAACTTGATAGGACAGCAATTATCGACCCGGACCGGGACCTTGTATTGTGTCGTAAACGGGCATTACGTTCAGGTTAGTGGGTACGCCAAGCCCTACCTGGAAGGGCAAATTGAAGTTAAGGCAACTTAAAAACGGTGAATGTGCTGAGGCAGGCAAACGTAACTTTTTTGACAATGTTACAGTTTAGATTGCTCTAATAGTTTAATAACATCGCTTTCAAGCTTTTGCATCATCGTATCCATTTCTGTTTTTGAAAGGCTCGGCTTTACCTTGTCCGAGTGTTGTAAACGTTTTTTCAGCTGTTTTGCAGACACGACGTCGGACGTAACCATGGCTTTGATTTCACCATTAGGTAACATAACCAATTTTGAAGGTTGTAAATCGTGTTCTGACACTGCAAGAGCGACCGAACAATACGCAATAAAAAAACTGAATCCAATACAAAGGGATCTCATCATAACTCATACCTGTTGAAGAATTTCACGTCCTGTGGTTAACGGCGGGCATTTGAGAGCAAATACAGGCGCTGATAAAACAATGCGAAATCTAACCAATAGGATAAGCATAGACCAAAAATTTTGCTTAGGATGAATGACAAGCCATTTAGTTTAACTCTGCATCCGCTAACGATTTGTGTTATCTTAATTCGCAAATTTACCTGGCTAATATTGCAAACGAAAATGACCGCACTGGAACTGCTACTTAAACGATGTTCAAACCCAAACCTTACCGAACCTGCACCTAGTGGCTTAGTACTTGAAAATATACTTAGCGCAGCGATGGCCGTTCCGGATCATGGTGGTTTGTCACCTTTTGCCATCAAGGTTGTTCGTGCTGAAGGACTGCAAGGGTTAACGGATGCATTTGTCCAGGCAACTAAGTCGACAACAGACGATGCGTTTAAAATAGAAAAAGCTGCAAAAATGGCGTTTCGGGCACCGATGATAATTGTTGTTTCAACTCAATACCAGCAACACCCTAAGGTACCCCAGCACGAACAGTTAATTACGGCGGGCTGTGCATTACAAGCGATGCAAATGGCCTGCGTTGCCCAAGGTTATCAGGCCATGTGGCGAACCGGTGATATCGCCACTCATCCCATTGTAAAAGAGGCTTTGGGCGTTACGGAACACAATGAGATCGCTGGTTTCTTATATGTTGGTAGTAGCTCCCGCGACATTCATGAAAAAAAACGTAAAGGGTTTGAAGCTATCGTCAGCTATTGGGAGTAGTGCGATTGATATCAATTTAGGATCTCAATCCGCGGATACAGAAAAGGCGCTAATCTAAGCGCCTTTTTAGTGAGTTTGGATGTAGCGATTGCGCTAAAACGTTGCACTTTTTGGTGTTCTTGGGAATGGGATAACGTCACGAACGTTACTGATACCGGTAGCGTATGCAACTAACCGTTCAAAGCCCAGACCAAAACCAGCGTGAGGCACAGTGCCGTAGCGGCGCAAATCTCGATACCAACTGTAGTCTTCTTTATTTAAACCCATTTCTTCCAGACGTTGATCTAGAACATCGAGTCTTTCTTCACGTTGACTACCACCGACGATCTCACCGATACCAGGCGCTAAAATATCCATTGCGGCAACGGTTTTACCATCGTCATTCAGGCGCATATAAAAAGACTTAATATCTTTTGGATAGTTTTGTAACACTACCGGTCCGCCTACGTGTTCTTCAGCAAGATAACGTTCATGCTCAGAGTTTAAGTCAACCCCCCAGGACACCGGATTTTCAAATACCTTACCAGAGTTTTGTAGGATTTCGATGGCGTCGGTGTAATCCATACGAACGAATTCACTTTTAACCACTGACTCTAGACGTTCAATCACGGTTTTATCAACGCGTTGTTGGAAAAATGCCATATCATCGGCACGCTCTTCTAAAACGGCTTTGAAGACATAACGCAACATTTGTTCGGCTAACGTCGCGGCATCACTTAGATCCGCAAATGCGATTTCTGGCTCAACCATCCAAAATTCCGCCAGATGACGAGAGGTATTTGAGTTTTCTGCGCGGAACGTTGGACCAAAGGTATATACCTTAGATAGGGCACAGCAATAGGTTTCAACGTTAAGCTGGCCAGATACGGTCAGGAATGTCTCTTTGCCGAAAAAATCCTGGCTGTAATCGACGCTACCTTTATCATCACGAGGTAGATTTTCCATATCCAGTGTACTGACACGGAACATTTCGCCGGCACCTTCACAATCGCTGCCAGTAATAAGCGGCGTACTGATCCAATAATAACCCTTTTCATGCATAAAACGATGAATGGCTTGTGCCAGGGTATTACGAACACGAGTAACCGCACCACCAATATTGGTGCGCGGACGAAGGTGAGCTTGCTCGCGAAGAAATTCGATGCTGTGACGTTTCGCCGCCATCGGGTAGGTGTCTGGATCTTCAACCAGACCAAGAACTTCAACCTGTGTCGCCTGAATTTCAAAAGACTGACCTTTACCCTGGGACTCAACTAAGGTTCCGGTTACTTTAACAGAGCTGCCCGTTGTAAGTTTCAAAACGTCATTCTGGTAATTTTCTAGGTCATTAGGCACAACGGCCTGAATGGGATCGAAACAGGATCCATCATGAATAGCAAGAAATGAGATCCCGGCTTTGGAATCTCGACGAGTTCTGATCCAACCCTGAACAGTGATTGGTTCACCAACTGGGTGCTTACCCGTTAGTACATCAGTAATCGCAGGAACTGACATTATTAACCTCTTAATTAACACAAAATACGTTTTTATCTTTAGGACGCATAAGGGTTTTCAACCCTAGTATAACTGCGGACCTGATTATTTACCGATAAGGTCACAAATTGCCTAATCGTCCTTGGATTGGCTATGTTACCTGTGAGAAATCTAGACTCAAGTAAAACTTTGCTAAATTCTGGTAATTTTTAGCAAAATTCGCAAATTCCTGTGTATCAACCATCAACAGCAAGGTTTATCGATAAAGCTCAAATTCAATGTTAGCGCCAGATATCATCGCGTTGCAGTACCTGTTTAATGGCGTCGATTAACAACTGCAAATCTGCGTGGCTGATAATATAAGGCGGCATGATGTATACGAGCTTACCAAAAGGGCGGATCCAAACACCGAGTTTAACAAATTGAGCTTGAATTTTAGCGGTATCTACGGCCCGTTTGGTTTCAACCACACCAATAGCGCCCAAAACACGAACATCGGCAATGTTTTCATGGTTGGCGATAGATTTTAAATCCTGTAATGAATCTTCAATAGCGGCAATTTGAGTTTGCCAATGGTTATCCGCTAATAAAGACAGACTGGCATTTGCAGCGCTGCAAGCCAGAGGATTGCCCATAAACGTAGGTCCATGCATAAATACACCGGCTTCACCGTTACTAATGGTATCAGCGACATCTTTTGTACAAAGTGTCGCCGCCAAAGTGAGATAACCGCCGGTTAAAGCTTTACCCAAACATAGGATGTCGGGAGTGATGTGCGCATGCTCGCACGCAAACAGTTTACCGGTACGACCAAATCCTGTGGCGATTTCATCTGCGATCAACAACACATTGTATTTGTCACAAAGTAAGCGGCACTGTTTTAAATACTTAGGGTGATAGAAGTGCATGCCGCCTGCACCTTGAACAATGGGCTCAATTATAAATGCCGCTATATGCTGATGATTCTCGGCAAACACTTGCTCTAATGCGTCCGTTTGCGTTGCATCCCAGAGTTGGTCAAAACCGAGCGTCGGTTTAGGTGCAAATATGGCCTGTGCCATAAACCCTTGAAATAGCTGGTGCATGCCGTTTACCGGATCACACACCGACATCGCAGCAAACGTATCACCGTGGTAGCCGCCCTGTACCGTCATTAGTTTATTTTTCTTGGCGTTGCCTTTGCTGTGCCAGTATTGGATTGCCATTTTGATCGCGACTTCCACGGCAACCGAGCCACTATCGGCAAGAAACACTTTATCTAACCCAGCCGGCGTCATATCAATTAGACGACGACATAAATCAATCGCTGGTTGGTGGGTAAGGCCGCCGAACATAACATGGGATACCTGATCAATTTGTTGATGCATGGCATGATTAATCACCTCATGGTTGTAGCCATGAACAACAGACCACCATGATGCCATGCCATCGATCAGTTTCTCTCCAGATTCCAGCTCTATTCTGACACCTTCTGCGCTTACAACTTTGTATGCGGGTAAGGGCTGAGTCATCGATGTGTACGGATGCCAAATATGTAGCTGATCAAATCGAATATCATCTGTATGTTTTTTGTTCATTTGCAAACCAAAGGGATTTTGAAATGTTGACAGGAAAAGGCCGCTGGCTAGACTACCGATATTTATTGGACATTGCAATCTGCGCAATGTGTGCAATCCAGACATAATAAGGTGATCGAGAATTTCATGGAAGTACATACAACCCAAGACCATAGTGTCACTGAAGCCACTCAATCAGTAACAGGTGGCATTCGCAATAACTGGACCTTAGATGAGGTCAATCATCTGTTCAGTCTGCCATTTAATGATCTGTTGTTTCAGGCACAAACCGTGCACCGTCAGCACTTCGATCCCAATGAAGTTCAGGTTAGTACCTTATTATCTATTAAAACCGGGGCTTGTCCGGAAGATTGTAAATACTGTTCCCAGAGTGCTCGCTATTCAACCGACATTGAAAAAGAAAAATTGATGGAAGTAGACAAGGTTTTGGAGGCGGCACAAATTGCAAAATCTCAGGGGTCTACAAGATTTTGTATGGGGGCCGGCTGGCGAAACCCAAAAGACCGCGATATGCCTCATATTGTAAAGATGGTCAAAGGTGTTCGGGAAATGGGACTTGAAACCTGCATGACCTTGGGGATGCTAAATACCGAGCAGGCACAAACCTTAAAAGAAGCAGGGTTGGATTACTATAACCACAACCTTGATACGTCTAAAGAGCATTACAACCAAATTATTACCACCCGCACTTTTCAGGATCGATTAGATACTCTGACTAACGTTCGTGACGCGGGGATGAAAGTCTGCAGTGGCGGAATTGTCGGTTTGGGTGAACAGGCCAGTGATAGAGCCGGGCTGTTAATGCAACTGGCAAATTTACCGAAACAGCCGGATAGTGTGCCAATTAATATGTTGGTAAAAATTGAAGGTACGCCGCTTGGTGACGTTGATGATCTGGATCCTTTTGAATTTATTCGCTGTATCGCGGTTGCTCGTATCATGATGCCAAAATCCCATGTCCGTTTGTCGGCAGGAAGAGAAGCAATGAACGAGCAAATGCAGGCGCTTTGTTTTATGGCTGGCGCTAATTCCATTTTTTACGGTTGCAAACTCCTGACTACCTCTAACCCTGAAGCCGACGCCGATATGCAATTGTTTGCAAAACTTGGCATTAATACAGAACGAGGCCGGGCCGAAACAGAAGAAGAGCAGTATCAACAGCAGCAATCTCTGCAAACGGCGATCGTTAATCAAGAACATGCCGATTTGTTTTACGATGCATCTGACGCTTAAGTCACTATCAAAGCTGATCTGCAATGACGTTTGAATTTTTAGCTCAGGGTGTTCAGAGCAAACGCGAAAAAGGCCAATATCGTCAAGTAAAATTGTATGACGGTATTTCGGTCAGCGCGGTGAATGCAGGTCGACAATCGCTGATAAATTTCGCCAGCAATGACTATCTGGGACTAAATGGTCACCCACAGATCCTGGACGCGTATCAGCAAGGGTTGCAACAATATGGCTCGAGTAGCAGCTCTGCTGCGTTGATCACTGGTTACAGTAAGCCTCATCAGTATTTAGAGCGACAATTAAGTGAGTGGCTTGGAGCCGAGCGCAGCCTGTTGTACTCAAGCGGTTACAGTGCAAATTCTGGTTTGTTTCAGGCGTTACTGAAGAGTGGACAATTGAACGTTGTGTTTGATCGTCTTTGTCATGCTTCGATGTTAAACAATATGTTTCATTATCCGAAGTCTTGCCAACGCTTTGCCCATAATGAGCAAAGCGATCTCGACAGGCGCTTAAACCAATGTAAGGCAGACAATAAACTCGTTGCTATCGAAGGCGTTTACAGCATGGATGGCGACAAAGGCGATATAGCAACCGTCTTTGCTCAATGTCAGCGCCATAAAGCCGCGTTATATATTGATGATGCCCATGGCATTGGCGTGCTTGGCGAGCAAGGTCAAGGCAGCGCAAGGGTTGCGCTTGCCAACGTTTCTTGCCAGGTTCCCAGCAACGTTACGCAAATGGTGACATTTGGCAAAGCACTGGCTACCAGTGGTGCAGCCATCGCTGGTTCTCAAGAATTAATCGAGTACTTAACGAATTTCTGTGGCGAGTATATTTTTAGTACAAGCATGTCTGCGGCAAACGCTTTGGCGACATCCAAAAGTATCGATGTTTGCCAACGAGACAACTGGCGACGGCAAAAACTGGAAGAATTGCGCCAAACGTTGGTCGAGCAATTGTCATCGGATATTCACACCACGAATTCTGAGTCACCGATCATCGGAATATTAACCGGTAGTGAAGAAAATACCGTGCGCATCGCTGAAGCGATAACATCAAAAGGCTATCTGGTATCCGCGATACGGCCACCGACGGTAGAACCGGGCAAGTCAAGGTTACGCGTTACCTTGAGCGCAAAGCATAATGTAAATGATATCAATGGCTTGGCAAGTGCAATCAATCAAGCGATGGAAGAGGAATCGTTACCATGTTAACCCTGAACAACCGCGAAAAAATCGCTGATACCTTTGGTCAATCCTGCTTAAGCTACGATAAAAATGCTCGTTTGCAACGATATTCGGGAAACTTGCTATGTCAGTTTCTGAACCAGTTGCCGTCTTTACAATCACCAACCCAAAAAAGCCTTCTCGACCTTGGATGCGGCACGGGTTACTTTACGCAAAAGCTGGCGGCAAAAAATTTTAAAGACATTACCGCTTTGGATTTATCGTCACAAATGATCGCGTTCGCTAAGCAGCGAGATTATGCCGGTGATGTCCCTACCTGGGTCCGTGGCGATGCCCACGCGTTGCCATTGGCATCGAACACAAAAGACATCATTTTCTCAAATTTGGTTTTGCAATGGACTCAACCTTTAAGTGTTGCCTTGAGTGAAGCTTATCGAGTACTAAAGCCCGGCGGTTATCTGGTATTCTCAACACTGATCGATGGCACACTCGATGAACTCAAGCAGGCCTGGGCCAGAGTTGATAATGATAAGCATGTCATTGATTATTTAACCCACAACCAGGTAGAGCATGCATGGCAGAGCTCAGGTTTTACTGAGGTTTTTAGCCACTGTGAACGCGTAGAGTTGCCTTATCCGAACGTTAACCACTTAGCTCGAGAACTTAAACACCTGGGGGCGAGTCTAGTCAAAGACAAACGTCATAAGGGGTTAACCGGCAAGGATAAATGGCAAAAAATGTCCCACTATTATCGAGAAATTGACCGAGCTCAGGCGACAACGCCTTTATCAAATGGTCATATTCAAGCTTCTTACATGCTGTATACCGCCTGTTTAATGAAAAAAGAAAACTAGTCAGTTATGTCAAATCCTCAGTCCAAACCACAGTCAATATTTATAACCGCGACCGATACTGACGCAGGAAAAACCTATGTGAGCGACAAGCTCATCCGCTTGCTGGTTAAAAATAATAGAACCGTAGCGGCTTTTAAGCCGATCTCCGCGGGTTGTTGTTGGCGTGATGGCGAATGGCAAAATGAAGACGCACTGTGTTTAAAAGCGGCCGCAAATGCAGGACAGACATTATCGCAAATTAATCCTATCGCCTTTGAACCGCCGATAGCGCCGCACATTGCTGCGGCACAGCAGGGCGTTTGTTTAAGTGTCGCGACGGTCGCGAAAAATTTTCATGATTTAACCCCACACAATGCCGATATCTGCATCGTCGAAGGTGCTGGCGGCTGGAGACTTCCATTAAACGATTCTGAATTTTTATCAGAATTTGTCGTGCAAGAACGGATGCCCGTCATTCTTGTTGTCGGGATGAAACTCGGTTGTTTAAATCACGCCATCTTAACCTATCAAACGTTAATGAATGACGGCGTTAAAGTGATTGGCTGGGTCGCCAATCAGGCGCAACCCGAAAAAATGAGCAACCATGCAGAGAACGTGGCTTTCTTGAAAGCCGCGATTAACGCTCCTTGCCTCGGGGAATTGGCGTACTCAGACGATGAAAACGCGTTGCACCAGGCGTTAGTTTTTAACACGCTAAAAGCAAAAGATAATTGACATCAATATTGATTTTATTAGGATGGGTTTAAACAGGCGAGAAAAAGTCGCAATGAAGCGAGTTTTGCATCATTGTTATGGCCCGATAAAGGAATAAATCAGATATTGATTTTTAGTAGCCAACATAAAGCGAAAGGGATATTCATTTTATCCCTATGGATTACGACTTACATATTTTCGTTTGCCACTCGGGCAGATACGATCTCCCTTGCAACACTTGAAGCATTTAGTAGCCATCTGCACGAGTTATCTTATCAATCCCCTAATTATCTACAGGCATTTTTATCCGAAGATCTCATTGTCGAAGTAAACCTTGGCTCCAGTGCCCAAGGCGTTTCCATGGTTTACAATAAAAACGAGTATTTGCAGCTTCAGGAAAAAATAACGCCCAACCACAAGTACAAAGAATATCTGAAATATCTGGATGTTCAGATCTATAACCACATCGTGACATCGCCTACATCAGGTCAGTTTAATGTTGTTAGCTATTCAAGAGCAACTCGTAAAAAAGTCTGGGCCACGTACGAGGTGGAGCAGCTGGACAATAAACTCAAGATCGTAAAAATCATCGAAGAAATGTAGTCACATTTCACGTAAATTCACTCACCTAAGTCCTGTGTGATGTTTTAAGGTAACCAATTGTCTTATAATGGTTATTGCAATCTTAACCACTGTTGTATATTGACCTTGTGTGACCCTTTTGACAGTATTGGTTAGTGTTGTCACGTTAAGCATTTTGTGTAAATACGGATTCGCGCAAGGTATCTTCAAGTAATTGAAATCAAGCAATTAACATCAAGCGCAGAAACTTTGTTATCAAAGTGGTAATGGTACTACCTGTGTTATCACCTTTAATGGATAGAGCGCCAATTCATAAGGATTTTCTACATGGTTTTCAAGGCCCTTCAAATCTTATCGGTATCGATGTTACTGCCGTCATGGTTCGCATTGGCTGCTGGGCCGATCGATTATGCTAACTTTCCTGATTTCAAAGGTAACACCATCGAGGTTAGTGAAACCATCACCGTTAAGCCTGGTGAGGTTTTTGACGGTAATGGCAATTTATACAAATGGATTGGTGCAGGTGATTGTTCGCAGAAAGAGGGCATGCCTGCGATGTTTGAGGTTTTTGCCAGTGCAACACTCAAAAATGTATGGATGGAAAATGCGCCAGACGGTATCCACATTAAAGGGTCTGATGTCACCATCGATGGCATTGTGAACGTTGATGTCTGTGAGGATGCCATTTCAATCTCAAAAAGTAAAACGTCCCCACAGCGAGAAAATATTACAATTATTAATTCTAAGTTTTATGCGTGTGAAGACAAAGCCATTCAACTTACCCGAGGCAATGGCATTGTGATTAAAAATAATGAATTTTACTTCTGTGCCAAGGCTGTCAGGATAAAGGAAGATGCTAAAAACATCCTATTTGAAAACAACAAAGTGTTTAATTCCAAACATGCGATTAAAGTAACTGGCGGCAAAGGACTCGCTAAAGATAACTACTTTGAATTTTCGAAAACGGGTTTTTGGGTTGAAAAAGGTGGTGAATTGATTGATGGCGGTGGCAATGTATTTGTAGATGTAGAGGCGAAATACAAAGAAACGGAAAACGGAAAAATTAACCGTCAGTCAAACTAATTACCTAGCGACTTTTATTGAACATCGCCTGGTTTATAAAGCCAACAACTAATTCAACTAATTCCCAGCAAAACAAATCAAACAGGCATGGCGTTGTTGGCTCTTGTATACGCGAAACTCGTTAACGTGCTCTTAGCGCGTACGTCGCAAAATCTAAGCACGGTTCAATCGATATTGATTTCGTTACCCGCAAATAACGGTGTTTTGTTACCACTTTTAAAATGCCAACCGTTTTGGCTTCCGAGTAATGACAGCTTCGCCTTATCAAGATGCAATGCCGTTCCCTCAACAATCGCTAAGACGGAGGTGTCAGGTTCGACCACCATAAATTCCTGTAATCTTTGTTCTCGTGTTTCGCCATTATGTCCCGGTGCGATGTAATCAGTGTAATGCGGATTGATTTGCACCGGCAATAATTGCAATGCTTGAAAAGCAGGCGGTTCAATAATAGGCATATCGTTTGTGGTACGAATGCTAATTCCTGCCACATTCGAGCCCGCACTCCAACCAATATACGGAATCCCCTGGTTAACACGCTCGGAAATAATCGCCATTAAATCATGTTGGTATAACTGGTGTAATAGATGAAAGGTGTTACCACCACCGATAGCAATGGCTTTAGCATCTGCAACGGCCTGTCTGGCATCTTCAATTTGATGAATACCTGTCACTTTTACCCCTATCTCAGATAATGCAGTTTGCACCATGTCAGTATATTCATCATAACTGATCGCAACACCAGCGTACGGTACAAACAGTAACTCTCTGGTACCACTTAAATGCTCATCGATCCAAGCTAGAGCGTGTTCCAGGTATTTTGTCGAGCCAACTCTCGAACTACTGAGCAGTAAAAGACTTTTATTCATCGCGAACCTCACGCTTTTTGTAATTCATTGATGGCTGCCTTAGCGAGAAAGCCTGAGCGGGTTTTATATTCAGGATTCGATGCAACCAGATTATCGATTTTTTTAATCAATAACTCAGGCAGAGTCACATTGATTTTATGACTTTTACCTAAAAACGGGGTGATATCAATATCAACGATAGCCCAGATACCACCACGATAGTCATGTTTTCCTACATGAGTTTCAAATGATTGAGGGGTAGGGATCGACTGACCGTATTCAGCCATCAGGGTTAAATGATCTTCAATGGCAAAAAGTATCTCGTCGAGGCCTTTATCCATCGAAGAAGCATAGCATTGACACCCTGGAATATCCGGTACTTGTATTAAGTATTTTTGTTCTTGATTCAGATAAAGCAAAACAATGGGGTAGCGCATATTAAAGCCATTTTCAGTGAATTTGTGATAACCCTAACAACTCCAGCAAGCTTTCGCAAGATAACCCTTATAACTCCACAAGCTCGAGCAATATAACCCCGGCAACTCCATGTAAGTACCTACTATGTGTATAAGCTAGATTTGGTGGTTAATAAATAGACTGGAGGATCACATGGGATCATTTTAGCCAGTTGATAACCCCAGTGTGTTGAACGTGCGTTATATATCGCGAAAAGCCATATGCACCAACATCTTTGGAGAATAATTTGTTGTCCGATTTGCTATTTATTGCTGATTTGATAGATTAAATTTAATACAGGGAAAGAGAAAAGATCATGAAAAGAATTTTGTGGATAACTCTGGTAGTAGTTTTAATCGGTTTACTAGGTCTGCCTATTTGGTTAAATCAAGAACGTCATGCTCTTAAACCTTTTGAGATCACCTCCGGCGGTAAGATTGCCAAAACCGCGCTTGGTTTTACCCATTACCAAGTCTACGGCCGGGAAGAAGATCCTTTAGTCGTACTGGTCCACGGTTACAGTGTGCCATCTTATACCTGGGATAAGACCGTTCCCTATTTAATTGCACGAGGGTTTAGAGTCCTAACTTTTGATCTTTTCGGTCGTGGCTATTCATCCAGAGAACATAACCGCTACGATAGAGCATTGTTTGTCGGCCAACTTAATGACTTGCTTTTTGAATTGAATATTAACGAAAAAGTAAATCTTGTGGGGTTATCTATGGGTGGTGCCATTGTTAGCGCGTTTTCATCTGAATACCCCCATAAAGTTAATAAACTCGTGTTACTTGCACCGTTCCATCAGCCTATTGACATAGGCCCATTAAAATATCCGATATTAGGTGACTACCTGGCGTACAGTTTTGTGATCCCGTCAATGGCCGAGTCTCAGTCCGATGACTTTATAGAGCCGGACAGCTATCCTTTATGGAATGAAAAATACCAAAATCAAATGCAGTATACAGGGTTTCGCGCGGCTCTATTGGCAACCGCCAGAGACTATTTACAAACCGATCCTATGGCGGATTTTAGAGCCGTAGATCAGTTTCGTCTCGACAGCATGTTGATCTGGGGCAGCGAAGATAATGTGTTTCCGGTGAAAAACCAAGAAGTCGTTGCTAAGGCCTTAGGCAAATCCAATAAAAGTATTACCATTAATAATGCGGGACATGCATTACACTACGAAAGCGCAAATAAAGTGAACCCCCTCATTGCTGAATTTTTCCTGACCCCGGGTACAACAAATGGAGCAATAACCGATTTATGAGTAGATTACGTTGTTATTTGAGTACCCTTAGCTTTTTATGGATGCTATTGACGCTTTGCCTGGTTCATGGTGCAAACGCCCAGGATAATGTCTCGAGTGGTACGTTAGATACCATTGACATGTTTAAATCAGACTACGTCAATGCCAGACGGGTACAGATATGGAAACCCAATGGTTATAACAATGACACTGAGTATGCCGTTTTGTATATGCACGATGGCCAAATGTTATTTGATAGCAACAATAGTTGGAACAATCAGGAGTGGGGGGTCGATGAAACTGCCGCAAGATTAATGAAAGAAGGTAAGACCAGGCCTTTTATTGTGGTTGGTATCGATAATGGCGGTAAATGGCGCCATAGTGAATATTTTCCGCAAAAACCCTTCGCTAGTCTCACCGCGCAAGATAAAAAACGGATTTATCAAGCGGCTCGGGAAAACGGAAATCCAGTGTTTTCAGAACCAGTAATTTCCGATCAATACCTTAAGTTTTTAGTGTATGAGTTAAAGCCATATATTGACGCAAACTATAGCGTTGCCACTGATAAGGCTTCTACGTTTGTCATGGGGTCGAGTATGGGCGGGCTAATATCTGCCTATGCGATGCTGGAATATCCTTCAGTATTTTCGGGAGCAGCGTGTTTGTCTACCCATTGGCCCGGTATTTTCACCATGAACAACAATCCGATACCATTAGCATTTTACCAGTACCTGGATGGTTACCTGCCATCAGCAAAGACACATAAAATCTATTTTGATCACGGCGATCAAACTCTCGATACCATGTATCCAGAATTACAAAAAGAAGTTGATAAAATCATGGTCAAAAATGGCTATAGCGATCAGAATTGGCAGACCCATGTTTACCCGGGTGACGCACACAGCGAAGATGCCTGGCGCAAACGCTTAGAAGTGCCACTGGTTTTTTTACTCGGAATCGAGTAACTGCTATTGATATTTTTTAAAAGTGATAAACAACAAAGGCCCGCAATTGCGGGCCTTTGTCTAGAATATGGTCGGGATGGCAGGACTTGAACCTGCGACCTCACGTCCCCCAGACGCACGCGCTACCAGACTGCGCTACACCCCGATTCTATGGTGTTGTATGTTAATGATATTCCTGTTTAATGCAATCAATAAATGCATCATTTTGTGCAAATGGCTAATAATTATCCGCTTATACAAAAAAGCGACAGGGCAAACACTATTCCGGCTTATCGAGTTTGTTGGTCTCGCTAAATTGATTAATGAATTTTACCCCCTCAATCAAACGTGGAAAATCATCAGCCTCTGATAACACAGTATCTAGTTGGTTTGAAAAAGATTCAAAGTTGCCCTTGTCATCGACAAATACGGTTTTGTCTTTCTGGAAAATCACAATGCCATCTTCTAAGGTATTTGCTAACACCCGATCTGCGGGTAAATCAAATAAGTCTCGACCACTAGCATAAGACTTGCGATCGATATCGCACTGTATCCAGTGTTTCATTAAGGTTGGTTGGATATCCATGTGTGACGCAAGTTCGGTAATGGCGTTAGTGGAACTGTGCGGCCAGATGACGACACCAGGTTTTGATGTAAAACGAGACTCCTTAGATTTATTTCCTAAAGAACTGATGAGAACGATGTCTTGTTCCTGTTTTTGTTCCTGAGCAAGTAACAGTGCGTCACTGAACAGAGAAAACTGGTAATCCCCTGGCTCTGCAAAATAGAACACATACAGGCCGGGCGAAAGACTATTTAATTTCTTGGCGGTAACAAATGATGAAATGTCTGCAAAATAGCGAGTCTGGGTAAACAAGTCGGTTAGCCAGCTCGGCATGGTTTGGACGTCATTGCCAATAATCGCCAGCGACAGGCTTAACTCGTTTTGCTCTAACCACTGTAATAACAACGGGGATTGGTTTTGCGCAATAATACCGTCTTTGTATACGCTCGGAAGACTGTACAGCAGATTAAACCAGGCATCGTTTGTCGTCGATGCATCAACCTGGTTGGTAACCAGTTGTCCGCCTTCTGAAGACCGTCTTAACAGACGTTTGGATTGTTTGTCGGTTAATGGCGAATCATTCAGTAAAATGAATACCGAACGGTCTATGTCCTGTTGGTGAGTACATTGGTTAGCCAAAGCAGGGTATTGGGGGACTTTCACACTAAATGCCATTGGCTTAGTGCGTTGGTTAATATAACCCTCTTGATTGACCAAACCATATTTGGTTAACAAGGTCTTTGCTGTTGTCGGATACGACAACGGCAGCATATTGTCCTGGCGTAACACACTGTATTCTAAACGGGCGTCTGCCCAGATATGGGTTAAGTGACTAACAAAAAAGGATGTCACCCAGATCAGCGTAAAATAGCGGCCAAAACTTTTTAACTGTAATTGCTTGAGGTGTTTCCACGAATAATTACTGATCAACAGCTCAAACGCCAAAATGGCTAGCAGTGAAACACCGACTATCCAATAAAAAGGCACCTGATAATCTCTAAACTGCTCTTTTAACAGGCTTAAAATTTTACCGCTGGAGTCCAAATTAAGGTGATAGCCTAATTGACTGTAGCTAATACTGTCGATGACCAATACCGTCAGTACCAGAGTAAAAATCACTGACGCGGCGCCACGTATAAAACGAATTCGCGGGAAGAGCAGAGTCAGCGGAAAAACCAACAAGACAAACCCCAAAAATGTCAGGAATGCCATATGACTGATCCAGGTGGTCAACATATAAATCGTTGCCACGATGCCATCGGGTGATCCTTCCACCACCAGATAAGTAATGGATATTGCGATCGCCGCAATAATATTGAAAAACGTGAACCAGTGGCCCCAGCTAATCAGCTGCAACAGACGTTTACTGTAGGTGGTATTTTCGGTGCTAACCATATTGTTAGATTCTATTTATTATTATTTTTGTTGAGTTACAGACTGGGTTAAAGCCTGACAGAAATTTTCGACGATAGCTTGACGCTTATCCTCGGGTACTTGATTGTTGATGATCGTAGATAAGGTGTTTCCAAGACACATAAGCGCCAAATCGGTAGAAACTTCCTGATCAACGAGGTTATCCAATAAATTTTGGACAATTTTTTCTACACGTTCGTTCGAATACTTAGATACAATAGGCATTATTTTAAAATACTGATGAATTTGAAATTAATTTTAGTTTATCAAATGCTTCTTCAAGATAAAACTGGCCCGGACAATGAGTTTAATTATTAATAAAATTGATTTGCGCTTTGTCGCAAAGCCTGAGAACGACCCTCAGGTGACAATAACCGCAGGTGATGCTCCTGTTGCTATTACCCCAAAAATCAACGCCTTCATCGAAGATCTGCACACCATTTACAATGCCAAGGGCTCAAAAGCCTATGGTGGTTTTAAGCAAAATCAAGAACCTTCTGAGGCAATGCCATTTCATCACAGCCTGGATGATTATCTAAATGAACAGTTAGATTTTAACGAATTTAGCGATCGTGTGAGCAAAGGGCTGGCGGCTGAACTTGAAAAATACGACATGGCGGAAACCGGTTATTTACTAACTTGTCATTACGAAATGCTCTCCGGCCGTTATTTGTTGGTCGCCATGTTACCGGTAACTGAACACTTTTATGTCGATGGTGAGTTAAATATTTCGTCCGATCAACATATTGATAGCTCACGCTTACAATTAGCGGTACGCATCGATTTGTTTGAGTATGTCGATAATGCCGAAAAATCTCGCTATATATCCTTCATCAAAGGCCGTGCGGGTCGTAAAGTCTCAGATTTTTTCCTGGACTTTTTAGGTTGTGAAGAGGGCATTGACCCTAAACGACAAAGTCAGGTACTGATCAGTGCCGTAGAAGAGTTTGTGAATGTTCAGCAATTGAATGCTGAAGAAAAGCAGCAAACACGTAAAGAAATGCTGAGTTATTGTAAAGAACAACAAACCTTAGGTCAGGACGTAAAGTTGCAGGAATTATCTGAAGCTTTGCCAAATGAAGACAATGGCGACGCCTTCTACCAGTTTTGCCAGCAAAATGATTACCCATTGGAGGAATCGTTTCCTCATGATCAGGCGACCATCAATAAAGCCACAAAATATTCAGGTTATGGTGCCGGAATCAGCATTAGCTTCGAACGTAGTCACTTTGGCCAGGATGTAGTGTATAATCCTGCCAATGAAACGTTGACGATTCACCGGGTTCCACCAAACTTAAAAGAGCAATTGTTAAAGCTGTTATCCAGCGAAGAACAATAAAACGATTAAGTTGGCAGCGACGCTGCGGTATTTTTTTCAACGATAGTTAACCAAGGTTTGAAACCCAATCGTTTACCGCTAGATTGAACGATTTTGTTCGTTAAATGACACAAACTTTGGCCATTTACAGCAATACGGAATGATTAATGACGACTCTTACGATTACTCGCCCAGATGATTGGCATGTACACCTTCGCGATGGCAATGTGTTGCCTGACACCGTTAGAGATATTGGACGTTACTTTGGACGTGCAATCGTGATGCCAAACTTGGTACCACCGGTAATGACCACCGAACAGGCCATTGGCTATTATGAGCGCATTCAAAAGGTAAACGAATCGAAAATTTTTGAGCCTTTGATGGTCTTGTATCTTACGGATAACACTACCAGTGAAGATATTCGCGAAGCAAAAGCATCGGGTAAAGTCTTTGCCGCGAAGCTTTATCCTGCTGGTGCAACCACAAACTCAGCATCAGGTGTGACAGACATTAAGAATATTTATTCTGTACTTGAAACCATGCAGGAAGAAGATCTGCCACTGTTGTTGCACGGTGAAGTGACTGATAGTCATATTGATATTTTCGACCGCGAAAAAGAGTATATAGAGCGAATTTTAACACCTGTTGTTGCCAAATTCCCAACCCTACGCATCGTCCTGGAACATATTACCACCAAAGATGCGGTTGACTTTGTCAACCAGGCAGGTGCAAATGTCGCGGCAACGATCACCGCACATCACTTACTGTTTAACCGTAACCACATGTTAGTTGGTGGTATTCGTCCGCATTATTTTTGTTTGCCAGTGCTCAAACGTAATATCCATCAACAGGCGTTAATAGAGGCAGCGACGAGCGGCAGTTCTAAATTCTTTTTGGGTACAGATTCAGCTCCTCATACCAAAGAAGCGAAAGAAAGTGCCTGTGGTTGCGCCGGTTCTTACACAGCGCATGCTGCGATTGAGTTATATGCCGAAGTGTTTGAACAGGAAAATGCGCTGGATAAACTGGAAGGCTTTGCCAGCTTCCATGGTCCGGATTTTTATAAGTTACCGCGTCATACCGATACCATTACCTTAGTTAAAGCCTCCTGGTCTGTGCCTGAAACTATGCCGTTTGGCGACGACACGGTTGTGCCAATTCGAGCAGGTGAAGAAATTCAGTGGCAGGTAAAAGCTTAAACGTAGCGCTTACCAAGGCAAAGCGAAGGATTAATCATGAGTTTAAAAACCATGCAGTTATTCGTCAATGACTTAACCGTTATTGACTTCTCTTATCTATGTAAAGACAGGGGGGTTGTGGGCGAAAGTTGGATCGTTGACGTCGTGCTCTCCGGTGATTTGAATGCCGAAAGCATGGTATTGGATTTTGGTATTGTGAAAAAGCAAATCAAAGCCATCATTGATGATGCGGTAGACCATAAATTATTGCTACCCACAAACGATGAAAACCTGTTTATTGAGAACTCTGGTCGCGATAAACATGTATACGTAGACTTTTATCCGGTACAGCTGAGCAGCATCCATTTACAGTCTCCACAATGCGCCTTTGCACAAATCCCGGACGACAAAATCACTGAAGAAGCGGTTACGCGTTACTTGACAGGTGTAATAAAAGCGCAATTGCCCGAAAACGTAAAAGCCATTGAATTAACGCTTCGTCCAGAGGCCATTGATGGTTTTTACTATCACTACACCCATGGATTGAAAAAGCATGATGGAAACTGTCAGCGTATTGCACACGGCCACCGTTCGAAAATAAATCTATATGAAAATAGTATTCGCTCGTTAAGTCTGGAAAAGAAATGGTGCTCACGTTGGCAAGACATTTACCTTGCCACTGACTCCGATGCTATTAATCAGCAACAAGTTGAGTTATCAGAACGAGGTCGACAGGATTTGTCCTCAGATCACCAATGTTTTTCCTATTATGCGCCGCAAGGGCGATTTGATATCGCCATTAAGGATAATCTTGAAGTTGTCGATTGTGATTCGACCGTAGAACTTCTCGCCGATTATATTGCCAGGCAATTAAAGGCGGAACATCCCGATAACAGCTACAAAGTGGTCGCATTTGAAGGTGTCGGCAAGGGAGCCATCAGCCATGTTTAGTGTCAGAGCTCCATCATTTGCATACGGCTTGTTGATATGGGGGCAAAATAAGCTGGCAGTAAGAGTAGGCATTGCGTTTAGAACGTTAACCCTGCCATTATTGGCAGTGTTGTCTTTCACAGTTCAGCACGCTAATGCCAACGATGAGCTCCTGATAGATTTGCAAGGTGATGTGGTCCAGGGCAGCCTGATGGTCGGTAAAACCCAGCCTGGCAATCAGGTGTATTTAGATGATCGGGCATTAAAAGTATCACGGCATGGGCTTTTCACGTTTGGCTTTAGTCGGGATGACGAACATAGCTATCAGCTAAAAGTCGTCAACGGTGACAAGCAACAGATAAAAACATTGGCGCCTGGTAAGCGCGAATATAACATTCAGCGGGTCAATGGCATTGCCAAGAAAATTATGAATCCGGATCCAAAGGATGTTAAAAGAGCTCGCCAAGACAGTAAACAAATCGGTGAAGTACGCAGTATATCCGCCGACAACATCGATTTTGCACACGGTTTTATTGCGCCTAGTAAAGGCAAAATTACGGGTGTCTACGGCAGTCAGCGTGTCTACAATGGCAAGCCGGGCAATCCTCACTATGGTTTGGATTACGCCGGTAAAACTGGCACCTTGATCCAAGCACCAGCTGCCGGTGTTGTCACCTTATGGGTACCTGACATGTTTTATTCTGGTGGTACCTTAGTGATCGATCATGGCCATGGCGTCACGTCAACGTTTTTACATTTATCCGGTTCTTTAGTAAAACAAGGCGACAAGGTTTTACAAGGTCAAAACATTGCCAAAATTGGTTCGACAGGGCGCTCAACTGGCCCTCATCTGGACTGGCGAATCAACTGGTTTAATGTAAAACTGGACCCCGCGTTAGCGCTAAAGTTACCCAATATGCATACCTTCAATTAGCTTCTGCCTTTGGATAATAATTAAAACCATTGGTTTAGCGTATTGTCAGTGACGTATTGTTATAGTCGCGTAAAAAGGGTGCTTGTTACTCTTTGTGCGCGACAATAAGCCAGTATCAGCTGTTGGTATAACACCGACATACGCCACACTGCAAAGGACTTCCCGTGACACACGCGTGATTTAGCCAAACTCAATTACTTTCAATACTACGTTTTTTACCAGATTTCGCGCGTTCTAAATGATCCGATTGTACATAAACCCGATCCGTTGTGCCCATACTGGCATGTCCGAGTTCATCAGCCATATGCTTAAGCGGTCTGGATGAAATATCCATCGACGCACCTGTGTGTCTTAACCAATGGGTGGTAGCTTCTTTCAGGGTTTGAGCTTCGTGATCAAAACCTTCCTGAGTCATTTTTTCAAAAGCGTTATCAAAAGCCTGTTGAACAATACGACGCAGCTGGCGCGACGTCATCCCACCAAAACCTTTGAGTTTATTGATTAACGGATCGGTTTCTGAAGAAAGCGGATATCCACTTAACCCTCGGTACTGTCGATAACGATTCAGATAAGGCAAAAAGCTGTCAGGAACCGAAACATCGCGTTGTTTATTACCTTTACCAAAGACTTTAAACCAGTGGTTTTTATCTTTATCGGTCCAGAAGTTGCCCATAACAGGAGACCAGACAGGGCGCTCGGATAACTCAGATATGCGCAGATATAAGGTTTTTAAACAAGCAATGATAAACAATGTTCGTTCATGGTTTTCATCAGCATCCGCCAGGTTTTGCGTGGATTCGAGAATATAATCCCACTGTAATGAAGATAACCGCTTAACTTCAATAACCGATGCATCTTTGATCAGATATGGACTGTCTTTTTTCACCGATGCAATCGCATTGCCAAAGGCATAATCTTCGGTGACCAAATAGTCATAAAAGACGTTAAGGACAGAAAAAGTCGCTTTCATGGCGTCCTGTGAGCATTGGTAGTTACGTTTTTTACTATTAAAATCAATATCATCAAGCCGCTGAGATTTAGGGATTTTAATCGTAAATGGACGCCAGTCCGGATTAACTTGCCGATATCCATTAATGTCCTCAAATCGACGGTAAACATAGCTTGATATCCAGTTTAGAGGCGGCTTATGAACAAAATCGATGTAAGTTTCCAGATCACGGCGCTTTAACGTTACGATGGATTTTTCAGCGTATAGCCATGACCACAACAAAAACTTTTCTGTTTCCGAGCGAAATAAATTGTAGGTTGCTTCGTTACGGCGTCCTTTGGACTGCAGGAATTCTTTGGTGTAACGATAGTCTTCGAGTGCGCCGTTTACCGTTTGGTTGATGTTATCCACGAAGGTTTTCACGGACTGATTTTCATCACTAAATAATTGATTACGGTGCATTTGTTGAAAATGACGATGAGAATCAAACAAAGGTTCTGCGTTAAAAGCATCTGTAGTCATAGGCGTTTATTATATTAATTTTGAATATACCTGATAGACATTGAGCAACCAGTTAAGAACTGGATGTATCATGCATATAAGGTTAATTGGACGTAAAGCCTATGTTAAAGCCTCTTATACGATATGTCCACTAATTAACATTATCGGACATTTGGTAGGGGTTAAATATGGCACAGTGGCTCTTCTGCTTTCATTGTTTCTTATCTATGCGCTCCAATTTCGCGTGCGCTGTGTGAATTCTGTGAGCCAAGTTAGGCAAAACGGTTTTATTTTTCACGTAGCGCACGAATTGCTCTTTTGTTTTTAACTCAATTACAATAATTTAAATCGAATGCGACAACAATGCGATCGCCTTCTTCTGCAAAAGGCAAAGTTCCATGCCAAAAGAATGAAGGGAAAATGACCATTTCGCCTGCCGTAGGACGGATCTTAAAATCGTAGTTTTGATTAACCGGTAAATCGGGTTTACCAAAACCGATGCATCCTGAATCAGGCTGAACAACATTATTGTCACCTTGTGCTGGAACATCGACGTAATAAACACCGCTGAAAAGACCTTTACTATGTATGTGTGGCAAATGAAATCCGCCTGCTCTATTGGTTATCGACCAAGCTGTTTTCCATTCGAGTTCGCCCTTTAAGCCTTGATGTAAAGGATTGTCATTTGCGAGTTTTGAAAAATCTATATCCTTGATAAGTCTGGCCCATGTGGTTTCCAGTGTGCGTTTAAGTATGGCTAAAATATCAGAGTCATTGTTGAATAAGAAACCTGGTGTTTGAGTACCTCCGCCAGTCACTGACTGACTTAACGGACTCGCTTTCATAATATGTATCGACTGCAGACTCTGTTTAACTTTTTCATTAAATTCGCTAATGTTGGCAAAACCATTTGGAACTTCAATCGAAGACTTAGTAACCAGATTTTTATAGTCATAGAAGTCGTTATACAAAGGATGTTCATTGGCTCTTAAACACGTAGCATATAATGCCCTTAGGTACTGATCTTCCGGAAATTTGTTTAATATTTTAGTGCAAACATTTAATGCCTGTGAATTTTCATTCAAACCTAAATAAGATTTAATTATCAGTTCTTGAAAATTTTGGTTGCCTTGTATAGATGGTTTGTTTTGTGCAAGTTCTATCACCTTTTCATAGTTACCCAGAGTTGTATTTAGTTCAGCCCATAAATACCAAAATTCAGGCTCTGCAGAAAATTGACTAAGGTGTGATTCAAGTTTAGATAACGCCTGTTGGGGTTCACCAAGAAGTTTTAACTGTCTCGAAAAGCTTAAAACCAGCGGTAATGTCCACTGTCCACTGGTTAATTTATTCCAGTATTTTAGTGGGTCACTACTCTGAAGTTCATAGCTCAATGACGTATACAAATTCAATAGTTCTAGCGCGGTTGGATACAAGTTTAAACCCTTTTCTAACGATGAGAGTCCAAACATTCCCTGACAATTACACACAAAGTGCAAACAAATATCTTCGAAATCTTGAGCGCTGGCATTGCTGGCTGTTAGCGAAGCGATTTGCCTTTGGGCATGTTCGTAGTCTTGTTGCTCTATCTTTACTAAAATTAAATACTTTATGTACTGCGCGTTACCACATAAGTCAGGCGCTCGCTGTTTGATAAATTCTAAATGTTCGACAGCCTCATCGATACTTTTTAATTCAAACAGTACTTTGAGATACAGGAGAATACTTGCTTGATGGTCAGAATGACTGCCTATGTTTTCAAGTAGCAATGGTCTTGCCAGTGAAAACTTATGCTGTTGAAAGTAAAGCAACGCAAGGTTGTATTTAAACGCAGGAATATTTTTAGCTAGGGAAATTGCCAGTAAAAAGTGTTTTTCTGAGGTTTTAAAGTCATCAGTTCTTTTGGCTAAATCTGCATAAATATTATGAAGATCTGCGTCTTTTGGATTGAACTTAAGGTGGCCCGGCAAAAGATTTCTTGCTCCATCTTCATTGCCACTTTTTAAATAGGCAATGATCGCAGGCTTATACAACTGGGGATTATTCGTAAGGATAGGGTGCAACTTGTCAAAATGACTCGCGGCAAGCCTAAATTGATTTTGTTTTAATGCTGTCAAAGCATGGTGCAAGAGCGTCTGATAAGTGACTTGCATACAACTAGATTCTCATCAATGAATACTTTTCTGAATTCATCATAAGCATTTTGAAAGCTTAAGCAAGAGCTAAACAGTCACTTCGTTAAATACTAAAAAATATTGTTCTATCTCTCGTCTATCAGTGTAAAACTGTCACCGTTTTGTATCGATGTTGACTCCCTTTCAGTGACTTTCGGCGTATAAAATGCAATGCCTCCCGAAAGAACAGCTGATAAGGATTCTGTAGTAATGGAAACACCAGAAAATAGTCCGGCATCAATATCAATACCACTAACATTGTAAAACTCTGAGGAGGAATTTACCAAATACGCATATGGCACTTCGATATTTATATAGATCAGAACACCTGTACCTTGTTCATTTAGTTGGCTCCCCAATACTTTGCCAACGGGTATTTGCCGGTAATACACGTTCTGACCCGGTGCCACTGAACCTAATGTTTTCGCGGTGAGTTGTAAATTTAGACCACTGTTTAGCTGTTTGATAACCGGCGCTCTTACAGAACCGGTAAAACTCTTGATTTGTACACCATTGCCAGGGATAACGCCGAGTTGATTACCCGTAAATAATGAAGACGCGTTCTTGATTTGTGTTAAGCCAATGCTGGGCTGCATTAAATAATACTGGGCACCTTGTTGCGTTAAATTGGCATAGGCTTCACTGACTTTTACCTTCAACGTCGTGCTCGTTAAATCAGTATCTAACGTAACCTGAATGACCACGCCAACTTCATGTCCTTGATAGATTAGGCTAGCACCTACATCAATATCGACTACCTCGGTAAACTGAACGTCAACCACGGGGCCTTGATACTGGCTATGATCTATCGACTCTAATAATGGATAGGTGCTAAGTTCTTTCGTTTGTACGCCTTCAACAATAGCCGGGTTAACCAGGGAAATACCGCCGCTTAATACCCTTTGAAGATTAGGAGAAGAAACGGACACTCCAGATAAACTCGCTTCGATTTGAATGCCACTTGCAAGATAGAACTCACTATTGGTATAGACCAGAGAATGGTACTGAGGGTCGATGCTGATCAAAAATTCAAAGTGCTTGCCTTGGTTTTTTAAATTAACCGCTTCTACCTTGCCGATGTTTAAATCCTTGAAAAATACCGGTGAGCCGGCGGTGAGTCCATGGGAGTGGCTATTGGTTAATAGCAATTGTAGTCCTGAAAGACTGGGACTAAAGTGCCCTCCTTTGGCCAAAATATCATAGCTTGTTCTTGGTTCTCCTTCACCCGGGATCACTTCAAGATAGCTACCCGATACCATTGCAGAAAGTTGTTTTGAGCTTAAACCGCCGGTTACAAACCTGATTTGGCTTTGCTCGCGAAATAAGGTTTTAAAACGACCATCATAATTCAACCTGATCTGCATCTCGTTAACCGACTCATTTAATGAAACTTTTTCTACTTTTCCTATCTCAAGGTTGCCATACTTTAACACCGTAAAACCGGGATTTATGTCTAGAATGCCAGCAAAATTTAGTTCTAGAATTTGATCGAATCTAGATTCGGCTTCCGTACTGGCAAGTTTAAATTCAAAACCATCCATCAGCGGTTTTTCATTCAAAAACGTATCCGTTTCAAAGGCGATGCCACCGACAAACATATTGGTCAGGGTACTGGCTTGAACGTTAACCTGCGGGAATTTCGCCTGAATATCCAGTCCACCCAGTTTAAAGAAACGACTACCTTGATTAACCAGATGCTCATAGGCCGGTTGAATAAATATATGCACAGAAAAGCTTTGTTTATCGGCATTCAATTCATGATCCTGTACCGTGCCAACGCGCATATTGCGATAGAACACAGGCGTATCAAATGCAAGGGAATCGATATTTTCCGTTTGCAATTGTAAATGTAGTCCGGGCTCTTCATAACTTAATGGCGGTGGTTGAGACAACACATTAAATTCTCGAGTTGGCTCGCCATTACCAAGACGAAAAGACACATAAGGGCCACTTAACAATCTGTCCATATTGGAAATACCGGAAAAACTGATATTGGGTTTTACCAGCCAAAATTGCATTCCTGATAACAGGTAAGGTTCCAATCTTGGGTCAAAATTAACACTGGCAATTAAACCTCCCTGGGCCTGGTTGTAGGTAAAATCTTCTACCACCCCGAGTTCGACACCTTCAAAGATCACTTTGGTTTCACCGGCTTTAACGCCGCTATTTTGAGGGAAATTCATGGTAACTTTGATACCGGCCTGGGCAGCATCAAAATCATTATAAAGATTAAATTTGGTATAATTTTCGACATCAGGAAATTCTTTATCGGTTGTCGGCGTATGGAATGCAACACCGCCACTGATTATCGATGATAAGGACTCGGTCCGAACCTTGAAACCGGAAAGATCGCCACTGACCTCAAGCCCGCTGGCATTATAAAAACGGCTGTTAAACTTCACCAGATCCTGATAATTTTCTTCTATCAGAAGCTTAATTGCGACGTAGCCGTTTTGTTGATTTAATTGATAATCGTAAACTTCTCCTACCCGAATTTGTTTGTAATAAACGCCACTACCACGATTTAACGACCCTAAACTTTGCGCATGCAAAGTAAGATGTAAGCCTGGGGTATCCGCTGGAATAGCAGGTGGTCGTTTCAGGGCATGAAATTCTCTTAATCTATTGCCTTGGGACGCAGGTAGCATTTCAAAATAGTTGCCTGTGATCACCGTTTCCAGGCCCGAAACACCGGACAAGCTAATTTCCGGTTTCACTAACCAGAATTGTGAATTTTGATTCAGGTAGGGTTTTGTAGAACGGTCCATTTCAATATGAACGGTTATCACATCCAATCCGTCCTTAATCGATAATTCACGAACCAACCCCACCGGCAGTCCTTTAAATCTCACCTCGGTTTTCTGTTCGACAATACCATCTGCGTCTTTAACATAAATTTTAATATCTATCCCCGACTGATAATAGGCCTGGATGATTAGGTAGGCAGCGATGATTGCGGCCAGTATCGGTAATATCCAGATAAACGATATCTTGGGTCGGGGCTCAATAATGGCATGGTTAGTCGGTTTATCGCTCATCAGTGCCCTGCCCATCCCATAACATCTTAGAATCAAAACTGGCCGCTGCAAATATACTCAGGATCACCATGATCCCAAACGCTGTTGCACCGGGACCGGCAACCACTTCCAGGACATTACCAATCTCAACCAAGGACACAAGAACAGCCACCACAAATACATCTAACATTGACCATGGTCCAAACATTTCAATGTACCGATACATATGGGTGCGATGTTTGCGGGAAGTTCCAGAACGAAACTTTACCGAATACAGCAGGTAAACCAGGCCAATAATTTTTGCTAAGGGAAAAATGAAGCTTGCGATAAATACAATGGCAGCGATTGGTATCATGCCATTTTGAAACATATATAAAGTACCGGAAAGTATCGTATCCCCCTGGCCTTTACCAAATTGCAAAATAGTCATTATCGGGTATAGGTTGGCTGGAAAAAAAGCAATGATTGAACAAAGGGTTAGCGCCAGAGTTTTTTGAAAAGCAAAGGGCTTACGCTGTTGGAGCGCAGCGTTACACCGTTGACAGACATTCTCCTGTGCCTGCTTATATGGGTTGACCCAATGACAGGTGTCGCAGGTGGCAAGGTGATTTGATTTGCCACTTTGGGAAAAATCAATGGCATCAATATTAATCATCGACAACCACCTTGTTCCACAGTAATTCTTTATCAAAACTGAGTTTTAATGCAACGATACAAAGCATGAAAAGGATGTAACTAACCAGGCCTAAATCGAAAAACAAATCTGCATCGGCTCTGAGTTTAAAAATGGAAACGAGTATGCCAATCATAAACACTTCTAGCATTTCCCAACTGTCGATTCTTTGGTAAAACCTGATGAGCGGCATATAGCTTGGACGCTTGAACTGATTCGTTTTAACCTGAATACCCAGAGTCAACGCGATGATCAGCTTACCAATTGGTGCGAGTATGCAAAAAAAACAGGTAACCAGAGCGACAAAATATAATTCATTTAGCCAGAGCGAATATACCGCTGAAGATAAACTAACCGTACTACTTATGCTGAACATCTTCATCGACATTATTGGCAAATAAATTGCTGGGATCGCTAATATAAGGCCGGCAATTGAGATGGCGATGCTACGGTTTATTGGGTTGGGTTTTCGGTATAACAAAATATGATGGCATTGCTTGCAACGAGCCTGCTGCCCCTCAACCAAAGCAGGATAAGGCATCAGGTTGTCGCATTCTCGACAAGCAAGTATTTTAGGTGTTGTAGTGCTGGTTACCGTCATTATTATTGTAATTTGCTTTAAGGAATACAAAAATTACGGACAAGAATAATGTTTTAAGCCGTTCAAATTATTCTTACCCTATTACCTAACCATATAAGGAAACAGGATATTTTCAAATTTTATGAGCAGTTAATTGGTGATAAACAAGATATCAACTGAAATCTTTATAAGTAACCCGCAAACCAGTAAAACTATCAAAGCCGTTGGATAATCCACCAGTTAAAACTCTGAGGCGCTCCCCATGGTGTGGTGTGTTCTTGTTGCCAGTGGTCCAGGCATTTAAAAGCGCCAAATTCGGAAGTTTCCAAAAACTGTAACAGTTGTTCATGGCTGTAACGTTGCACCGGTAGATTCGAGCATTTTTCCGGCCCGTTCTCGGAAAATGTCGCCAGAACAACGGTGCCTTGTTTTTTTAAACATGACGAAAGCTTGTTGATGTAGTTCAGCTTTTCTGCGCGACTTGTCATAAAGTGAAATACCGCCCGGTCTATCCAGCAATCAACCGAATTCTGAAGGTCTGAAAGCTTATGTGAATCTGCCACGCTTAAATCCAGTTCAAGATACCGACAGGCTTGATTCTCAAGCTGTCGATTCTTATGCTCTTTCATCAGGTGCTCTAATGCTCGTTTGGAGATATCAATGAGGGTAAGATGCTGATACCCGTCATCTAACGCCTTAGCAGACCACTCAGAAATACCACAACCGGCTTCTACGATATGGGCCGACATAGGCAAACCAAGGCGCTTAAAGGCCAGGAATGTGGCATCGTCAGCCGACTGAGACCAGCTCATTTGTTGTGCTGATTTATTGGCAAACACCTGTTGCCAGTGTTCGTGATTATTCATCGATGACGTTTATGTATTGTTTGGGAAAGCTGACCTTTATGGTATCACGATAACAAACGTCAGGGATAAACTCACTAATCACCTCGACAATTGCAGGGTTATGGTGGTGACCTAATTTCGTTTCTGGTAGGGGGTAGTAAACAAACCCTTGATAATAATTGTCGCAAACGTCTAGTTTGCAAGGGCAAAACGCAAAAGATTCAGCTGCAAATTGTGGATGCCACTTTAATTGGTGAACACAATACCAATAGTCTATCCATTGGATTCGAAATGGGCTTATGTCCAAATTTAATGTACCTGGATAGATTCGCTTAAATGGCAGGCCTGCTTGGCAAAACAGCGGAAGCTGCAGGCATAGGCTGCCATCGCCAAAAGGATTATCTTTAGCGAGCCCCGATGCTATTTGGTAACCCGGAACAACAGTCGCTTGAAACCAGGTCAACGGTTTAAATTGATGATCGAGCATAAAAAAAGGAAACCTGAGTTTCCTTTTAGTTTAACTTAGTATGGTAACGTTATTTTTTTTCAACTAGCAGATCCATAATATTAACCAAATCTGACTTGCCGTTAATAATCTCGTCCGGGGTTAGTCCAGATAACTCATGAGGGAAAACAAGCCACTCATCAGAATCATGTACATAATAATTCGGTTTTATATCTACTTTCGAGTTTTGAGGCTTATACCATGGACAAGCAATACGAATATCCTTTGGCGTATTTAATCTCATAAGTTCTTGAATTTGTTTGATTAGTGCGTCGATGCTTCGACCTGAATCAAATACATCATCTACAATCAGTAAACCATCATCAGCATTGGCATTTTCGATCAAATAATGCAAACCATGCACTTTGATCTCTTTAGATTGTTTATTTATGCCGTAGTAGGACGATGTACGCACGGCAATATGGTCCGTTTCTACCTGTTTGAAATCAAAATACTCTTGAACGGCGATCCCAATTGGGGCGCCGCCGCGCCAAATCCCGACAATAAACTGTGGACGGAAACCGTCTTCAAAAACTTGTGCGGCAACGCGGAAAGAATCTTCGAGAAGTTCTTGAGCACTTATAAATTTTTTATCCATTCTACGCCTCTTGGATAACAACCGACATACAATCGGTATAAAGATTGAAAAAACTCAAAACCAGAAAGACTAGGTTTTACTTATGTACAACACAACAGCAAAAAATAGCCCCTAACGAGTTGACTAACTATTATAACGGATTTTAGTTTCAAAGGTAGTTGCGCCATAAGTGTTTATTAATAAAAGTAGTATAAAGTCGAAGGCTTATATTCTTTATACACACTTACTTAGTGTTGATTGTTTTTCGGATGTCATATCAGAGTTATAAATCGGTATCTAAATAATTAATAAGTGTGGCAATTGATTTGACGCCGGAGCGATAAAAATTTTGGTCAATCGTTGATATTGTATCTGCAGGCGTATGATAATGCATATGGTTATCACCGGTAATGAAAAGGTATGGCACCCCGGCCTTATAAAACTCATAATGGTCGCTGGCTTTATGCAGGTCTATTCTGGTGTTTAACATCGAATCTGACCTTAAGGATAGATGTCGACGAGGCTTGAATGGGATGTCCACATCTCTATTAGTATTTTCAACAACTTCTTGAAATTGCTGCCACCTTTTAGTCCCGGTTAACCAATAGTGAGAATTCCGTGCCCCATGGGCTATCATGTCCAAGTTAACCATAATGCGCGTATTTTTAATAATATGCGGATAATTTCTTACAAAAGCACTAGCGCCTTTTAATCCTTGTTCTTCTCGATCAAAAGCAATGTAAACTAAGTTGTGATAAAACTCGTGTTCAGAAAAACATTCCGACAGAGCTAATAAAGCGGCGGTGCCTGATGCATTATCATCCGCACCAAAATATACGTTAGTTCCCTTTTTGCCCAAATGATCGTAATGTGCTGCGATAATCATGTAACTATTGGTAGTCACCTGCGCGGGGACAAATAACAGCCAATTAGTTCCAGTCTTGCTCACCAAGCCGCTAGTATAGTGAAAATCATGCCGAACTAGTTGCGAGTTTCCCAGCCTCTCCCAGGTTTGAGATATATACGCTTGCGCCAAAATATGTCCCGCCTGTCCTGGACCTCGTCCAGCCATGTCACTACTGCCTAATATCTGCAGATGCTGCCAGGCGACTTCACCAGAATCGTTGCAGGAATAACTACTTCTGCTAGCCAGTAAAACGACAACCATAAACCATTGAATTCGAGAAAACACCATGAATTTACAATGTACTAAGTAGCTTCAGCTTCTGTGCATACTTACGCTCTATATCAGGGAAATTAGCCTGCCCTTTCGCCATACTCATATATTTTTCACTTCGATCATAATCTCCTAATTTGAAGTAGCTTTTAGCTAAACCAAAATAGAACTCGTGTTCCCTTGGTTGCATGTCACTTGCTTTTTCAAAATGTTTGATTGCTTGTTGATAGTGACCATTGTGATAGGCCTCATCCCCTAAAACAGCATGATAATAGGGGTTTTTAACTCTTACCCTTTCTATAAATTGCGCAATCTGTTCAGCCTCTTTTGTTTGCCCTTGTTCTTTAAGAAGAATCCCTAAATTTGTCCAAGCGTTATAGTTATCAGAATCTTGTTCAATGGCTTTCAAATAACTCCCTTTTGCTAAACTAATTAATCCATGGGCTTTGTACAGATAGCCCAGATTGCCCCAAACAGCGCTAAATCCTTTATCAACTTCGATAGATTTTTTGAAATTTGCATAGGCCTCATCATAATTGCCTGATGTTAGCGCATTCGCCCCGATATTATTGTAAAACATCGCCGTTACTCTTCGCTTTGAAATCACCTCTTTGTCAAAATGTTTTTTCACTACAAGTGGATCAAAATCTATTGTCGTAAGTTGTCCACCCCAAAGACGCTGATATTGGGTTTTCCTATCACCAGTAACCACTAAATTTACATGCCGGCTTAACAAGTTATAATCACCATCCCTGACCCAATATTCGGGGATTTTAACTTCTTGAAAATTCACCGAAAGATTAACTTCGTGGGCAAGTGCATAGGCAAGTATTGTCAGTGATAAGCAATTTGCTGATTGCTCAGAGAAAGTTTGCTGGGCGGTTAAATTTGCCCCTTGAGCGTATACCAGCCCGGAGGGCGTTCGATTAAAAAGCTTTCGCAGTAAGGCTTCGGCTCTTATTTTAGGCTCTTCTATCCATAACAGGTGCCCATGGGCGAACGCTTTCATATCGTCACTAAGGGCAAATATTTCGCTTTCATCGATAAGTTTAACGTGTTTGTGCCCAGGAAAAGTATCGCTGTGCAGCAAGATTGATAATGGCGTTGGTTGTGAATCAATGTTGGGAGCAGAACTGCAACCTCCCAGGATGAGAAAAAACACCGCTAAGGTCATAAGGTTGAATTGGTATCTAATGATTTTCGGCACTCGAATCCCTCCCTTGCATTACTTAAAGCATATGCAACTTTTAGACGATTTACCTCCAGTTAGGGTAAGTATTAATAATTTTTTACACTTAGATTACCGCTATTTACTAGCGTTTTAGCAAAATTAAATAAACGAATTTCACGGCCTTAGGTGTCACTGATACGGTTCAGCCTTAACAAATACAACGATTAATTAACCGCAGACAGAATTTTAACTGTTTAGCTGGCATATCAGAAGATTTATCCTGTTTACGCGATATCATCTAAATCAACTCGCTCAACATAGCAACGCGTTACGGCTGAGGTCAGGGGAGCCCCTTTAAATCCCTGCTATTAGTGGCATTCGTGGTTCCAGAAAACTCCTTAAAGAGTTCTGACGCAAGCAATAATGAGAGTCAGAAATTCAAGCCAAGAGCGCATCAAGCCCTAAGTATAATATCCTCAAAATACTTCAGTAAAATGCAAAGATGCTAAATCTTGTTAAATCAGATCAGTGAGCGTCACTTTCACATAGGTCATTTGTATAGTAAGCCCCGTATGCAATAAATGACAGGGAAAAATATAATGCCAGCACCACGGACACTACTTTAAAAACAAGGTGAGCATCACCGGTTACTGTTTGGTACGCAAGGGTTGCAAATACCAGTGTAAGAAGACAATGAATCAGACATTTTGCAAGGTTTTGATTATTAAAAAAGGGTTTAGCGTCACCCTGATATCGCTCATTGGTATAATAAGACGCATATGCAAGCGAACTGAGAGTGAAATAGATAGCCAATAACACAAATATAATCTGGAAAATGATCATACCTGATGTCATTACTGAATTGGCCGCAAGTAAAACAAACCAAACAGCAACAGGTGCACAGACGAGAGATCGGAATAGGTTTTCGTTTTCTATCAGGAGTTCATTATTACTATTCGCCATCGGACTTCCCCTTTTCAATTGAGTATTTTCTTATTATTAATAGACGGTTAAAAACATCCTGCTCATTATTTAAACACTTGTTGGCGATTTTTAAAACTAAAAAAAAGAATTTTTACCTTAGTATCGATTGTTCCCTGAACAAAGAGCGAAAAGCTTCACAAGTTTTTAAGGTTAGGTTCAGATGTTTGAATATATCCATTGAACGTTCTATACCTTGAGCAACCCTGCTCCAAAAACCATTAGCCAGTTTAAGCTCGCCTAAACATTGTGACGTTTTTACAGAGCGATAATAAACGGTTTGTTGATGGATGCTTGCGAATAAAAACTACCGCCATTTATAGTTTGCAACTATAGGTTGCTGTGTTTCAAAACACCTAATTTGGTCAATATATTTTATGGAGCAAAACCCTATGCCAGATACGAATTTACAACTGACTTCCACCATTAGTGAAGACAATACACTGCAACTCGCACTTAAAAATATCGAGATCCCGCAACCCGGTGCCGATGAAGTGGTAATTCGGATTGAAGCGGCGCCAATTAATCCCTCGGATCTAGCCGTTATGTTTGCAGCAGCTGACATGACAACGGCTCGCCAGACAGGTAACGAACATAACCCGGTGATCAGCGCCAAAGTACCTGCTCAAAATATGTTGTCTGTAAAAGCTCGTGTTGGTAAATCTATACCTGTTGGTAACGAGGGCGCAGGGACTGTTGTTGCTGCTGGTTCCTCAGTTGATGCTCAAGCTTTGATGGGGAAAACGGTTGCGGTAATCGGTGGTGGTACATTTCGTCAGTACCTGTGCGCTAACGTAGAAAATTGTTTAGAACTTCAGTCAGGTACCAGCGCAATAGAAGGTGCTTCATCTTTTGTGAATCCGCTTACCGCTTTAGCAATGGTGGAAACCATGCGTACTGAAGGCCATTCGGCGATTGTTCATGCTGCTGCCGCTTCAAACCTTGGCCAAATGCTAAACCGCATTTGTATCGCTGATGGCATTGACTTAGTCAACATTGTACGTAAGCCAGAACAAGAAACATTACTACGCAATATGGGGGCTAAATACGTGGTTAATTCGAGTAGCGACAGCTTTTATGCTGAATTAACCGCTGCACTAATCGAAACTGGAGCCACTATCGCCTTTGATCCAATCGGTGGTGGTAAGTTAGCAAGCGACATCCTGACGTGTATGGAAGCGGCAGCATCTCGCAATTTGACCGAGCACAGCGTCTATGGCTCTGATACCTATAAACAAGTGTATATTTATGGTGCTCTAGACCGAGGCCCGATTACCCTTAATCGTAACTTCGGTTTTGCCTGGGGGGTTAACGGTTTCTTGTTATTTAACGTATTAGGCAAACTAGGAACGGAAACCACGATAGCCATGCGTAAACGGGTTGCCGCTGAAATTACAACGACATTTGCTAGTCACTACACACACCAGGTGTCACTAGCGCAAGTATTACAACTGGAATCGTTAGGCGCCTATGCCAAACAAGCTACGAGTGAGAAGTATTTAGTTCTACCACAAGCCTAAACTCAGGATGTTATAAACATGGATGTTTTGTATGTCATCATTCCAAGGATGGTTTAAATGATGACGATAAAAGCAGGATGTTTTGTATGCCGCCACGCCATGGACGACGTTAAAGCAAGAAAGCCCGCTATATTAGCGGGCTTTCAAATGTGGCGGTGAGATAGGGATTTGATAAAATACCTCCATGTATTTTACCCTTCGGGCATACAAAGTATGAGCAAAAATGATCCTGTCATTTTTGTGAACCCCTTTACGGGTTCAACATCTATCTCACCAAACGAAAAAGGGCCCCTTACGGAGCCCTTCATCTTATATGGCGGTTATAAACATGGATGTTTTTTATGCCGCTACGCCAAGGATGGCGTATAAAGCAAAAAACCCGCTATTAAGCGGGTTTTTTTAATGTGGCGGTGAGATAGGGATTTGAACCCTAGATACGCTACAAACGTATGCCGGTTTTCAAGACCGGTGCTTTCGACCACTCAGCCATCTCACCTGAAGTGGTGCGAATATTAATGGCTGAGTTGGGCAATGTAAAGGGATTCGGTTAAAAATATTTAAAAAAAAACGAATTTTCAGCGCGTTTGTTCATTCGTTATACAAAGTTTACTGAAAGCTAAGTAAAATCATCAGTAAAGCACATCCGAAAATGCGGTTGAGGTAACAAATGAATCAAGACGAATCTTATATGAAAGACTTCATGACAGTATTTCAGGAGCTCGAACGCTGGGGCCCAGGGAATAAGCAAGAATCTTTGCATGCATTTTCATTGGTACCGATTACTCCACAGCATATTCTTGAAATAGGCTGTGGTAAAGGCCTGACAACACTGGCGTTAGCAAAAGCGAGTCATTCTCAAATAACCGCCGTAGATAATGAGCCTGATGCGTTACAGTCGCTTAACGCGGCGCTCATCAGTAAAGGACTGACCAAGCAAGTTAATACGGTATGTGCGAGTATGACCGACTTACCGTTTCCTCAAGAGAGTTTCGATGTAATCTGGGCTGAAGGATGTGCTTATATCATGGGAGTCCAAAATGCCATTAAAGAATGGCGTGCTCTATTACAACCCGGTGGAGTAATGGTGCTGAGCGATTTGGTATGGCTAAGCTCTACCCCTGACCAGCAAAGCAAAGATTTTTTCTCTAGCGAATACCCAGATATGCAATCAGTCGCCACCAGAATTGACCAGTTTAACCGAGAAAATTTTGACGTACTCCATCACTTTTCATTAAGTGAGCAGGCATGGGAAAACTATTATCAGCCTTTGAAGCAACGCGCTGTTGCACTGACCGCGGTTATGCCCTGCTCTCAAGCCTTGAAGGATATCCTTAGCGAAGTTGAACTTTATGAGCAACACTTAGGCGAATTTGGTTACCAAATGTTTATCGTACAAAAACGCTAAACCACTTCCTAACACAGCGGTTATAAACATGGATGTTTTGTATGTCATCATTCCATGGATGGATTAATGATGACGATAAACATGGATGTTTTGTATGTCTTCATTCCATGGATGGATTAATGATGACGATAAACATGGATGTTTTGTATGTCATCATTCCAAGGATGGTTTAAATGAAGACGATATAATCAGGATGTTTTGTATGCCGCCACGCCATGGACGACGTAAAAGCAAGAAAGCCCGCTAATATAGCGGGCTTTCAAATGTGGCGGTGAGATAGGGATTTGAACCCTAGATACGCTACAAACGTATGCCGGTTTTCAAGACCGGTGCTTTCGACCACTCAGCCATCTCACCTGAAGTGGTGCGAATATTATAGCCTCAATTTGGCCTTGTAAAGCCTTAATTCAAATAAACATTCTGACCGCTGAAAAAACCAACAAAATGGTATTTTTTTGCTCGCAAGTGTTGTTAGAGTTAGACTAACTAGTATGCATTCAATGAGAATCGTTATGGCAAAAGAACAATTAACTCGATGTCCCTGGCTTGATTTAAGTAAACAAGATTACGTCAACTACCACGACAAAGAATGGGGAGTCCCGGTACATGATGATCAAAAAATGTTTGAGTATTTGACTTTAGAATCTGCGCAAGCTGGTCTGAGTTGGTACACCGTTTTGAAAAAGCGCGACAATTATCGAAAACTATTTGATAATTTTGATGTGAATAAAGTCGCACGGTATAACGAAGATAAAATCCAGGCATTACTTAGCAACCCTGGCATTATTCGTAATCAATTGAAGATACGGGCAGCAGTAAATAATGCACAGCGTTTTATTGAAGTGCAGCGAGAATTTGGCAGTTTCTGTCAATACATGTGGGCATTTGTCGACCACAAACCTATCGTCAATCATTTAAAAACTCTGGAAGACTACCCGGCGACAACCGATATTTCAGATCAGATAAGCAAAGATTTGAAGAAACGCGGATTTAAATTTGTGGGTTCCACTATTATTTACGCGCATATGCAGGCATGTGGTATGGTAAATGATCACAGCGCGGATTGTTTTCGTAAGAATGAGCTCAATAGCAATTAAGCATGTTGTTTAAACGAATAAATTAGTTTGTTTCGCAAATTTTCTATAATAATATTCCGTTTAGCGTTAAAATTTGATAAAAAACGACTTGGAACTATTGGGGGTTGCCCCCATCTAATAGTTAACTTTGGTTTAAAAAGGAAATACAGATGCAATCACCTGTAGGGTTTAATACCGCTTCACAATTATCAACTGTAGAGATTAACAAGGTTTTACGTAACACGTATAGCTTGTTGGCAATGACTCTAATTTTCAGTGCTATTGTTGCAACCGCAGCTATCGCATTGAACTTACCTTACCCAGGAATTTGGGTTAGCTTAATCGGTATTTACGGATTAATGTTCTTGGTTTACAAAACCGCTAATTCAGCGATGGGTCTGGTTTCCGTATTCGCATTTACAGGATTTTTAGGATATACCATCGCGCCCATGGTTGGTTACGCTCTGGGTTCAGGTGCTGCCGATTTAGTGGTACTTTCATTAGGTGGTACCGGTCTGATTTTCTTTGGTTTGTCTGCGTATGCGTTAACAACCAAAAGAGACATGTCTTTCTTAAACGGTATGTTAGTAGCCGGTTTCTGGGTTCTAATTATTGCAATGATCGGTAACCTATTCTTGCAGATCCCTGCATTATCATTAGCGATCAGTGCGTTGTTTATCTTGTTTTCTTCAGCAATCATCCTGAAGCAAACCAGTGACATCGTTCACGGTGGCGAAACCAACTACATCTTGGCAACCGTTACCTTGTTTGTTTCCCTATACAACATCTTTTCCAGCCTGTTACATCTTTTGATGGCATTCACAGGTAGTGACGATTAAACTATCGTTTAGGTAAATGAACAACAAAGCCTCGGAAACGGGGCTTTTTTATTTCAGGAAATTAACGTGACTACCTTTGCGATCATAGTCAGCACCGCACCGACCGATAACAGAACCCTGACAGCTTTAAAGTTTGCAGAAGCTCTTCTCGATCAAGGACATGCTATTGAAGGTGTGTTCTTCTATCAGCATGGCGTAATAAACGCCAATGTCTATTTGCAAACCCCTTCTGATGAGATCAATCATTTAAGTGCCTGGCGTGCGTTTCATCAACAAACCAATACCCCGATGTATTTATGTATTACCGCTGCAGAGCGACGCGGACTCTCCGACTCAAACGCACCAGGGTTTTCCCATAATATTGCTGAACACTTTACGATTTCTGGTCTTGGCGAACTTGTTGTGTTAACCAATAATGCCGAAAAGGTCATTCAATTATGATCAGTAATAATCGAATAGCCATCGTCAATACCGCAACAACATTTGATGATTTTAAAGCCAAAGAAGCTCTGGACTTGGCCCTTATCTTTGCCAGTTACGAAATGCCAGTGGCATTGTTTTTTATGGCCGACGGTGTGTTTCAGACCAAGGCGAATCAAAATCCAGAACTGATTGGCAACAAAGATTTTATCGCAACCTTCAAAGCATTAGGTTTTTACGATATCGACGACATATATATTTGCCAGGACGATATGGTTGAGAGAATGGTCGAAGGAGAACTGTCTATCGATGGTGCTGAAATTCTACCGCGCACACAGTTCAAACAAACGTTGAACACTTATGATTTGGTTCTAACTTTTTAAAATATGGCTAATTTACACATAGTAAGAAGCTCTGGCTTCACTCACAACAAGTTGCGTCAATGCGTGCAAACCTTAATGGCTGACGACTCGATAATTCTCATTGATGATGGCGTTTATAACATACACCACCCTGACATGATGCCATTCCTCCAAAAGCAAAAGGTCTATGCTTTGCAAGAGCATATCCAAGCGCGCGGATTAACGCCTGTGTCAGATAGCATCAAACTGTGTCAATATGACGATTTTGTTGCACTTACTATCGACTCAGACAAGGTAATAACATGGCAATAGAGTTTAACGGTCAGTCAATCACCACCGATAAAGAAGGTTACTTAACCCGTGTTGACGACTGGCAACCGGAACTGGCAAAGATCATTGCAGAAAACGAAAATATCCATTTAACCGATGACCATTGGGAAGTGGTTAACTTTGTCCGAAATTTTTATTTGCAATATAAGACATCGCCCGCCATCCGCGCGCTTATCAAGGCTCTTAAAACTGAATTTCCCGAAGAGAAAGCTAACAGCCGATATCTTTACCGTTTATTTCCCAAAGGCCCGGCCAAACAAGCCACAAAAATCGCCGGACTTCCTAAACCAGCTCGTTGCATTTAAAAGTCAGGAAATCGATTTTTTAAGATTTGTTAATCGTTTGTGAAGTGGTTAGAATCAGAACAATAGCATAAACCTATCAGGTAACACTTATGAATAAAACCTTAAAAATAAATGGTGATGTCATTGAAATTGATGTCGATGAAAGCATGCCTTTACTCTGGTTTTTGCGTGACCGGCTAGAAATCACAGGTACGAAATTTGGCTGTGGCAGTGGCTTATGCGGCGCTTGTACCGTGCACCTCAATGGTCAGGCAATCCGTTCTTGCGTAACACCCGTAGGCTCTTTAGCCAATCAGTCTATCACCACCATTGAAGGTTTATCTGATAATGGCGACCACCCATTACAAAAGGCCTGGTTAGAAAATAGCGTACCACAATGTGGTTATTGCCAAGCTGGACAAATCATGAATGCTGCCGGTCTGTTAAATCAGAATGTAACGCCAAGTGATCAAGACATTGATATGGCCATGCAAGGTAATATTTGTCGTTGCGGCACCTATCAGAGAATCAAAAAAGCCATTCGTGATGCTGCCGATGAACTGGCAAGGGAGGCTTAACATGAACAATCTTACCAGAAGAAGCTTTTTAAAGACTGCAACGGCCGGTACTTCCGGTTTAATGTTAGGTATCACCATTCCTGCCAGTGCGCTCGCAAAAGACAAGCCATTTAAGCAGGACGAGTTTAACCCCAATGCGTTTATCCATTTAACCGAAGATGGCAAAACAACGATTTATTGTGGTCGTTGTGAAATGGGACAAGGGATCAGTACTGCCCTACCCGCAGCGGTAGCCGATGAAATGGAAGCGGATTGGGAACACGTTACCGTATTACAGGCAGAGGGTAACGAAGATAAGTACGGCCCACAAGCAACAGGTGGCAGTGCCAGTATCCGGGTGATGTATATTCCAATGCGAGAAGCTGGAGCCAAGGCGAAATTCATGCTCGAAGCAGCAGCCGCAAAGACCTGGAATACCGATATCAGCAACTGCTACGCTAAAAAGCATTTCGTCTATCAGAAAAACAGTGACAAAAAACTTAGCTTTGGTGAACTTGCCTCGCTCGCTTCAACCATGCCTGCACCGGAGAAACCTCAGTTAAAAGACAAATCGGAATATGCCTATATCGGCACAGATTTAAAACGCCATGATCAAGATGACGTTGTTGTCGGTAAACGCACCTATGGCGTAGATACGAAATTACCCGGATTAAAATATGCGGCCATTGTCCACTGCCCGGTTCTTGACGGCAAACTAAAATCCGTAGATAAATCTGCGGCGCTTGCTATTCAAGGTGTCTCAGATGTTGTCGAGATCGAAAGGCTCGATATCCCTTATGGATCTTTAGGCGGTGTTGCCGTCGTTGCCGATAATAGTTGGACTGCGCAACAAGGGGTAAAAGCGCTGAAAGTAGAATGGGACGCCGGAAAAAACGGTATCTATGATACCAAAACATACAAGCAACAACTGATTGCAAATGTTGAAAAACCTGCAGAAGTCATGGACGCTAGAGGTGATGCAACAGTCGGCCTTAAAAACGCCAAAAACACCCATAGTGCAACCTATACCGGTGGCCATTTGAGCCACTCGCCTATGGAGCCAAACGCCAGTGTTGTATGGGTTCAGGATGACAGCTGTGAGGTTTGGGCATCAACGCAAAGCCCTGCAGATATCCAAAAGGTTTTAGGACAGTTTCTAAACAGAGAACCCAAAGACATCAAAGTTAATGTGATGATGTCTGGCGGCGCTTTCGGTCGTAAATTTATGTGTGATTATGTCCATGAAGCGGCGGCGATATCACAACAGGTCAAAGCACCGATACAATTAATTTGGTCACGTGAAGAAGACATGCGAACCGGATATTACCATTCTACCAGTGCCCAGCATTTACAAGCGGGCTTTGACGATGAAGGTAATGTCGATAGCTGGTTACAACGCGTCGCGTTTCCGTCCATCAATTCTCTGTTTGACAAATCCGTTCAACGAGCACCAAAGGGAGCGACTAAAGATGTCTTTAACCACCCTTTCGGCATTAAAAATATGCAGGTAGAAAGTGGCGAAGCGCCGGCTCATACCCGAATTGGTTGGTATCGCGCCGTATATGCCATCTTCTATGGTTTTGCTTTTGCAAGCTTTGCCGATGAACTCGCACATAAAGCCGACATGGATCCGTTTGACTTTCTCAACAAGCTGTATGACAACAATAAAAATCCCAAGCAAGCAGAGCAAATAGAGCGCTCCAAGGCCGTACTAGCTTTAGCGGCGGAAAAAAGTGGCTATCATCAACGGGACAAACTACCTAAAGGACAAGGTATTGGTCTGGCGGTACACTACAGCTTTAATAGTTATGTGGCTATGGCCGTACACGTTGATGTAGACGGTGATAACATCAAAGTCCTTAACGTAGATTGTGCGGTTGATTGCGGTCAGGTATTAAATACCGATGGTGCAACGGCACAAATGGAAGGTGCCGTGGTCATGGGCATGTCATTATCGCTTTACACGGAAATTGTGTTTCGCGATGGGCAGGTAGTTAATGGCAACTTCCACAACTATCCGGTTCTTCGCATTAATGAAATGCCTAATGTCCGCGTACATTTAGTGGATTCGGATAAAGATTCGACAGGTTTAGGTGAGCCCGGTGTCTCACCGTTCCCTCCGGCGTTAACCAATGCGATTTTCGCCGCTTCGGGTAAACGATATCGGGATCTGCCGATCAAGCCAATGTCGATTTGACCGTTTAATTCAAGCAAAACAAAGGCGCCAAGTGGCGCCTTTTTTAATGACATACAGCTTGTCATACTAATCAACGGGGCCAATGTTAAGGTCTGGCGGTAGCGGTACGCTTAATACATCAGCTATGGCTCTTACCAGTTCATACTCACGGATATTAACAATACCATCAATACCAATAATCAGCAGGCAACCTCGGATCACCTTTTCCTTGTCGCCAAAACCGAGACGATTCAACTGTTCAAGGTATTTACTAGCCGCTTCAAAATCGGTCTGATTGGGCTGCAGTTCAGCAAGATCGGGTAAATCGATATGCTGGGTTAATCTATCATGATTCGCAGCGGTCAATTGGTGTTCGCTTGCCGATAATACCAAAGACAATATCCCGTTAACCGCAGTGGATACCTTGGAAATGGCCAAATATTTTTTTACACCAGTCGTTTCTGTGTTGTTTTTCAGGTGACTAAAGACAACTTGCTTCAAAATCCACTCAAATCGGTCCAGCTGTTTGTCCGCGTATATTAGTCCATCTACCAGAGATTCAAAATCTCTCACCTCGGTGGCACTCAACTGCTTTAAAGCTGGGTTTAAAAGATCGACGAGCGGCAGACGATATGCTGAAGGTAAATCGGTAATACTTTGTCGTAATTCAAATACCGAATCAATCAGTTGCGTATCGTCAGATTGTTGAATAAGAGCAAATTGTTCATTTAAAACGTCTGGATCATTGGCAAGAACCAAACAGCAAACAATTGCCCTGGCCCCTATCGGATTATGACATTTAGCATAGAGATTATCCTCAATGCTATTAATCAACGTATGTGCATAGTTCAATTGCTGTTGGTCAATATTGCCGGCTTGGGACAATACCGACAAAATCGCGACTTGCTCTGGACCTACCCCCTTGGTGCCGCCTCTGCTGGAGTCAGGAGTGGATTCGCTGTTTTTTGCTTTGTTTACCTTACGCATTGGCTTGCTATCAGCATTCGCCGCGTTCAACAAAAAATGAGGGGATATTTTGGTAATTCGGTCTTCAATCGGTGGATGTGTCGCAAAAAGATTTGATGCAAACGATTTAACGCCCTTTGAAAAAAATCCATGGGTGTATTCAATAGCATCAGGTTGATCAATATAGGAGCCAAATGAAGATTGCTTTATTTTATATAAAGCCTGAGTGATCCCTTGATTGTTACGGGTAAATTGCACGGCCGATGCGTCTGCAAGGTATTCCCGCTGGCGACTTATTGACGCTTTAATGATATTGCCAAAGAAATGGCCACCATATCCTATAAGCAGCAAGCCAAATCCCAGGCCAAACACCGCCGCGCCATTTTTACTAGAGCCTCTTCCCGCGTGTAACAGGTAGTAGCCAATGAATCCGATAACCAAAATGCCATGCAGTAATGCCACCAATTGCAAATTTAAGCGCATATCGCCATTAAGGATATGGCTAAACTCATGGGCGATTACGCCTTGCAATTCATCCCGGTCTAGTTTTTCCAATGCGCCTTGCGTAATTCCGATGACGGCATCGGACGTAGAAAACCCCGCAGCAAAAGCATTAATCGCCGACTCATCCTTTAATACATAGACTCTGGGAACAGGTGTTCCTGCCGCTATTGCCATCTCTTCAACAACATTGAGCAGTCGTTTTTCCAGACGATTCGCCAACAGAGGATTAATCACCACGCCTCCTAAGGCTTCAGCAATCACCTTACCACCATGGCGCAACGACATTTGTTTATAGGCACTGCCGCTAAAGATCACAAATCCAACTAAGGCGGTAATGAACGCAAACATCCGCCAATCGAACTGTTCACTCAGGTATTGAAGATTTACTTCGGTGTCTGGTTCAAAATTAATATACCCGAGTGCGGCCATGGCGATGATATTTGTAAACATCACAAGCGTTATCACTGCGCCAGTAAATAAAAGCACCAGCAAACCTGTAGAACGCTTAGCTTGTTCCTGAGCTTGAAAAAAATCCATAAACGTAATTACCGGTTAGAAACTAACCTTGGGTGCTGCCTGAATATCAGCACTATCTGCAAACTTGAGTAAAGATGCATCTTTACCGTGACCGAAGGGACCAGCAAAGAAATTTTGTGGGAATTGTTGTTTATAAGTGTTGTAACTCATGACCTGATCATTGAATGCCTGACGGGCAAAACTTATACGGTTTTCAGTACTTACCAGCTCTTCATTAACCTGCATCATGTTTTCGTTGGCTTTGAGATCCGGATAGGCTTCCATAACGACGTTTAATTTATCAAGTGCTGACGTTAGCATACCTTCTGCACCAGCCAGAGACTGCATTGCCGAGGCATCACCTGGTGCCTTCATCGCCGCTTCCAAACCTTTGGCTGCCACATTTCTTGCGGATATTACCGCTTCGAGCGTTTCCCTCTCATGCTTCATATAACTTTTAGCGGTTTCAACCAAATTAGGGATTAGATCGTAACGACGTTTTAATTGCACTTCGATTTGCGCAAACGCATTCTGATAGCGGTTCTTTAACGCCACCAATTGATTAAAAATGGAAATGACAAAAAACACAAGGGCAGCGAGCACTACCCAAAAGATGATGCTAGATAATTCCATTAGAGTTCCTCTATAACGTGATGTTCGGATGCATAATAAATGCGTTATCGATAGAAGTTACTCTAACCCATTGAAAAACAATCAGCAATAAAGGCATTGAAGCACCGATAGCATAGCTAAATTATGCCTTATACCAATCACATTAAATTATTGCTCACTCAGTGAGAATTTAAAGGCTTTTAGACAAGGCTTTGATTGCAGAGAATGGTTATTCCATTGTCAAAATCAGTAACGCAGGATAAATGCCTTTAAAACTCACCCGTAGGGAGTTTACCAGAGGCCCATTTACTGCCCTATATTTCATTAATATAGAATGACTATATCGATGAAACCTATGTTGTAACTGAACCTCTGCCCTAACTCTGAGTTGTGCACAAACTTAATGTGATTGGTATTACTCGGTCAATGCCTGTTTAATTTGTGTGAACTCATCAGCCTGATGACTATTGGGAAATGCATCAACAAACAAATCAATTTGATCTTTGGCTTTTTGTGCATCTTGTTTAAATAAATACAGAAACACATAACCGCTCTCCACTTCATGATTTAGTGCTGGTAGGTAATGTTCTCGCAATCGTTGCAGACTCTTTTCTGCATCACCTAAGTAATAACGGCCAGCGGTGAGGTAGAAATAGGTTGCTGAAAAATTGCAGGCCACCGAGGTTGGGTAGATTTCAAGGCACTCTGTTAAATGTTGAAGCGCATTATCACCGCTTCCTGGAACCTGCATGTTATAGCCCATGCGATACAGTTCCGTTAACATATAAAAGGTTTTTTCTTCCTGACGTTGGCCATGAAAACGTTGCGCATCATCAACCAATTCCATCCAGGCAACAAACACTTGTTCACGGTGCTTTTCACTATTGAATCTTGGCGGATACATGCCAATTACCGGGTTCAATAAATTCACTTCTTCGTCCAGCTCCTCAAACGTCAGAGGTTTCTGGTAGTATTCAGGTACATCGCTGGGTACGTCTGTAACGGACGAGTACCCGGGTACAACAGAGCAGGATGTGATAAAAAATATCAGGCTCAACAAACCAACAATCTTCATTCGACGCTCCTATCGACGACATTTACTTTTTGCCGCCAACGAAAAATTTCACAAGAGTATGCAATTTCCTGAAATTATTGAGCTAAAAGTCGCTACCTACGACCTTTGATATTTAAAACGAAAAAATCTGACTGCAGTTTCGTCAACATTGAAATTATCTCATGAAATCTCGAACTATCACCGCTATAGATAATTTAAGAACTACTATCACGTAATGAAAATTCAAAGCATCAAAGATAAAAAACTGAACACGACCGTTATCTTTATAAAGTTCCATCAAAACATTAAGCAAGGTGCTTAATTACACTATAGACAAGGATTTATATGGTTGAAAATTTTTCATATTAAATATCGAATCTTTTTGTTAAACCCAGAAAACGGAACGATTAAGTTGAGCAAAAAAGGGAGCCTTAGCCCCCTTTTATTATCTCTTAACCTGAAACGCGCTTACGATATTATCGTTTAACCGCCGCTACGGCATTTTTGGTAATATCCGTAATGCGATCCCAGTCTTTGTTCGCCACCGCGTCTTCTGGTACTAACCAGGAACCACCGATACAACTGACATTTTTCAATGCGTGGTAGCTCCCCATATTGTCCTGATTGATTCCACCCGTTGGACAAAAGCGAATGTCAGGAAACGGTCCAGCGATAGATTTAATCGCTTTCGCACCACCAATCGCTTCTGCAGGGAAAAATTTAAAATGATCTAAGCCTGCATCAATACCGGTCATTAACTCTGAAATAGATGCAATACCCGGGATCAGTGGGATACTTGAATCACCGGAAGCCTGCAATAATTCGCGGGTCATGCCCGGGCTAATCGCAAATTTAGCGCCCGCTTCTTCGGCTTGACGTAACGTTTCAGGGTTCGTCACAGTTCCAGCTCCGACCATGGCTTCCGGTAATTCGTCAGCAATTTTGCGAATAACCTGAAGAGCATTTTCCGTTCTCAGGGTAACTTCTAACACGTTAATACCACCCGCCATCAGGGCTTTTGCGATAGGCACCGCATCTTCCACATTTTCGATGACCAAAACTGGCACTATGGGGCCCATGGCAAAAATTTGTTGTGGCTTAATTTGCCAGTTTGTTGTTATAGACATACGACCTCATTATTGATTTGTTGTGTTAAAAAAGCACTGGCGCCTGAAATTCCGGGCTGGGGCTCTGTAATTACATAAGTTGGTATTGCTTGGTTAAACCCTTCAAAACGCCCTTTCGCCTCAAATCGTGTACGAAAATCGCTGTTTGCAAAGAATTCCAAAAATCTTGGAACGATACCGCCGGCGATATAGACCCCACCAAAAGCGCCCGTTGTCAGAGCGAGGTTTCCGGCAAAACTACCAAGGGTTTTACAAAACTGTTGCATTGCCTGATGACAAATATCACAGTCTTTCGTAATCCCTTTCGCGGAAATATCTTTCGCTTTATAAGGTTGTGGTTCTACGTTGTGTAATTCACATAACGCCTGATAAATCTGCTCGATCCCTAAGCCTGATAACAATTGCTCTGCCGATACTCGCGAATATTTTTTCTTAAGAAAATTCAGGATAGCGACTTCGGTATCGTCCGTCGGTGCAAAATCAACATGACCGCCTTCTCCACCAACACTTATCCATTGCCCCTGATATTCAAACAGGTTGGCAACCCCAAGTCCGGTACCGGGACCACAGATCGCAATCGGTTTATGAGCAACAGGCTCTCCCTTCCCTATTTTAACTTTCTGACTATCATCCAGACTGTTAATAGACATCGCAATCGCCGTGTAATCATTAATCATGTATAGACTACGCAATTTAAGGGATGCTTTAAGCTCGGATTGTTTAAATTCCCATGGCAAATTGGTCATACTTATCAGATCTTTATCTACAGGACATGCGATTGCTAAACAGGCATTTACCTGACTTGAGTCAATCTGATGTTGGACAAAATAATCTTCTAAAACGGTCTGCAAACCGGAAAATTCCGCACATTGATACAAATGTAGGTTTTTTATCGAGCCAGTTTGATCGAGCATGCCAATGCGTAGGTTGGTCCCGCCAATATCGGCTACGATATTTACAGCATCTGACGCCATATCCTAATCATCCTCTTTAAACAATGAACAAGCACCCAACTCCGCGCCACTTAGACTGCTGCGCATAAATCCAAAGAGCTCACGCCCCATGCCCTGATGCTGCATGTGCCCAGAAAACTGTGCGGTTTCACGCTTCGCTAATTCGTCATCGCTAACCAAAACGTTAATTCGACCACTGTAACCATCAACCTGGATCATATCGCCAGTTTGAACTTTGGCGATCAACCCACCATCGAGTGCTTCTGGGACCAGATGAATTGCCGCAGGTACCTTTCCGGAAGCACCAGACATGCGGCCGTCAGTAACTAAGGCAACTTTAAAGCCTTTATCCTGCAAAACTCCAAGTGGTGGTGTGAGTTTATGAAGCTCTGGCATGCCACGACTTTTCGGCCCCTGGAATCGAACCACAGCGATGAAGTCTTTTTCTAACTCGCCATTTTGAAATGCTTTTTCCAGATCGTTTTGATCTTCAAACACAACTGCTGGTGCTTTTATCACTTCTGCGCCAGGTCTTAACGCCGAGGTTTTCAATACCGCGCGGCCTAGGTTGCCATCAAGTACCTTTAAACCACCATCACTTTTAAACGGCTTATCGACATTGGCGATAACTTCAAGATCGCCAGATTCCGTTGGCCCATCAATCCATTTCAACTCACCATTTTCGAGAATTGGTTGCTGTGTATATTTTTGCAGACCTTCACCACAAATGGTGTGAACGTCTTCATGCAATAAACCTTGTTCCAATAGACGACGGAACAACAGAGCCATACCACCCGCCTCTTGGAACTGGTTTATATCAGCAAAACCATTTGGATAGATGCGTGTCATAAGAGGAGTTGCATCACTTAAATCTGAGAAATCATCCCAGTTAATGATCACACCACCGGCTCGCGCTGCCGCGATTAAATGCATGGTTAAATTGGTTGAACCACCTGTGGCTAACAACGCGACAATGGCATTGACCCAACTTTTTTCGTCAATCATTTTGCCGATTGGCTGAAAGTTACCAGACTGTTGCGTCAAACGTGTCACTTGGCGAGCCGCGGCTTTCGTTAATTCTTCACGCAATTCGGTATTTGGCGCGATAAACGATGCACCTGGCAGGTGCAATCCCATCACCTCGACAACCAGTTGATTCGAATTTGCGGTACCAAAGAAGGTACAGGTTCCCGGTGAATGGTACGAATTCGATTCTGCTTCCAGTAATTCATCCTTACCCACTTCGCCTTTCGCAAATTGTTGGCGTACACGAGCTTTTTCTTTGTTGGGAATACCAGATGGCATAGGCCCTGCTGGCACAAATACCGTGGGTAAATGGCCAAACGTCATCGCCGCAATCAATAAGCCGGGAACGATTTTATCGCAGATCCCTAACATCAGCGTGCCGTCAAACATGTTGTGCGATAGCGCAACGGCAGAGGACATAGCGATCACATCACGACTCATTAAGCTCAGATCCATCCCAGGTTGGCCCTGAGTTACACCATCACACATGGCTGGAACACCACCGGCAAACTGAGCGACACCGCCCGTTTCTCGTATGGTTTTCTTAATGATCGCGGGATAGGTTTCATAAGGTTGATGCGCACTCAGCATATCGTTATACGCGGATACGATAGCAATATCACTATGATTAAGCTGCTTTAACACATCTTTTTCGCTCTTACCGCAAGCGGCAAATCCATGAGCCAGGTTACCGCAGGATAGCGCCCCGCGGTGAACCGTCTGCGAAGATTCACGATCAATTTTTTCCAGATATGCTTTTCTGGAAGCTCGGCTTCGTTCAATAATACGGTCGGTAACCGCTGCAATTTTAGGGTTAATCATAACTACTCCGCCCAAAAAACATCGATGGTTTTAGACTTGTGGTGTAAGAACGCACGGATTGGCATTTCCATGCTGTTGTCATCAGAAATAGCCTGATCCAAAACCTGCATCTTGCTTTCACCGACGATGTGTAAATATAAGTGTGAGGCCTGTATTAGCGCGTTAAAATTAAAGCTGATGCGGTCAAAAGGTGCACTTCCAGGTACGACTTTTAGTAAACCAGGCGCGGCCTTTTCATCTAACCCCTGGCTTATTTCTTTACTGCAAGGAAATAAAGAAGCCGTATGACCATCTTCACCCATACCAAGGATAACAATATCTAAGGGTAATAAATGCTCGTTCGCTGAGTCGTTAAGCGCTTGGATTGCGCTTGGAGTTAACTCACCGTCTTGCTTTAATTTAAACAAGCTGGCAGATGAAGCTTTGTTAGTGAGTAAGTTTTCTGCAAGCAATCGGGTATTAGAATTGCTATCGGCATAATCTACCCAGCGCTCATCTGCCAATGTAACCGTTACGTTTTCCCAGGCAATGTCTTGATTGGATAATGCCGCAAAAAAACCTTTCGGTGTGCTGCCACCGGAAAAGGCTATTGAGGCTTTACCTTTAGCGTCAATCACGCTCTGAAGCTGCGAAGCGATTTGTGTAGCAAATGCCTGATCAAGATCAGCTCTGCTTTTGAATATTTGTTTATCGTACATTATTCATCCCAATTACGATCGTCACGAGCGATCAATGCGATTGACGCTACCGGTCCCCAAGAACCCGCAGCATATGATTTTGGAAGTTCGTTGGTGGCATTCCACGCATCCATAATCCCGTCAACCCAATTCCAAGCCTGTTCCACTTCATCTCGTCGAATGAACAACGATTGATTGCCATCAATCGCCGTTAACAACAAACGCTCATAGGCATCGATCACCCGAGTATTTTCACTGATTTGTGAGAAACTCAAATCCAGTTTTGTTTCCTTAACTTCAATTTCGTTAGAAATACCAGGAATTTTATTCATTACCGTTAGCTCTACACCTTCATCAGGTTGCAATCGAATCGTCAGTTTATTGGCGGGCAATTGCGCGTAGCTATGGGAAAAAATATTATGAGGCTGATGCTTGAAATAAATCACAACTTCCGAGTGCTTGCGCGGCATACGTTTACCGGTGCGCAAATAGAATGGCACCCCAGCCCAACGCCAGTTGTCAATTTCAGCCTTGATTGCAACGAAGGTTTCCGTCGTGCTTTCCTTATTTGCGCCTTCTTCTTCCAGATATCCAGGCACTTCTTTGCCATTAAGATAGCCTTTACCATATTGACCACGAATGGCCTTCTCATGGATATTGGCTTTCGTGATAGGTCGCAATGCTTTTAACACTTTCAATTTTTCATCACGGATACTTTCAGCACTTAAGTCTGTCGGTGGTTCCATCGCCAGTAATGATAAAATTTGCAATAAGTGGTTTTGTACCATATCGCGCATCTGACCGGTTTCATCGTAGAAACCCCAGCGCCCTTCAATACCAACGCTTTCTGCAACCGTAATTTGCACGTGATCAATGCAATTATGATCCCAGTTGGTCGAAAATAAGGAATTGGCAAAACGAAGTGAAAGCAGGTTTAAAACCGTTTCTTTCCCCAGATAATGATCGATACGGTAAATCTGATTTTCATTGAAGAAGCGGTTAACCTGATCATTAATGACTTGTGATGAGGCTAAATCGTGTCCAATGGGTTTTTCCATGACAACACGCGCGTAATCGTTCGCCAGACCATGCGCATTCAGACCTTCACAAATCATGCCGTAAATTGCTGGCGGCGTTGCCAGATAATATAACGTGTTGGCATTGTCTTTCAGGGCGTCTTTAAGTTTGCTATAGCCAGACTGATCTGAGAAATCCAACTTAAGGTATTTAAATCGGGCAGTAAAACGCTGTACCACGTCTTCGGTAATTTCGTCACCAATAAAGGTTGCAAGGTTTTCAGCGACGAATTGTGGAAACTCTTTATCTTCGTATTCATTGCGGGCGACTCCGATAATCTTTAAATCGCCGTGGAGAAGTTGTTCAGATTCGAGATGATAAAGCGCTGCAAATAACTTTCGACGGGATAAATCGCCGGCGGCACCAAAGAGTACTATTTGTTCTGCAGATTGCAGATTGTTTTGAGCCATGTGGTACTACTCTCTTTATACAATGAAAAAAAATTACATTTAACCATAATTTAAACCGAACTTGCTATAAGGTAAAGCAAAATTGTAATTAAATTACACGACATAACTTACCTAATTTCTTCAGGAAATCGGTTCAGTACGGGTGATTTAGCGAATGATTAGTGTTTAGCTTTATATACACACCTGTAATACAGTTTGAAAAACGATCAGATTATGAAATAAATTTACATAAATACTGTTATCTTCTGTTAAAATAATTTACAGTAACAGCAATTCAACACGAGGCTTGTTATGAATATATTAGAAAAAATCACTAATGAATTTGATTCTTTCAGTAAATCAGAACGAAAAGTTGCCGAAGTAATTTTAGCATCTCCTGCGACAGTTATTCACGCCAGTATCGCTTCATTGGCCAAACAGGCTAATATTAGCGAGCCTACGGTAAACCGTTTCTGTAGACGACTCGACACAAAAGGCTACCCAGATTTTAAACTGCACTTAGCTCAAAGTCTTGCTAATGGTACGCCATATGTGAATCGCCATGTTGATGAGAATGATTCTGCTGATGAGTATACAACAAAGATCTTCGAATCGACATTAGCCAACCTTGAAATGGCACGCAAAAGTTTAGACACGAGTTTGATCAACCGCGCAGTAGATGTGTTAACTCAGGCTCGAAAAATTTCTTTCTTCGGTCTTGGTGCATCGGCAATTGTCGCCCACGATGCGCAAAACAAATTCTTTCGCTTTAATGTTCCTGTCGTCTATTTCGATGACATATTAATGCAGCGTATGAGCAGCATAAACAGTTCACAAGGGGACGTCGTTGTGGTGATTTCCCATACCGGACGGACCAAACCTTTGGTTGAGGTTGCCAATATTGCCCGTGAAAATGATGCTACAGTTATTGGTATCACCGATGCAGGCTCACCATTAGCTAAAGAATGTACTATCGTGTTATCTCCAACCGTTGCTGAAGATACTGACCTATATATGCCGATGGCATCCAGGATCGCACAACTTGCGCTCATTGATATCCTGGCGACCGGGTTTACCTTACGTCGTGGTTCTAAATTTCGCGATAACCTGAAGAAAGTAAAAGACAGTTTACGTAGTTCCCGTTTTGAACGGAAAGAGTAGTTAGTTAAAATAAGGTTTAGACTTCATGCCCAGAAGAACCAAAATTGTTGCCACCCTTGGACCGGCAACTGACGATATTAATGTTTTACGCGATGTGATTAAAGCCGGTGTTAATGTAGTTCGCCTGAACTTCTCGCACGGTGCTCCAGAAGATCATATTAACCGAGCCAATATGGTTCGAACCATTGCCAAAGAACTTGGCGTATATGTTGCAATTCTTGGCGATCTGCAAGGTCCTAAGATTCGTATTTCCACGTTTAAAGACGGCCCTATTACACTTGCCATTGGTGATAAGTTCATTCTTGACGCCAACATGGCCAAGGGTGAAGGCAACCAGCAAGCCGTTGGTATTGACTACAAGCAATTGCCAGAAGATTCAAAACCTGGCGATGTTCTGTTACTGGATGATGGTCGTGTGCAACTTAAGGTTGAGAAAAGCGAAGGTGGCCGAGTCCACACCGTAACAACCGTTGGTGGCCCTTTGTCCAATAACAAAGGTATAAACCGTCAAGGTGGAGGATTATCCGCCGCAGCTCTGACGGAAAAAGACAAAGAAGATATTAAACTTGCCGCAAAACTCGATGCAGACTTCCTTGCGGTTTCGTTTCCTCGTGACGCAGCAGATATGCGCGAAGCCCGGTTACTCGCCAATGAAGCTAACTGTAATGCCCGCTTAGTGTCTAAGATTGAGCGTGCAGAAGCGGTAAATGATAACGACGTTCTTGATGAAATCATCTTAGCCTCTGACGTGGTGATGGTTGCTCGTGGCGACTTAGGCGTTGAAATTGGTGATGCCGAACTTGTTGGCAAGCAAAAGCACATCATCGCTCGTTCACGTCAGTTAAACCGTATCGTGATCACGGCAACCCAAATGATGGAAACGATGATTTCGCAACCTATGCCTACCCGAGCCGAAGTTATGGACGTAGCAAACGCCGTTCTTGATGGTACCGATGCGGTAATGTTAAGTGCGGAAACCGCTGCAGGTAAATATCCGGTAGAAACGGTTAAGGCCATGGCAGAAGTTTGCATCGGCGCGGAAAAACAGCGTTCCGTTAACATTTCTAAGCACCGTGTAGAAATGATGTTTAATGAAGTGTCTGAAACAATCGCGTTATCAGCAATGTATGCAGCGAATCATTTAAAAGGTGTGAAAGCCATTGTTTCATTAACAGAGTCGGGACAAACGTCTAAAATCATGTCCCGTATTACGTCTGGCTTACCCATCTATTCGTTATCAAGACATGACAAAACCTTGAATAAGTCAGCTATCTTTCGCGGTGTGTATCCGGTTTATTTCGACTCAACTAAGAGTAGCAATGACACCTTGTCAACCGAAGTGTTGGATGTGGTAAAACAACATTCTGAGCTAAAAACTGGCGATGTTGTATTGTTTACCCATGGCGACATGATGGAAACCGTTGGCGCGACCAACACGATGAAAATACTAACGATTAAATAACTAATCGTTAGCTTGATAAAGCCAGCCTTGTGCTGGCTTTTTTGTATCTAAACATTAGCCACACCCCGACTCTAACGTTAGCTTTAATCGTAAAAAATTCAAAGCCAGTCCATAGCAACGCCATGGCAAGAGCATGAAAAGCGAGTGACCAAATCATTGTAATTGAGTTAAGCTAATAAAATCCGATACCAATATCTAATGTGTGATCCCTGACTATGGCAAATGTTCCTTTTACAAAGCCCAAGAAAATAGCCTTGTTGACCAGTGGTGGTGATGCACCAGGAATGAATGCCGCGATTCGCAGCATAACCCTTTACGCGCTGCACTACGGCATCGAAGTGATTGGTTTTCGTCACGGTTACAATGGGTTAATAAACAATGAATTTGTCGGTTTAGATGAGCCTTTAGTGCGAGAGATTATCGGCCGTGGTGGGACAATATTGAAAAGTGCCAGATGCGAAGAATTTAAAACCGTACAAGGAATGCAACAAGCCGCAGACAACCTGCACGCGCATAGTGTCGATGGCCTTATTGTGATTGGTGGCGATGGCTCTTTTTCAGGTTTGACTAAATTTAAACAGTTCTATCAAGGTCAGACTATCGGCGTACCAGGTACCATAGATAACGACATTGATGGCACAGATCATACCATCGGGTTTGCAACGGCTGTCGATACAGCTGTTAATGCGATTGATAAAATTCGCGATACTGCCGATGCCTTTGAGCGCATTTTTGTGGTCGAAGTGATGGGAAGAAAGAGTGGTTTTTTAGCATTAAATGTCGGCGTAGCCTGCGCTGCAGAACATATTATTACCTTTGAAAACTTTTCGAATCCCGGCATTGAGTTACAGCAAGTTACTGAAAAAATTAAGCGCATTAAGAAACAGCGGGGTCAATGTAGCCACTTGATAGTCAGTGCCGAAAACCTGTATCCAGGAGGCGCCAATCAGTTAGCCAGTGATCTTAGCGACTACGCCTCCATCGATTGTATCCCCTGTATCCTGGGTTACATTCAACGCGGAGGCGATCCCGTCGCTAAAGACCGGATCCTGGCCACGCACATGGGGGCCCATGCGATCAAAGAATTACTGGTGGGAAATAGTGACATTATGATCGGTATCGAAGGTCAGTTTTGCAAAACCGTGGCATTGTCTCAAAGCGTAGAGCACCACAAAGGCGTAAACGAATACTTGTTGGATATTCAGGAACGTCTGCAAGATTTACGTTAAAACTCTTAATTTAAAATCGCTTGTTTGACCTTGTCTTTGTAACTTCGGGAAACTTTCAATTCTTTATTGTTGGTCAAAATGAGATAGTATTCGCCGTTGATCTGGTTTCCAAATTTATCGATATAGCGCTTATTCACCATCGCAGAACGATGCGTACGAATAAACGTTTTTGGATCCAGTAACTGTTCCAAATCCTTCATGGTCTTACGCAAAATATGGGTCTTCTCATCGGTGTGTACGCACATGTAATCCCCTGCTGCATCAATCCAGATAATATCTTTGGTAGGAACCAACGACGTTTCACCAATATCTTTGATCGCCAAAACATCAGAGTAGCTACTGATTGAAACCGGGATGTTGTCTTCAAGTTGCTCAATAATGGTTTTACAATCATTGCCCGTAACTTCGCTTACCACATCAATCAATCGGCGTTTATGGGAATCAGCCTTTTGCTGCCCGATAAAAGCTTCGACCCGATCGATAGTTTGCGACAAGCGTTCATGATCGACAGGCTTTAACAAATAATCAAGGGCGTGAACATCAAACGCCTGAACCGCGTAATGATCAAAAGCCGTAACAAACACCACAATCGGCATCTCAACATTATCCGTTAATAATTGTCGGACCACATCAAAACCACTCATTTCTGGCATTTGAATATCCAGAAATACCAGATCTGGGGATAGCGCTTTGATTTGTTGCACCGCATCTTTACCGCCAGAACATTGAGCAACAACCTCAATATTCGCAAATCCCTGTAACCTAACAGCTAAGCCCTTTCGGGCTAACGGTTCATCATCAACAATTACGGTAGCTAGTTTATTCATGCAGTCTCGGTTTGAAATGGAATTCTTATATTTATTTTTACACCACTTGGAATATTTTCACTAACAACGAGTGAATAATCTTCATAAAGTGTGGCTAGCCTTTCCCGGGTATTCGTCAGACCCACACCATTTTCACGATGTAAATTGCCATCGACAATTTCAGCACCTGGTCCATTGTCACTAATCTCAAGTTGCAGGTCATTGGCAAAACGACTGACTTTCACCCCAATAGTACCACCCTCTTCTTTGGCAGCAATAGCATATTTAATGGCATTTTCTGCTAAAGGTTGCAAGATCATCGATGGTACCAATGCGCTTTGGCAATTGTTCTGGATCTCAAACTTTATCTGCAACCTATCTTCGAACCGAACTTTTTCGATATCCAGATACAATTGCAATGCGGTTAGCTCCTGAGATACCGTCACTCGTTTCATTGGATCTTTATCTAACGAATAGCGCAAGAATTCACTGAGCTTAGTGACCATAGCATTCGCCGTTTTATTTTCATTAATAAGAACCAAAGTTGATATTGCATTTAAGGTATTAAATAAAAAGTGTGGGTTTAATTGGTACCTCAGCATCTTTAATTGCGCCTGATTAGCCATATTATTGGCGCTTAGGACTTTTTGTCGCTCCTGCTGCAGCATCTGGTAATATTTGATACCAAAATATAAACCACTCCAGGCAAGCATGATGTAGAAAGACCAGACACTGTATTGCGTATAAAGCAACCAAAAATCCGGGCGATAACCATGCTTATAGATTTCCCAATAGGTAATATTATTGACGACCTGCCATACGACACCCGCAGCGTAGGATGAAATTATCACCACCACGGCGATTTTCAATGGTGAAAGGTTCCAGGCTTTTTGATAGATGTAACGCAGCGGAAGCGATATTAACGCACCAGCCCAGGCCCGAAACAGAATCACCCATACAAATACATCTCGAAGGTCGTGAAGCAGAGAGCCTAAGTAATGGACCAGGGCAAAACCTATCCAGCCACTAAGGTGCAGTAGCCAGAAGAAACGATTTCTGTCTTCGATTAAATGCTGCCAGTTCAAAATAATCCTGTGAATAATTGGTTACGGCATTTGTATGCCGGAGTTTAACCAAAAGTATCTCTTATTCGTTTACAAAAAACCCTGTAATTTACCTTGCGTTAAAGGATATTTATCGCAAAAACAACGGTTTTATCGAAATTGTTGGGGCGAAATTTTAGAAATGAAGGCTCAAATATCTAGCACAGGAGTTGGCTTTCGGTCTGCGTCCAGAGCAACAAAGCTAAACGTACCGCTGATAGCATGGTGCTTGTTGTCCTCGTACATATTCTCAAGATAAATATCGACTTTGACTTTCAAACTGGTATTGCCCACAGTAATAACTTGAGCAATCAACTCACAAAAGCTGCCTGAAGGAATCGCTTCTTTAAAATCAATGCGATCTGTTGATATCGTCACCAAGGGCTTTCGACAAAACCGAGTTGCGGCAACAAAGGCGATATCGTCCATCCAGGCCATTGCCTGACCGCCAAACAAGGTATTGTGGTGATTGGTGTATCCGGGAAATACGGTTTTGGTTTGATAACTTTTAGATTGCGCCATACGTTGCGCTATCAATTGTTCGCGTTCAGTCAATTTAATTCCTTTACTACGATGTTAACGATCATATCGCTAACATTGGCCCGAGAGGCTTACCGCCAAGCAAATGCATATGAATATGAAACACTTCCTGACCTCCGTGTTGATTACAATTAAAAATCAACCGATAGCCCTGCTCGCTTATGCCTTCTTTCGCAGCTAGCTTCTTAGCAACAACCACCATTCTGCCTAACGTTAACTCGTGCTCTGTTTCCACATCATTAATGGTTGGAATCAAAATGTTGGGCACAATCAGGATATGGGTCGGAGCCCGAGGTGAAATATCCCTGAATGCTGTTACAAGATCATCCTGATAGACTAATTCCGTTGGTATTTCCTGACGGATGATTTTTGAAAAAATGGTTTCTTCGCTCATATTTCCCGCTCTATTGATACAACAAAACATCGTTCCCACAAGGTATCAATGGGCAACGATGTTTGCTCATAATTATGTTAAGCCATTATATCTGCTTAACTTTTAGCAAAACATATTAATTTACTGTGTTTGCTTGAAATGAAGCCAGCATGGCATCGACCAATTCTTGGATACGAGCCTGTTTTTCTTCCACGGGAATATTTTCTTTCACCGCTTCTGATACCTGGCTGCGCCAAATCGACTTTTTCAGCTTTGGATCTATCATATCGATGATCAGCGTGCCTTCGACGTATTGCTTCACATCAACATCATTGACCGGGGCACCATAGTTATAACCACGATAATAGGGGCCGCAACTCCAGCAACTATAAAAAGACGTATTATAGGAGCGGATACGAGTTTTATCTTTGGTAACAACCTGATAGCGCACCTGAATATCGGCATTTTCCAGTGTTTGCGAGGCCAGTCCTTTATTTTCCAGGTTAATCTTGAGAGCGCGGATAATACGGTCATTATCGAGATCACTCAGGTGCACATTAAACGCCTGATTTTCTTCACCCTCTAAAGGTTGCATCGCATCAAGAACCACAAAGCTCTTAATGTCAGAGAAATTGTAGTCTGGGTTGTAATCAATATCCGGTTTGTAGCTACTCGCACATGCACTAAGCAAAACAACCAGACTTACTATAAATATTCGTTTCATCACTGCTCCCTTTATTGTTTATCGGCTCGATAAAAGTTACCAAGGTATTGTTTTAATAATATGCGGCAAATGCTTATATTAAAACTATTTATACCAATCACATTAAGTTTGTGCACAACTCAGAGTTAGTGCAGAGGTTCAGTTACAACACAGATTTTATTGATATAGTCATTCTATATTAATGAAATATAGGGCCGTAAATGGACCTTAAGATAAACTCCCTACGGG
>NZ_JBHZSG010000010.1:66677-105168 GCF_043642205.1 Thalassotalea litorea | reverse complement strand
TATCAATAAAATCTATGTTGTAACTGAACCTCTGCCCTAACTCTGAGTTGTGCACAAACTTAGTGTGATTGGTATTACATTAGGCCAGTCTGGCACCGTTGGGCACTGAACCATCGGGCACTGCAAGACAAACCTGGCCGTGTTGATTATAAAACCCGGTCACCAGGCACTCCGACATAAATGGACCGATTTGTTTGTCAGGAAAATTGATAACGGCAACCACCTGCTTACCAATCAATTCCTCGATGGTATAAAGCTCAGTAATTTGCGCACTTGATTTTTTAGTTCCATGCTCGCCAAAGTCGAGGGTAAGTTTATACGCTGGTTTGTGTGCCTGCGGAAACGCTTCAGCCGCGATGACCGTGCCGACACATAATTGAACTTTGCTAAAGTCCTGCCATTGTATTTGTTCCATAACGCCTCTTAAAATGTGGTGTTACCTGAATCGATTATCGTGAAAAATAATCATCCAAAAAGCGATCAAAATCGACCGTATCCGCTGCTTCAATTTGTGCCTGTTCAAGCAACGACTTAGCGGCTAATTGCCGCAGATAATCGTCGTCAAATACCTGATATTGCCATTGTTCCAATTCGCGTTGATATTTTTCACTATGGAGCAACGACCAACCAATAATACCACGCCCTTTCGTTAATAAGTCGTTTAAAATCTGACCTGACGGTGTCAGTTCAGGTTGTAATATTTTTTGGTATTCAGCCGCGACTACCTGACTATATGTCTCGGTTTGATATGCCTGGTCCAGTAACTTGGCGACGCCTCTAAGCTCGGTGAAAATTTCCTGTCCCCATTGTGGGATTGATTTACTCACCCCATGGTCATCTAACACTAGCTTAGGATCTCGCCCGGCAAGAATGACCTTATCGGTGTTATCGTCCGCGACGTTAAACTCTTCCGGCGTCATCGCTGGCGATTCCTTAAAATAGAGAAATGTCAGTAAAACGTCCATAAAGTACATTTGCTCGCGACTAATGCCAGTACTGACGTAAGGATTGACATCCATCGCACGAACTTCAACATACTGAACACCACCCTCGGCCAAAGCTTCGGACGGTTTTTGTCCGGATTTGGTCACCCGTTTGGGGCGAATTGGCGCATACAATTCGTTTTCTATTTGTAATATATTTGCATTCAACTGCTGATAACTACCCTGCTCTTTTACCCCAATAGACGCAAATTTTTCAGACGGTAAGTTGATTGCTTTTTGCACGCTTTTCACGTAACTGTCGATATCATTATAACAAATATTTAAGGTCGATTGTTCTGAGTTGGTATAACCTAAATCACTCATTCTTAACGACGTCGCATATTCTAAATATAAACAACCACTGGGCGCTTTTTTAAAATCGAAGTTATGGGCTCTGCCTTGCAAAAAGGTTGGGCACAACGCTGGCGAACTGCCAAACAAATAAGGGATCAACCAACCATATCGCTTGTAGTTACGAATCAGCGAGAAATAACGGTCTGAGATAAAATCCTGTAGCGGCGTTTCATCGCCTAATATGGCCTGTGTTTTTTGATGGAATGCATCGCTAAAGCTGAAGTTAAAATGGATACCGGAAATTACCTGCATCATTGACCCGTAGCGATTTTTTAATCCCTGACGATAAACCGTTTTCATTTTGCCGATATTGGACGTGCCATAATGCGCAATTTTAATATCATCTTCGTTTTCAACCACACAAGGCATACTCATCGGCCAAAAGTGATCGCCATTGATATTGGCAAGCGTAAACTTTTGAATATCTTTTAATTGTGCAATTGACTCGTCAATGGATTGGCTTACCGGTGTAATAAACTCCAATAAGCTTTCTGAGTAATCCGTGGTGATCAAAGGATTGGTCAACGCCGAGCCCAGGGCAGGATTATGGGACTGAGCCGATAAATGGCCATCCGCTTTTATTCGTAAGGTCTCTCGCTCAAGGCCTCGATTAATGCCCGCCAATGTCGATAAATTAGAAGGTTTTGAAAATTCAGCAATAAAATCAGAGATAGAAAAAGTCAATTTTGCTCCAAAACTCGCATCACGGGCGAACTTAGTTTTGCACCACTTCACGGCAATTTGCTTATTATGTGGGGGAAGATATTGATTTTACAACGACTATCTATACAAAAATAAGCGAATAACGGATTTTTCCTACCCCAAAAATAGCCTAATTTTAGCTATAAACCAATGTATCTATTGGGGAGACACGATAATTAGCCTTATAATTCAATCGACGTTAAATAGCATCTGTAGGAACGGTTATCGAATCATTAGCTCCACCCTTGTTTGAAAACGACGATTTTATCGTAGTTAGTAAACCTTCAGGCATTAATTTTCACGATGAAGAAAACATAGGACAAGGTTTTTTTAATCGATATAAAGCCATTTACCATGAGCTTTACCCCGTGCACCGCCTCGATAAAATGACTTCTGGAATATTAGTCATGGCCAGAACTGCAGACGCTGCCCGACAGCTATCGCATCAGTTTGCCAATCAGCAAGTAAGTAAAATATATATCGCATTGGCACTTGGTAAGCCTAAAAAGAAACAAGGCTGGGTAAAAGGCGATATGGTCAAATCTCGCCGAGGAACTTACAAATTGCTGCGTTCTCATGAAAACCCTGCGATCACTCAATTTGAATCCTATTCATTAGCACCAGGATTGAGATTGTATAAGCTAATGCCTAAAACCGGCAAAACCCATCAATTACGCGTGGCAATGAACAGTTTAGGTACCGCGATTTTAGGCGATCCCAGTTACCACGCAGGACATGTTGATAATGCGGCTGCCGATAGAGGTTATTTGCATGCGCTGCAAATCTCATTCGAGTTTGCCAAAGAACATTTTCAATTCACCGATGCAACGCTAAAAGACGATGGTAAGTTATTTGCCGACTATCAAGACGAAATTACACACCTGATATCGAAAAGCTAGCAATGTGCTGGCATATTTCCACAACTTAAACGTAAGCTTCCTGGGTAAGTAAAGAGACACTCTTAACGCATTTCAACATCGCGTCAGTTAATAATGGGTGTCTTGATAGTTTTGATGGTTTTGATGGTTTTGATGGTTTTGATGGTTTTGATGGTTTTGATGGTTTTGATAGCGTACGAGTATAACGTGAAAGGGTTGAACAGGAATTAAACCGTTAAGAAATTAACGCTACAGTCAGGCCTGCAGCGCTAATCTATTGTTAAAAATAATTACAAAGAGTTTAAGAAAACGGTTGCGATCCCAATCGGGCAAACAAACTTGGTATACCAGGGCCAGATCTTCCAGAAAAACGAATGTTCAATGGTGTCATTGCCTAGCTTAAGCTCTTCTAAAATGGAACTACGATGCCATATCCAGCCGACAAAAATACAGCACAACATTGCAATAATGGGCTGTCCGTACTGGGTAGATAAGGTAGCGATAAAATCTAACCCGGTGTCGATGTTAAATACAATGGCGACACTGATACACAAGATCACCAAACCGATAATTGTGGTAGCTTTAGAGCGAGGTACGTTATGGCGTTCGACGGTATAAGATACCGGGCCTTCGAGCATTGATATCGATGATGTAAGTGCCGCAATGCTCATTAGAATAAAGAATGCTAACCCAATAAAGGTTCCCACCAGCCCCATATCTTCAAACAATTTAGGCAAGACATCGAACACCATTCCCGGGCCCGAAATCAAGCTGCCGTCTGCGGCGAATATCGCCACGCCCTGCGCCTGAGCAACATACATCGCCGGAATAATAAGTAAGCCTGCCAAAAAGGCAATGCTAACGTCAATTAAGGTAACCTGTGCACCAAGACTCACCAGGTTTTCCTTTTTGGAAATGTATGAACCATAGATGATCATCACACTGGTACCCAGTGATAAAGAGAAGAATGCCTGCCCCATCGCGCTAACAATCAAAGAAGGATTTTTCAATTGTTCGATATCAGGATTGAGATAAGCATTTAATCCCTCCATCGCCCCATCTAATGTCAGCACATAAATGATCAGCAAAATCAGTAGACCAAGCATCATTGGCATCAATCGCTTAGACCACTTCTCAATACCGTTTTCAACCCCTTTACGAATGATAAATACCGTTAGTACCATAAACGCGACGGTAAACAGCAGGTTGCGTTCGAGACTATTGGCGATTACCCATTCGGCCACAGAGTTAAGACCAACGATACTGGCAGCACTCTCGATGGCGTAAGACATCATCCATCCAGCAATAATGCCGTAGAAGCTTAAAATAAGTGCCGCGCAGATAATGCCACCAAAACCTACCACAAACCCGAAGTATTTTTGCCAGGGACGGGAAGACATTTTCTGCAACGACGTCACAGCATTGGCCTGGCCATAGCGACCAATCAATAGCTCTGCCATAAATGCGGGATAGGCCAAACAAAACGCTAAGACAAGATACACCAATACAAAGGCGGCGCCGCCATTTGAAGCTGTCTGGGTTGGAAACCCCCAAATATTGCCTAAACCAACAGCGGAACCTGCCGCTGCCATAATAAAACCGAGTCGTGAACTAAATTCACCGCGTGACGATGCCATATTTATTCTTCTTTATTTGTTGTAATCAATTTTTAGCCCCACAACCTTGTGCGGATATGGCTTGGCAATATAAAACGCGGTGTTCGTCCATTGCAAGCTTTAGCAGGTAAAAATACCAGGTGTTTATCTGAACCAAAAGGTCAGATGCTATCTATGAGCATATCGTTAACATGGATATGCGCATAGATATTTTATTCATGTTTAGTCACGAAAGTTGTTGAATTGAAAAGACTGTTCAAGCTCCGCTTCGCGAACCAGGCGCATAACAGCCTGTAAATCATCACGTTTTTTACCCGTCACCCGAACTTGCTCGCCTTGGATACTTGCCTGAACCTTTAACTTACTATCCTTGATAAGTTTGATCACCTTTTTCGCGACAGGCTGTTCAATGCCTTCTTTAAAGGTCAGGATTTGCTGGTACGTTTTTCCGGTATGCTCTTCTGCACCAACGCTCATCGCTTTCGCGTCTACGTTGCGTTTTGATAATTGCACCCGCAATAGATCGCGCAACTGTTTCAACTGAAAATCACCTTCGGCCTTAATTTTCACCGTAGGTTTGACAAATTCAATGGATGCTTCAACACCACGAAAGTCAAAACGCGTGCTCAACTCACGGCTGGCGTTATCAACGGCATTCCGCACTTCTTCAATATTAATTTCTGAAACAATGTCCATGGATGGCATAACAAACCCTCTTTACCATTAACAATTACAATGGGCTAAGACTATCAAACAGCCTGTTGGCAATGCAATTAATTCTCTTTTTTAGCCCTGATATGTTAGGATTTTAGAAGCATTCCGTCTTACTTAGTAACGAAATCGAACGAAAAATGTTCGACGCCAAAACGATACCAATATATAGGTTAATCCATTGTCATTTTCAGCCGTTTTTGCCACCGTCGCTTTCGTCCTTGCCTGCGCAATATCCTACCTTTTTTGGTTTGATGGCGTATCCGAACTCCATCGTACCCATTTGCTCGACAAAGCAGCTCACTTCCTGGTGTTTTTTCTATTGAACGGTGCGCTTTATGCCCTTTGCCGAATCCCACAACGGGTGCTTTTGCCTGGCCTTATCTGTTACGCCGCTTTAACTGAAATCGGTCAGTGGCTGTTAGGCTTCCGTGCCGCGCAGTGGGGTGATTTTTATGCCGACGTAACCGGCTGTCTGGTGTTCACTATGCTCTACTTCCTGTTTGTAAAATTGGGCCAATTGAACACAAACAAGGTTTTAACAAAGTTGATGGCGGCCAAGGAGGATAGCCAATAATGAAGATTGTTGTCATTGGCGCAGGGGCAATGGGTTGTCTATTACATCAAAAATTACGATCGCAACATTCCGTCTGGGTTTTACCAAAGCCTGACGCAGATACTCGTAAGTTGACAAAACACTACAGATTTACTCGCTTAACTGGTGATAACGAACAAATACCATTGAGCTATATCCGGGTCGAGCAAATCGGTGATGCGGACTTAATTGTTTGTGCGTTAAAAGCCTACCAAATGGCGCAGGCGATTCGCTATATCAGCCCCTATTTAAAAGCAAACTGCCCTTTGATTTTACTCCACAATGGCATGGGCGTATTACAACAAATTCGTGACAACTTAACGCCGAATCAAGCCATTGGACTCATGCTCAGTACTCAGGGGGCACGTCGCCTAAGTCCAGAGCACGTGCAACATACGGGGCAAGGCCAGTGGCAATTGGGAAATTATCAAAACTTAACATCGAAAAATAGCGCCGTGCAATTGCTGATCGATCAGCTTGATAATTGTACCTGGTTTGAGGAAATTCGAACCATGCAATGGACGAAACTGGCGATAAACAGTGTGATCAATCCACTGACGGCTATTCACAACGTATTAAATGGTCAATTAGCCGCGCCTCAATATCAGGCGGTGATCGCCAGGTTAATTGATGAAGTGGTAACCCAAGCCAGATTTGCAAATATTGCATTGGATAACGACAACCTAACGCAGATCGTATTTCAGGTTATCGAACAAACGGGGATGAATAGCTCTTCCATGCGCGAAGACATTCTTGCGGGTCGTGCAAGTGAGGTGGATTATATTAATGGGTATCTTGTAAAGTGCGCAACGGCATCGAATACCCTTGCGCCGGAGAATCAGCGATGTGTAACGCAAATCAAATCGTTAGAGCAGCAAACAACACCGCCCTAGTTTGCCAATATTGCTGTCAACTTGGGCGTTAGCGAAGCCTTGATTTTGTCAATCTCCCCCGCTTGATAGGGTTTTAAGGGTAACTGTCCCCAAATAGGCTTGGGCCAAACGGGATCCTTTTTAAAACGCACAATATGATGGACGTGCAATTGCGGGGTCACGTTTCCTAACGCCGCGACATTCATTTTATCGCCGTTAAACTCTTGCATTAACAACTCACTAACCATACTTGATTCATTGATGAATTGCTGTAAGTCCTGCCAGTCGAGCTGATGTAAATCACTTATTTCTTCGCGTCTTGGCACCATAATAAACCAAGGATACTGACTATCGTTACAAAGCAATAGCTCACACAAAGGTAGAGAGGCGATAACGACACAGTCCCGCTGCAAATCCGGGTGTAAGGTAAATTGTTGATTGTCACTCATAGTCATTCCAATTCCTGTTCTGGTTTATTTGCGTTTATTTTTTCTACCGCGGCCACGTGCCTTTTTGCGGGCTTCTCGCTCTTCTTCCCGCTGTTGCTGTAGCTGGGTAAAATAACGTTCTTCTTTTTCCACCATTTGCGGCGTTTCAAAGGTCACAGGTCCCAAGGTTTTATCACGGATCTCATTCACTAAAATTTGCGATGCTTTGTGAAAGTCCACATGACCACCAGCACGAACACAGCCTCGCTTGCGCCCCATCTCTTCGAGAAACTCAACTTCCTGTTCTGGCAAGGGGTCGATGTTATAGCGCTCGATTAAACGACCCGGGTAAGCCTGTAATAAATATTCAGCAGCAAAACAGGCAATTTCATCGTGATCAAAGGCAGTATCTTTTACTGCCCCGGATACCGCCAGACGATAGCCACTGTTCTCATTTGCGATTTTCGGCCATAACATGCCGGGGGTGTCATACAAGTAAATGCCATCATCCAGACGAATTCTTTGCTGGGCCTTAGTGACTGCTGGCTCATTGCCAACTTTGGCTTTCGCTTTGCCAACCAACGTATTTAACAAAGTGGATTTACCGACATTGGGAATGCCCATGATCATGGCATTGATTTGCTTACCGGTTTCATCTTTGTTTGGCACAAGCTTGCGAATAAGGGTAGCAATCTGCTTGGCGCCGGACGGCTCTTCAGTGGTCAACGCCAGAGCTTTAACATTGTGTTGAGACTGGAAGTAATCAAGCCAAACCTGAGTTAACTCAGGATCCGCCAGGTCGGCTTTGTTAAGGATTTTGATCAGAGGTTTTTCACCGCGTATGCTGGTGATCATCGGGTTTTCGCTGCTAAATGGTAAACGCGCGTCACAAACTTCAATCACCACATCGATTTGATGGATGATTTCCTTGATCTCTTTTTGGGCCTTATGCATGTGCCCGGGGAACCAGTTTATTGCCATAAATTTGGGTCTAGAAGAAAAGCGCCATATTAACAGATATTTACCAAAAAAGCCCAAAACTAACGACGCTGGGCAGCGTTAGTACATTATCAAGGTTGGAAACAGACTACCTAAATAATGAGCGAAGGAATCCAACGACGGTCATCAGTACGCCACCACCGACGGCGCCACCAGCGACACTGCCGATGACACCAGAGAGATCCATGCCGCTGTCGCCAACCAGAGAGATCCCCAACATAGAAAGCAATTGCCCCCCTAATCCGCCGCCAAGTATTCCCAGAATTGAATTACCTAACGTCCCCAGGGAAACGTTTTGAAAAATAGTACCTGCCAGATTACCGCCAATGGCACCACTGATTAATTGAATGATTAACGGGATTAATTCCATACAATTTCCACTCCGCAATTACACATCACACCATCAAGATGCGAAAGACGCCGTTAAGTATATATCAGATACATTTTGCCGACATTGCGCACCGGTTGACAGGTAGCTATCCTGATATGACCCAACCCGGCGCTTAAAGTTTTTTGGTATAACCTTTCGGGGGCGGCGTCCACCCCCTTTCCGTCGCGCTGTGTTTATCCAATCGATCTCGTCCCATTGCGGTCTTTATTGCTTGTTCCAGGCGAATAAACAATTGTTGATAGTCCGTACCGTATTGCTCTTGAGTGCTTTTTTGCCACTTCTCATACAAGGCATCAGAAGCATCCTGTTCAACCTGTTCAAATATAGCTTTTTTATGCTCAACGAAAAACGGATGTAAGCCTGCTGTGCGCATCGCCTCGGCGCCTAATTCCAAAGCCGAGTGATATGTTTCATTAATGGTAAAGTCGGCGCCCGCCTGACGTAATGCGTAGCTATGGCCTTTATCAAATGAGCGCGCCAGAACGTTAAGGTGGGGGTGGGATTTTTTTATATGTCGCGTTAAAGCCACCGCTCCTTCCTTGTTATCAATAGCAACGACAAACATCATTGCATCATCTATCCCAGCGGTATGTAGCAGCTCCGGTCTAGTCGCATCGCCAAAATAACTTTTCATCTCGATCTTGCGCATATTTTCAATTTGTCCGGCTTCATGGTCCAACAATATGGTTTTAATGCCATTGGCCACCAGTAAACGATTGACGATTTGGCCAAACCGTCCAGCCCCGGCAATGAGCACGGTTCCGTAATCATCGATTTCATCAAATTTTTGTTGATTTTTAGTTTGCTGGTAACGAGGCAAGATGACTTTATCAAAGACGATAAACAACACTGGAGTCAAAAACATGGATAATGCTACGATGAGTTGTAAAATTGCCGCCAGTTCGGTGGAAATAACGTGCTGTGTGACACTAAAACTAAGCAGCACAAATCCAAATTCACCGGCTTGGGCAAGACTCAGAGCAAAAAGCCAGCGATCACTATCCTTTATTTTGAAAATCATCGCCAACAGCCACAATACACCAGCCTTCGATAGCATCACGACTAGGGTCAAACCGACAATCATACCGATATTTTCAGTAAAAATGCCAAAGTTGATCCCAGCCCCAACCGTGATAAAAAACAAGCCGAGAAGCAAGCCTTTGAAAGGTTCGATATTCGATTCCAGCTCATGCTTAAATTCACTATTGGCCAACACCACACCCGCCAAAAAGGTTCCTAAAGCCGGCGACAGGCCAACCAACGACATTAAGGCAGCAATCCCAACCACCAACACTAATGCTGTGGCCACAAAAATTTCCCGCAAATGAGAGCTGGCGACATAATGAAATAGCGGACGACAGAGGTAATGTCCCGTTACAATCACGCCAAGGATACTACCAAGAATTGCCAGCGCATAACCCCAGTTTGGCAATCCGGCGACGAGACTTAATTCCTGATGATGCTCGGTTGCCGACTGCATCGAAGCCGCGGCTGAAGCGATATCGCCAACGGCTAACATCGGAATAAATGCCAGCATCGGGATCACGGCGATATCCTGCATCAGCAATACCGAAAACGCATTTTGTCCGCCCTGAGTTTTCGTTAGTCCTTTCTCAGAAAAGGTTTGTAATACAATCGCTGTGGAGGATAGTGAAAAGATCAGGCCGACAACCAATGCCGTTTGCCAGGGTTGAATAAAGACCATGGCGATCAGCGTAATTAGTGCACTCGTTAATACAACCTGCAGACCACCAAGACCCAGTAACCGGTGGCGCATTTGCCAAAGCATTTTTGGCTCAAGCTCAAGCCCCACCAAAAATAACATCATCACCACACCAAATTCAGCAAAGTGCTGAATCGTTACGGTTTCGTCACCGACTAAGCCCGTTACAGGGCCGATAATCACACCGGCAATCAGATAACCTAACACAGAACCCAGACCTAACTTTTTGGCTAGTGGCACGGCAATCACGGCTGCTATCAAATAAATGAAAGCCTGAATAAAATACACTGTCACGGTTGGTCCCCCAAATCCCGATCACCTTGCAGATCGCGATTGTCTTCACCTGCAACAAGCTTGTTGTCTTCTCGGGCACCCAGCGCGCTCTCAAGCAAGTAATCATTTAGCGTAGGAAAATGATTTGCCTGGTCAACATCCACCTCGCCATCATGCAGTTGTTGCAACGCCAAAGACCATTTACTTATGTGCTGTTGCAGCCGATTGTCATCCGCTGCGGTGCGACTGCCAAATAATACAAGAGGCGGCAAATAACACATACCAGTCATATTGGCGGTTTGTTCAAGGGGGCGAAAGAGTTCTTTAACCGTAAAATTGTTGTGCCCACCTTGACGATAGGCATCAAAACTTCCCCCGGCGGTAACGGCACACAAAAACCACTTACCTTGCAAGGCGTTGCCTTCTTGCCCGTAAGCAAAACCATATTCAAGCACGAGATCCTGCCATTCTTTTAAAATCGCGGGGGTGGAATACCAATAGATGGGAAATTGAAAAATCACAACGTCATGGGATGTTAAGCGTTGTTGCTCTTTATCAATATCAATGTTTAGGCGGGGGTATTCAGCGTATAAATCTACGGTCGTGACAAAATCCATTTCATGGGCCGCTTCAAATATCGGCGCGTTGGCTTCTGAGCGATGTTGAGATGGGTGAGCAAAAAGCACAAGGATCTTGTTTTGGCGCATCTTAGTAAAACAATGTTCGAATAACCGTTGAATCTACTAAGAATAGACCGGATTTTCTTTAAGCATAAAAAAACGGGAACCTATCGGTCCCCGTTTATCTTTATTCAAACAACTGATTATTCCGCCAGTGGTCGCATATGCGGGAACAGAATGACATCTTTTATGCTCGGCGAGTCCGTAAACAACATCACCAAACGGTCGATACCAATACCTTCACCGGCGGTTGGCGGCAGACCATATTCTAATGCGGTAATGTAGTCTTCATCAAAATGCATGGCTTCGTCGTCACCAGCATCTTTCTCTTCGACCTGTTTTCTAAAGCGCGCGGCCTGATCTTCGGCATCGTTAAGCTCAGAGAAGCCATTGGCCAGTTCACGACCACCGACAAAGAATTCAAAACGATCCGTTATAAACGCATTATCATCATTACGACGAGCAAGTGGCGAAACTTCCCACGGGTACTCGGTGATAAAGGTAGGCTGATCTAATTTGTGCTCTGCCACTTCTTCAAAGATTTCGCACAAATATTTACCTGCACCCCAGACGTTTTCACCAGCGGGCTCTTTAACGCCGACTTGGCGAGCAATCGCTTTTAGATCGTCAAAACGTCCTTCTGGGTCACGAATAACGTCAGCATCTAAATGTGGCGCATGGGTCAGGATAGCATCCATCATCGACAAACGAACAAATGGCTTACCAAAGTCATAGAACTTCTCTTCAACCACCTCACCTTCTGCATTTTTTACGGTATTGCGAATAACCGTGGTACCCATCACATCTTCGGCCAGGGTGCGCAACATTTCTTCAGTCAGATTCATCAAATCTTCATAGGTAGCATACGCCTGATAGAATTCAATCATGGTAAATTCCGGATTGTGACGGGTCGATAAACCTTCATTACGGAAGTTACGGTTGATTTCGAATACGCGTTCAAAACCACCGACGACCAAACGCTTCAAGTAAAGCTCTGGAGCAATACGTAAAAACATTTCAATATCCAGGGCGTTATGGAATGTTTCAAAAGGTTTCGCCGTTGCACCACCTGGAATGGTCTGCAGCATTGGCGTTTCCACTTCCATATAGTTGCGCTCGGTTAAAAACTTACGAATGCCATTGACGATTTTTGAACGAACCTGAAACGTGTCCCGGGTTTCCTGATTGATGATCAGATCGACATAACGCTGACGGTACTTAGTTTCCTGATCCGACAAACCGTGGAATTTTTCAGGTAGTGGACGCAATGACTTGGTCAATAGCGCGTACTCTTCCATATTGACGTATAAATCGCCTTTCCCAGATTTATGCAACTTTCCTTTAACACCAACGATATCGCCGATATCCAACATACCCCAGCGTTGTTTTATATCTTTTTGTACGGTTTTGTCAGCATAGGCCTGAATACGACCTGACATATCCTGCAAGACCAGGAACGGGCCTCGTTTGGCCATAATTCGGCCAGCTACCGCATATTCCAGTTCCGCTTGCTCCAGGGCTTCCTTATCCATATCACCATGGGCCGCCTGAATATCCGCCGCATAATGCTCACGGTCGAAGTCATTGGGGTGTCCGTTGGCAGGACAGTTATCGCGAATCGCCGTCAATTTGGCGCGACGCTCGGCAATCAATTTGTTTTCGTCTTTGGCAATTTCAGTCATTGTCACATCTCAGTTACAGGCCAGACTTCAGGCTGGCTTCAATAAATTGGTCTAATCCACCGTCGAGTACCGCTTGTGTGTTACGGCTTTCTACCCCGGTGCGTAAATCTTTAATCCGACTATCGTCCAGTACATAGGAACGAATCTGGCTGCCCCAGCCAATGTCCGATTTCCCTTCTTCCAGAACCTGTTTATCTTCGTTTTGTTTTTGAATTTCCAACTCGTACAATTTCGCTTTCAACAATTTCATCGCCTGAGCTTTGTTTTTATGTTGAGAACGATCACTTTGACACTGAACCACGGTCCCGGTTGGTTCGTGTGTAATTCGAATCGCAGAATCGGTTTTGTTGACGTGCTGACCACCGGCTCCCGATGCGCGGAAAGTATCAATGCGTAGGTCGGCAGGATTGATATCGATTTCAATGCTATCGTCAATTTCCGGATAAATAAATGCCGACGCAAACGAGGTGTGGCGACGGGCGTTGGAATCAAACGGTGATTTACGAACCAGTCGATGGACACCCGTTTCCGTGCGCAACCAACCATAGGCATATTCACCGCTAAATTTCAGGGTACAACCCTTGATTCCGGCAACGTCGCCATCGGTCTCTTCGATAACGTCCGCTTTAAATCCGTGGGCTTCGCCCCAACGCAAGTACATCCGCATCAACATACTCGCCCAATCCTGAGCTTCGGTACCACCGGAGCCGGCCTGAATATCCAGATAACAATCGTTGCCATCTTGCGGACCGGAAAACATACGGCGAAATTCAAGTTTGGCTAACTGGGCTTCCAGCTCAACCACTTCAGCTTCGGCATCATTGAAGGTTTCTTCATCGTCTTCTTCAACCGCCAGCTCGACAAGGCCTTCGACATCTTCGCAACCGGTAACCATATCATTGATGGTTTTTACCACGAGCTCTAAGGATGAGCGTTCTTTGCCCAGCGCTTGCGCCCGCTCGGGTTCGTTCCAGACATCAGGCAGTTCAAGTTCGCGATTTACTTCGACCAGGCGTTCAGATTTGTGATCGTAGTCAAAGGTACCCCCGAAGCAAATCGGTGCGTTCGCGGATATCTTTTAATTTGTTTAATATCGGATTGGTTTCAAACATTGCTAATTAAAAATTTCTCATAATCGGTATCTAGCAAAATAGTCGGGCATTGTAGCGCATCACAAGATCGGAATATACCGCTAAGGCGGGTTAATCCTTAAAAAATAGCAGAAAATTTAACCTCTGGATACGCGCCAATACCCGTTAACCAGAACCCGGCTCTAAATGTTCGACCATGAGTTGCAGATTGCGTTTCCCACGAAACTCGTTGATATCAAGTTTATACGCCATGTGGACAAACCGAATGTTATCATCCGGCCAAATTTCAGGATCAATATTGAACGCGATGGCATCGAATACCTGATCCTCACACCGCACCACCATTTTCAGGTGTTTGCCGGAAAGTAAGCGTTGTTGCACCAACTCAAAGGTGTTATCAAACACCGGCTCTGGAAAGTTTTGCCCCCAGGGCCCAGCTTGTTCAATCTGCACACATTGCTGTTCATTCATTTGTGATAACGTTAACGGACCATCGGAAAGCACACAGTTTTCCAACATTTCCTGTGTTAGCCAGGAATGAGCCAACTGATCAAATAAACGCTGAAATTTACTAAAATCAGCTTCGCCTATCGATAAACCGGCTGCCATTGCATGCCCGCCGAATTTCACGATTAACCCCGGGTGTTGAGAATCTATATGTTCAAGCAAATCACGAATATGCAAACCTGGAATTGAACGTGCCGAACCTTTAATTTCGCCATCATTGCCACCCGCAAATACCACCGTCGGTCGATGATATTTTTCTTTAATACGGCCTGCCACAATGCCAATCACGCCTTGATGCCAGTCATCCCGATACAAAGCTATGCCAGAAGGCAGTGATGCACCACTGAAATCCAGTTTTGTTAATACCCGTTCCGCTTCTTGTTGCATTCCCTGTTCAATTTCACGTCTGGCTTTATTTAAATGATCAAGCTCCATGGCAATAACCCGTGCCTGATTGACATCTCGTGCCAGTAAACACTGAATACCGAGGGCCATATCATCGAGTCGTCCAGCAGCATTTAAACGTGGCCCCAAGGCAAAACCAAAGTCACTGGCCTGAATGCGTTGCGGGTCTTTTTTGGCAACTTCAAACAGTGCCTGGATACCCGGGCGGGTGTAACCTGAACGAATGCGTTTGATCCCCTGAGACACCAGAATCCGGTTGTTGTGATCTAAGCTCACGACATCGGCCACGGTTCCCAGAGCAACGAGATCTAAAAGTTGCGCCAAATTAGGTTCACCCAACCCCTGTTGTTTTAACCAGTTTGCTTCGCGCATCACTTTGCGTAAGGCCAACAACAAATAAAACGCGACGCCAACACCGGCTATCGATTTACTGGGGAATTTGCAATCGAGTTGATTGGGGTTAACGATGGCATCGGCATCGGGTAAGGATTCACCGGGCAAATGGTGGTCGGTAACAATAACTTGCGCGCCTCCGGCTTTCGCCGCCGCGACCCCTTGCAAGCAACTGATGCCGTTGTCCACCGTAATTACCAATTGCGCTCCTTTCGCCAGCGCGAGCTCTGCAATTTCTGGCGTTAATCCATAGCCATATTCAAAGCGATTTGGCACCAGGTAATCATGGTTTTGACTGCCAAGCAGTGCCATGCCCTCCATCATCACTGCAGTACTGGTTGCACCATCGGCATCAAAATCCCCAACGACAACAATGCGTTTGCCGGTATCAATGGCCTTAAACAGAATCTCTGCCGCTCTGAATAGATCTTTCATTAAGGCAGGGCTGTGTAAGGTCTTTAAGTCCATATCCAGCTCTTGCTCGCTTTGCACACCACGGCTTAGATAGAGGGATTTAACTAATGGGTCGAGAGGAAAACTGAAATCAGCATTGACGGGTTCTGGGCGACGACGAATCGTTTTTGGCATGGCTTAGACGTGATTTAAACAAGGGTAAAAGCAGAATACCATGGAATACGATTTGAGTTAATGCGTATTCCAGGGTAGGTCTAAACAGGATGAGGTAAGTGGCTTATCCAGCTTTGGCAGTTGGTATACTGCGCAACAGTTGTTGCATTTGCTGTGGAGATTTATAGCCAGGTACCATAATGCCATCTTCTAGCATAATTGCCGGGGTACCGTTGACACCAACTTTACGACCAAACTCATATTGTTCAGCAACCGGTTCAGCACAAACTTTCTGTTGTACCTGTGCACCGCCTTTTGCATTGGTCATTGCTTGTTGTTGGTCATTGCTACACCATACTGAGCGGATATCGATAAAAGACTGGCTTCCAATACCGCCTCTGGGAAACGCTAAATAACGCACGGTAATGCCCAGGTCATTAAACTCATCCATTTGTTGATGCAATTTACGGCAATAACCACAGGTCAAATCGGTAAAGACGGTGATTTGATACTGCTCTTCTTTCGCAGGAAAAACGATCATCGAATCTTCAAATTCGTTCATACCATCAATACGAACTTTCGCCAGTGACGATTCGGTTAGATTCTCGATTTGGGCACCGCCAATATCATAAACCTTACCCTGAATCAGATAATTACCATCAACACTGGTATAAAAAATTCCCTGATCGGTAATCACTTCTACCAACCCATCCATTGGCGATACCTTGACAGTATCTGCGTTAAGACCCAATTTAGCCATGCGAGCTTTGATGGTCTTTAGTTGCTCAACGGACAATTCCTGAGCACTTGCAATATTGGCGAGCATGGCGGTCGTTAGTGCAAAAACAATAATCGCAATTTTGTGCCCGGCACGAGTTAACAAATTCATATAGAGATTCACTTTTTAATCCTAAACTAACCTTCGGATAGACCGAATTAGGGACAACTAAATTACTGGCTACGTGTAAAAATTACAAGCCTTTTGATTTAGCGTCCTTAATAAGGTTCTTTTTCAAGCATAGCGTTTTCTTTGACGGTCTACAGAAAACATAGCATGACAGCGATGTTCTTGTTAAAATCGCCGCAAATTTTTTCCCATACAGTCTTTGACCATGAAAATAGGCTTATTTTACGGTTCGACAACCTGCTATACCGAAATGGCTGCTGAGAAAATTCAAGCGACCATCGGCGAAGATTTGGTTGAGATCTTTAATATCAAAGACGTACCTCTTAACCAGTGTGAAGATTTCGATATTATTATTTTCGGGATATCCACCTGGGATTTTGGTGAACTGCAGGAAGACTGGGAATCGAGCTGGGACGATATTGCGACATTAAATTTGAGCAACAAGATTGTTGCCCTTTTTGGCTTAGGTGACCAACAGGGATATGGCGAATGGTTTCAGGACGCTTTGGGGATGTTACATGATCAGGTCATTATCACGAACCCAAGTATCATAGGCTACTGGCCAAATGAGGGATATGAATTTAGTGCATCAAAAGCGTTGAGTGAAGATCAACAGTTTTTTGTCGGTCTGGCATTAGATGATGAATGCCAATACGATTTGACCGACCAGAGAATTGAGCAATGGTGTCAACAAATCCTGCAGGAAACAGTTGATCTGCAAGCATAATCATTATCTATAAGGGTCGAATCAGACCTCTGATTTTTGGATTAACATAACTTAACCACCTATACTGAGTCCTCGCCAGGGCTTTAATAACAAAGCAATTTCTAAGGTACATGCTTACCATGTTTGAACAGTTTGATCTTGACGATAAACTCGTTGCTGCTACCACGTCAGCCGGGTACAAAAAACCGACCTCAATTCAGGAATTGGTGTTACCCGAGGCGATGGCCGGTAAGGATGTTCTCGCCAGTGCGCCAACGGGTACAGGAAAAACCGCTGCATTTCTCTTACCTAGCTTGCAGCACCTGTTGGATTACCCGCGCACTAAACCTGGATTTCCCCGGGTGTTAATTCTCGCACCTACCCGAGAATTGGCGACGCAAATATTCGAGCAAGCAGAGCAACTCAGTGAGCATACCCATATCAAAAGTGGCCTGATTACCGGCGGCGTCAACTATGGCTCTCACAAAGAGATCCTGACCAGTACCACCGATGTATTGATCGCAACTCCGGGACGATTATTAGAATATATTGAAACCGAGCAATTTGACGCCCGTGATATTGAAATTCTGGTGCTTGATGAAGCCGATCGAATGCTGGACATGGGCTTTTCTGAAAACATTAATCGCATTGCCGGGGAAGCCCGGTGGCGTAAACAGACAATGTTATTTAGCGCCACATTAGCTGGTGCCGGGATCATTCGTTTCTCCAAAGACATTTTAAATGAGCCGGTTTTCCTGGAATCGCATCCGTCACGTAAGGAAAAAGCGAAAACCCACCAATGGATTCATCTGGCGGACAACAAAGAACACAAAATCGAATTACTTTTGCATATCCTGCAGCAAGAGGATGTCAAACGGGCGGTAGTGTTTGCCAATAAACGGGAAACGGTACAGTTTCTCGCTGGAAAATTGCAAAGTGCCAACCTGGCAAATGTCTGGTTAGAGGGGGAAATGCCTCAGGACAAACGCAACAATGCCGTGGCTCGGGTTAAAAACAATCGAGTCAATATTTTGGTAGCTACGGATGTCGCCGCCCGCGGTCTGGATATCGATGAAATCACCCATGTGATCAATTTTGATATGCCACGTAAAGCCGATATTTATGTTCATCGCATTGGTCGCACTGGCAGGGCTGGTAAAAAAGGCACCGCCATATCCCTGGTTGAAGCCCATGACATGTTATCTTTGGGTAAAATCGAACGTTACATGGATGAACGTCTGCGTCGTCGTGTTATCGATGAATTACGACCGAAACATAAAGAAGCCAGAATACCGACCAAAAAGCCAAAGGCAAACGTCAAAAAGAACGCCGGATTAAGCCGTAAACAAAAAGTGGCGAAAAAAGCGAAGAAGGCGAAAAAAGCCAAAAAGGCTGCGAATAAATAACAACGGGAATTGAAATTCCCTCAAGGTGGAGAAAGAAACAAGTTTCTTTGGGTGAAGATTACGATAAATCGTAATGGAGGGATAATGCGCAAAACGCATTGGGTGGATAACGTTTCATTTTATGAAACGTTGGTAAAAGCCAAAAAAAACTGCGTCATTCCCTGATGCTACAGGGAATCTTAGCTAGAGCTGAATGTCTCTGATGTACCAACAACGGGAATTGAAATTCCCTCAAGGTGGAGAAAGAAACAAGTTTCTTTGGGTGGAGATTACGATAAATCGTAATGGAGGGATAATGCGCAAAACGCATTGGGTGGATAACGTTTCATTTTATGAAACGTTGGTAAAAGCCACAAAAAACTTCGTCATGCCGTGACACTACACGGCATCTAAGGCTAGAGCCGAACGTCTCTGATGTGCTGTGAGTTCAACCGATGGACGCAACACACTCATTAAATCGTTCAGCAGGTGTTTCATATTCTAGCGTCTTTCTCGGTCTTTCATTAAGTTGTCTTGCAACCTGATTCAATCGTAACTGAGAATGCACGCTCAAGTCAGTACCTTTTGGGAAATATTGTCGCAGCAACCTGTTTGTGTTTTCATTTGAGCCACGCTGCCATGGGCACTTAGGATCACAGAAATAAACCTGTATGTCGGTCGCTAGCGTGAAGTCTTTATGATTTGATAGTTCAGCTCCTCTATCCCAAGTAAGTGATTTATATAGCTCTGTAGGCAGCTTTTTCGATTGTTTGATTAATGCCTTTATAACCGTCACCGTTTTGTTGTTTGGGACCTTGGCTAGCATGACATATCGTGAATGGCGCTCTACTAATGTGACGATATAGCTGTTGTTTGAGCCTTGTATTAAGTCACCCTCCCAATGCCCAGGAACGGCTCTGTCTTCTACTGAAGCAGGCCTTTCACTGATTGGTACTGCGTCAGAAATGCCTCCTATACCTTTGCCTTTTAGCGTGGTTTTTCTCGACTTACGAACAGGCCTGTGCGTCCTCAAATGTTTTTGTAACTCTTTCTTTAATGCTCCACGAGCCTGGATATAAAGGGTTTTGTAAATGGTCTCATGCGACACATGGAGCTCCTCTTTATCGGGATACTTCCGTTTCAGCCACCCGGATATTTGTTGTGGAGACCATGCGGTTGCCATTTTCCGAGCAATTATTAAGCATAATGCTTTGTTCCCCAGTAGCTTACAAGTTTTAGGCCTTTTCGTGTTTTCCCATGCAACTTTATCGGCTTTATTTGCTCGATAGCACTTTGAACCGCCATGTCGTTTAACTTCCCGACAGACAGTTGAGGGTGACCTTCCGAGCTTCCTGGCGATTTCACGGAGAGACTTTTTGGAAGCTAAACCTCTAGAGATTTCTTCTCTTTCAGTAAGGGTTAGTGAGCTAGGGTGGCGCTTTCTTTCTGGAGGACGAATTCCTCCGGCGTTGTAGATAGTAGGTAGAATTGAAGTATGGCCGCGATTAAACATCCTTGCGATTTCATGCAAAGTATCGCCTTGCTTATATCTATCCCAGATAATTGTTTTTTGCGCGGCGGTAAAGTATTCACGCTTTTTCTGTTTCATGCAGTCGCTCCTCAAGTTAGTATAAGGATAGCGTTGCACTCACCGCTTGAACTCACAGCCAGAAACAGCCGTTCAAGAAGTATGGTTGTTGCAATTGTTTTCCCATGATTCAAACAGCGAAAATAATGCACTTTCAACTTCATCTCTAACTTCTAAATCGTTAAGCTGAAGATGATACTGATACCATATGTCTTTATAAGTTATTGACTGAAAACAAGAGTCCGTTGTATTCCCACAGTAACCTATATACCAATCATCAGGAAAATTTTCTGTAGGAACTTCAGGCGGCGGTGACTTTACTAAATCCCAAGAAAAGGATTCATAGCCCCAAGGATAAATTCTATAGTGACCAGACTCTTCCATTACAACCAGTGGATTTTCGTTTTTTTCATAAACCTGCCAAGCGGTATGAGCCATACCATCTGGAGAGCCAATACTTGAGGTTTTATAAGCAATACCACTTATTTCGTGCCGTAAATCAACGCCGTGCTTATTGATGTGGCTGATCGTGTAGTCTGGGACATAACTCTTGATTACCTCTGGAGGTATTCTAATTATTTCACTGCCGTCGCTTGAGTCTAATCCATCAACGTTATCTTCTATCCATTGGCCAAATGGTGAGAGGCCAGGCACGTACTCCGATGGAACACAAATTTTTGTGTCATTAAATAAAAGATAAGCGTAATCATTTTTACCACATGACATCAATGAGCATAAAAATATGAGTATTAAACCGCGTTTCACTTGATACCACTTCCTTATATAATTTCCGCTTATCGCTCTTTAAAGACATTAACCTTTTCAGCAAGTTAACGTCAAACTAATATCCTTTTACCATGAAAGGTGACCAAGCGCTTCTTTGTATGATGCGAAAGATGTGTATAAAGCATATTTTAATGAAAGCTTTTTGATTAAAACTTGGTATAGAAATACTGGCAGTAACCAGATTAGAAATAGGAATACTTGAAGAAACACGGCCATGAAAACGAACATGTTATTCATGCCATCAATCACAAGCACAACTAACACCAAGATATTGATAGTCGCAAACGCCCACATTGCCCAGCGTGCATCTTTAATCAACTGCCGTAATTCAGATGTGTGATTTTTAGGCCCCATACTTTCCCATAACTTCTTAATATGCATTACCCGCTAATTATTAAACCTTGAACGGCTGCTTATCGCTCATTGCAGACCTAATCGTTAAAGTTCAAACGGTCCAAAATACTTAACAGAGCCGTTTAATCCGTTGTATACGCTTATGTAAAATTGAGAGTCTACACCTTCTTTATACACGGTAAAAGCTAGTCCATCGCTCATCAAATCATTTTTAATTTCGCAGACGGGGCTTGGATTAGGAATGGTTTTGCTAAACTCTTCCTGGGTCAGCCCATTGTCTGTAAACTTATTGTCATTCAGCTTAGTCATCACAAAATCAAAGTTTGATTCTGAACAGGCACCATCACTATTAGCCATAGCGTTAAAGGGTGACAAAACTAGCGCTACAACAGTTGAAACCTTGAATACTTTTAAAGCCATATTGCAATTCCTTGAATGACTCTTGATCGCTCTTCTGAGACATTAACCTTTCCACAGAATTGACGTCAAGTTTGAGTTCTTTGAGCTCCAGCCTACAGTTAAACATTGAGTTTCACCTTTATCAGGTGCTTCGACCTGCTAATTGGTCTGTACTATGGGCTTTTAATCGTATGAAGTTTTCCTCTTTAAGAGGTATATGAATAGCCCGATCTGTATCAAACGATATTTCATACACACTTTCAATTATCGCCATAGTTTCGCTAGTTGTATTTATATGTTTTATGTTTCCCCAAGGAATAACATATACGGAGGAATAAGGAATCTCGCAGCAATGAAGAAGAACCCCTTGTTTAGAAAGTTTCGTTTGGTAATTTCCGGTAAGCTCCATAATCATCCCTCGCCCAGAAAACCATTTTTGAGAATCTTCTTCAAAAAATTCCATCTCAGGGGAGTATGGTGTTATGCCCGTATCTATCAACTCAGTATCACTTTCCAACAAGGCTAAATTCCGTCTCATCGCTAAATGTCTTGGTCCAACTGCCAAACAATACAGGCAGAAGAAATAAACCAAACAGATGCCCAACGATATGATAGAGCTGTTGAAGAAATATTTAGAAGCTAAGAACACACCAATAGTTGTGGCTAGCAATAAATATTTTTCACTGATTGTTGCAAAGACGATTTTTAATCCGGTCAAACTTTATCCATTGTTCTTGTAATTTATGTCGTTGAGTGATTTACCATGTGACCAGTAAAAAAGCATAAATCTAAATCTCTTGAACGGCCGTTGCTCGCTCTTCAGAGACATAACTATTGAACATCATCTAAGCGACAAGCGGTACTCTCGAACTTTTTTGCCAATCTTTTCGATATAGTAAGCTCCAAAGCCGAAAACTACCACCAATGAAATCAAAGCCGACTCAGTAGGTGCAAATTCTAAAGTTACGGGAAGTCGAGCTACTGTCGCGGCGAGAACACCAAGATAGGCATATGAAATGTAGTAATAGTGATTCACTAGCCAATTATTGTTCGGTTTTTTATAAGCATAATAATAACCAAGCAACACCCAGATCAAATTCCACAATGCCAGCACCTGAAAGAAAGTGAAACCATATTTCGGCCAAAACGAAAAAGCCGATAGGTTAACTAGAATCATGCTAATAACGAAAATTTTTCCCAGTGTTGTATGTGAAATATCGCCTTTCCTGCGAGCTAATACAAATGCTCCGGTGATTGTAGCAAGAATTGCTAATGCAGCATGAGTCATTGTAATAAATAGCATTTTCCTTCCTTTGATTTGCTAGTCACTTTTTATGTGAACGATTAAATTTGTATTTAGTTACTTTCCATGTACGTGGCCGTTGTTCGCTGACTAAAGACATTAACCTTTTCAGTTAATTAACGTCAAACTTGGAATCAAACGATACAACATTAAATGCTCGCAGCGCTCACAGTATCGTCCAGCTTTTTAAGGTTTTCTATATCTATGCTCTTAATACACAAAGGGCTTCCCGTGTATACAACAACGTCATATGCACCAGCTCCCAATGCTAATTCTCGAAACGCCCTGTCTTCAATCTGACTCAGTCCACCCTCAATTTTTTCCATTGGGTGGATTACAATCGTGGGTGCTGGTCTAAGAGAAAACTTCCCGATTAATGTATATATGGCATGCTGCAAAATTTTCTCAGCGACGAAAAAATTATTGAGTAAAAAACGAGGGTGAGAAAATGGGTTTATCGATTCTTCATTGGAGGATATTGCATGCTCAGCATTATTACCAATTGCCGCTATAACCTTAACCCCTTTGCTGTTTTCCCTGGTCAATAGATAGGGTTTTTCATCAAATTCTTTACCTGTTTTCGTATCCACGACTCTGATGCGGTTTTCCCATATTTGGACATAAATAATCGGGCTAAACTTATTTAAGATTTTTCTAAGCATGTAATACTTCATCCATCATCATGCTGCTATGGTGAACGGCGGTTAATCACTGTAAATTAACCCGGTAACCGACCACACAGCGCAACGCCGTTTGCGTTCTTAGCCTACTTGCTTACGGGTAAACACCGGCACCGCATCTGTCGATAACGCTTCATTGTAGCCATAACCATCAAGATCAAAACCTTTTAACTGTTCTACGTCAGTCAATTGATTTTGGATAATATAGCGCGCCATCAGGCCCCGGGCTTTTTTGGCGAAAAAGCTGATCATTTTGTATTCACCATTTTTCCAGTCTTTAAACGCTGGAGTGATAATCTCTGCATTCAGCTTTTTCTTTTTCACCACTTTGAAATACTCGTTAGAAGCCAGGTTTATCAGAACTGGATCTGATTCATCAACCAGGGTTTTATTAAGCTTTTCGGTGACGATGTCACCCCAGAACTGATACAAGTTACTGCCGCGATTATTATCAAGCTTAGTGCCCATTTCTAAACGATAGGCCTGCATTAAATCCAATGGCCGTAAGACGCCATAAAGGCCAGAAAGGATTCGCAGGTTTTGCTGAGCAAAACCGAAATCGTCATCGTTGAATGATTTCGCATCAAGGCCAGTATATACATCACCATTGAACGCTAATACTGCAGGTCTGGCATTGTCCTGATTAAACGGCATGCTCCATTCTCCAAATCTTGCGGCATTCAGGCCAGCTAGCTTATCGCTGATTGACATCAATGATGATAATTCTGCGGGCGTTAACTGACGACAACGCTCAATAAGCTCCTGGCTGTCATCTAATAATTCTGGTTGGCTGAACACTTGGGTAGTGAGTGGCGATTCATAATCAAGATTTTTTGCGGGTGATACAACAATAAGCATTAGCTAAGTTCCATTAAATCAACGAAATTAATTTGTGTCAGACTATATCACGATCCTTTTAAAAAGGGATCGTCCAAGGGGAGCCAGGTTAGCGTCACGAATAAGGCTTGGCTGTAAATACTAAACAAACGCAACTTTTGATCAGTCACATTTGGTAATTATCATAATATATTCGATTATTTACTCTATTAGCGCTTGTAAAGGCATACGTTTTTCGTTTCAATGGCTGCAGCTACATTTTTAAAGGACAAGACAATGACTGATCAGTTATCTCAATTAAAGGCTATGACCACAGTGGTTGCCGATACTGGCGACGTAGATGCGATCGCCCGCTTTCAACCACAAGATGCCACGACCAATCCATCACTATTGCTTAAAGCATCTGAATTAGCTGGCTATCAGCCACTATTGCAACAGGCTATCGACTACGGAAAACAACAGACAAAAGATGCGCAGGCACAGATTGTAGAAGCTGCAGATATGTTTTCGGTTTTGACTGGAGTCGAGATTTTAAAAATTGTCCCTGGCCGTATCTCCACGGAAGTGGATTCGCGCTTGTCATTTGATACCCAAGCAACGGTAGAAAAAGCGAAAAAACTTATCGGTTTGTATGAGCAACATGGGATTGGTAAAGATAAAATACTGATCAAAATCGCTTCAACCTGGGAAGGGATTCGTGCCGCCGAACAGCTTGAACAACAAGGCATTAACTGTAACCTGACACTGTTATTTAGCTTTGCTCAGGCACGAGCCTGTGCCGAAGCCGGCGTTTTTCTGATTTCCCCGTTTGTTGGTCGAATTCTTGACTGGTACAAAAAATCCACCGGTAAAGAAGGCTACCCTGCGGCTGAAGATCCAGGTGTTATCTCAGTAACACAGATCTATAACTACTATAAACAACATGGTTACAACACCATCGTGATGGGTGCCAGTTTCCGCAATAAAGATGAAATTCTCGAACTTGCTGGTTGTGATCGGTTAACCATCAGTCCGGCATTATTGGCAGAGCTGTCGGAATCTTCTCAACCGGTCGAGCAAAAGCTGCAAGACAATAACGAAACGTCAGCGCCGGATGCGTCCCTTACAGAAAGTCAGTTTCGCTGGTTGATGAATGAAGATGCCATGGCAACAGAAAAACTTGCGGAAGGGATCCGAGGGTTTACGGTAGATCAAATTAAACTTGAAGAAAAATTGCGCAACTTATTGTAATCCATACGGTTTGCGCAATAAATAATCAAAAAAAGCGGTTTTAAACCGCTTTTTTTGTCTGTTTTTTTTACAAATAGGTGTTTTCTTCAATTTTTTTTTGTGGTATTAAAAAAGTGTCTTTGAAATCAATTGTAATCGGCAGGAGCTAATATTATGGATCCAATTGAGAGCTTAATGGAAATTTTCGAAGAGAAAACTAAAACTAAAACAAGCAAAAAACGTAAATGGCGCGAAATAGAACAATTTAAGGAAAAACTGGCTCTAGAAAAAGAACTTCTCAGTTATGACAACTCGTTAGAGCATCTGCTAGAAGAAGTTTAACCCAGCCGCACAACCGTGTGAGCGAATTAAAGGGTATCCGGGAGCGGATTTACATGGCGCTTCCGGTGGCCCTACTATCCTTAATCACCGACCATTCACGTAAACTTCATTTGAAATCACCTGCACTTCAGCGCATAATTTATCCTGTTTCCAGCAATTCTCAGGCGCATTCATGTCCGGTCAAATTATTCCGCAAAATATTCAACAGAACCTGCGTCAAGGGTATTCCTTTGTCGAAGAACTCTTAAACTCCATTACTCATGGTGTTGGTGCGATGTTAAGTGTCGCAGCCTTGACCTTAATGATCATGGTAGCATCCGATGCGGCGCAAATGACCAGTGCTATTATCTATGGCACATCGATGATAGTGCTGTTTTTAGCATCCACCTTATACCACAGCATTACTCATCAGTCGGTAAAGTCAGTATTGAAGCTTGTCGACCATTGTGCGATTTATTTACTGATAGCCGGCACCTATACCCCGTTTATGCTGATATCGCTTGAAAATGCCTGGGGTTACGCCATTCTATCCATTGTCTGGACATTGGCCATTGCCGGGATCTTATTTAAGCTAGTATTTCGCCAGCGCTTTCCGAAGGTTTCATTAGCAACATACCTTGCCATGGGTTGGCTGGTGGTAATCGCCCTACCCGAGATGATTAGCAATGTTGCAACCGGTGCTTTGATTCTATTGGCCAGCGGTGGCGCGGCATATACCCTGGGCGCGGTATTTTATGCCGTTAAGAAAATCCCCTTTAATCACGCTATCTGGCATATGTTTGTGCTGGCTGGCAGTGTCTGTCATTTTCTGGCGGTATACATTTATCTGATGGGTTAAGAAGCAAACGGTGTTTACTTCTGTTTTCGGTGACAGACTGACGTCGAGAAAGACAATCTGATCTACTCAGATTTTCGGCCGACAGCTAACGCGCTGACACCTTGATACCTGCTTCAAACCCCCTATCCAGAATTAACCACCCTCTTCTTTCTTCACTAATTCCTTTAACTTGTCGACATTTGTCATTAAACTATCGAGTTATTCGTAGTTTTGTTTACCTGATGTCTGGACTCAGGTACTTTCCAGGATGTTGTTATGCAATATGCAGAAATCACAGGTTGGGGTAAATATACGCCACCTGCCACGCTAACCAATGACGATTTAGCCACCTTTATCGAAACCTCTGATGAATGGATCAGTAGCCGCACCGGAATAAAAGAGCGTCGAATTTCCCATATCAATACCGCAGAAATGTCCACGCTGGCGGCAAAACACGCGTTAGCAAGCGCTGGCATTGAAGCAGATGAGATTGATTTGATCATTGTCGCGACCTCCTGCCCAGATACTCTGGTACCTAATACCGCGTCCCGAGTGCAACAACTTCTCGGTTCGAATAATGCAGCGTGTTTTGATTTAAGCTCAGCCTGTACCGGATTTTTATACGCCCTGCAGAATGCAACGGCACAAATTCGATTCGGAGCTGCCAAAAAAGCTCTGGTTATCGGTGCTGAACGTATGAGCTGGTTTATTAACTGGGCCAAGCGCGATACCGCCGTGTTATTTGGTGATGGCGCAGGCGCTGTTATTCTGGAAGCCACGGACCAACCTTGCGGCTTACTGAATGCAAAACTTGGCTGCGATTCCAATGCCCGGGATATTTTATCCATTAATAATTTCGGCACGGATATGAACCGATATGTGGATCCGCCGTCAGCACTCGATATTTCATTCCAGGGTCAGGATATATTTAAACGTGCTGTACGCGGTATGGGTCAGGCAACGGAAACCGTAATGCAGGAAACCGGACTGAGCGTTGACGATATCGACTTGTTGGTTCCGCATCAGGCAAACATTCGTATTATCGAAACCTTACAAAGCAAGCTGAAATTGCGCGACGATCAAGTCATGGTCAATATTCAAAAGTATGGAAACACGTCGGCGGCAACCGTACCGATTGCCTTATGTGAAGCCTTAGAGCAAGGTAAAGTAAAAGCCGGTGATAACATCATGAGCGCGGCATTTGGCGCCGGTTTAACCTGGGGAGCGGCTTACATCAAATGGGGAAGCAAAGTCACCCCTAGTCGTGAATATGTGCAACAGGAGCAGGATGCCCACAATGCCAAAGCACTGTTAAGCGTTTCGATTGAGCACTGTCTGAGTAAGGCTGAATAGTCTTTTTGCAGAATTAGGGGTGGTGATACTAACGATCACCATCCCAGCTAAACAAGTACGCGCTTAAGAGTAAAAACACCACCGTCATCCCCATCATGGTCCAAATTTCCATTTGAATATCCATTAATGTCGCCCCTTCGGTAATGATTTTTCGTCCTGCAGAAACCAAATGAGTCAACGGAAATACTGCAGCAATAGTCTTTACAATCTGAGGCGCGCCTTCTAACGAAAACCACACACCAGATAACAGCATCATTGGCCAGGTTGCCATATTTAATAACCCGCCCACCAACTCTTCACTTTTGCTTCGCGTTGATATCACCAACCCCAGAGAAATCAGACTCATCGCCCCTAATACAGCGATGAGAAACAAATCGACATAGCTACCAAGCATGTAAAAATCAAAAACCAGATCGCATCCAACATAAACGATGGTCGCCATAGACAAGACAATAAACAGTCTTGAGGTTAACTGCGCGGCTACAAATTCCAGAGCCGATAACGGCGTTGCCTTTAAGCGTTTGAGAACCGAGTTTTTACGATATCTGACAATGACATAGCCCACCCCAAACAAACATGAAAACATGATATTCATGCCAAGAATACCGGGTAACACCCAGTCGATATAACGAATGGCCCTGCCCTGTATCATTTGTCGCTGAAATTGCTGCGCCTCGCTGAGAAACATTTTCTCAACCAGATAGCCTTTGGGAGATTCTTCATTAACCCAATACTCAGCGTTGCTCTGATCGATGATTAAATCGATTTCATGTTGTTGCAACTTAATTTTCGCTTTGTTCAGGTTTTGATAGTCAATAAAGTCAATATAGCGAGTATGCAAGAATGACATTGTCTTAGGGTTTTTATCTAACACCCCAACTTTGTAAACGGCGCGGCCATCGCCGGAGAAGACCATCGCAAAGATCACCAGTAACAACACCGGAAACAGCAGATTCCAGCCTAGCGAAGATTTATCGCGAAAAAACTCCAGGTTTCTCGCTTTAACCACAGCCCAAAATCGTTGCATATTGAACATACGTTATCCCCGCAGGCTGTGGCCGGTAAGTTTTAAAAATAAATCATCCAGATTAGCAGATTTAATGTGCAATCCGGTTAATGGCACATGTGCTGCGATTAATTGTTTTACTGTATTTTCAACATGAGATGTGGCGATTTCAATCCGCTCTGATACTTGTTGGCATTGCGCGCCGTCAAATAATTGAGCTACTGCTTCAGGTTTGACATTATCTGCTGGCAGGGTCAAAAACACCTGTTTAAAATGCTTATCCAATAGCTCTTTTGGAGAGCCCTGCTCAATGATTTTACCGTGATCCATGATCACAATTTGATCACACAGTTGTTGGGCTTCATCCATATAGTGGGTGGTAAGAATAACGGTTTTTCCTTGTACCTTGATATTATCGATGAGCTGCCAAAAATGCCGTCTCGATTGCGGATCCAAACCTGTGGTTGGCTCATCAAGAAATACAATCTGCGGATCGTTTATCAATGCCAGAGCCAACAGTAAACGCTGCCTTTGGCCACCCGACAACAAACGGTTGTCGCGGTCAATAATCTCTTCTAAATCGCACCATTGCACCAGCGTTTCAATATCAACGCCACGCTGGTAAAAAGCTTTAAACAGGGTCAGAGTTTCTTTTACTGTCAAATAATCCTGTAACGCAGTATGTTGAAACTGAATACCAATGTGCTGAGAAACATCCTGAGGCGCAACATCGAGAAAATCCACGGAGCCTGATGTGGGTTTCAAGATCCCTTCCATGATTTCAATGGTGGTGGTTTTTCCAGCCCCATTTGGCCCCAGCAAACCGAAACAGTGGCCTTGTTGGACTGTAAAACTGACGTCGTCTACGGCTTTGACATCTTGGTAATGTTTCGATAATTGCCTGACTTCGATCACTGATATCCCGTTTAACCCCTTGGCGTTGTTGGTATGATGGCTACGCTTAGTCTGATAGGCGCATTTTTTCGACTTTAGCTCTTAAGATAAACAGATGACAACGAAACCAACTATCGCCTATTCAGCCAAGGTTGTTGCGATTCCTAGCTTGCAAACTCCTAGCCTGTAAAAGTGCCTTGCACGCCGTTTTTAATTGTGTAACTACGGCTTTTTGACCACTTAAGCCACTACGTTTTGCTAATTGCAAGAAGCTCTGTTTTTGTAATACCTTACCCACTAATAACGCCAGAGGGGAGCCGTCGTAGCAAGCGTCTAACTCAACACGTTTTACATAACTATAGTCAGCTTTTGCCAGGCTCATTAATAATCGCTGCAGCGCCGGCATACAACTGCTAAGTTGCCGTGTCCCCTGAATGAAATGCTCGATCACAACAATATCCTGCGCCCCGAGCGACGTTAATTGTTCGGTAGCAACGCGTTGCGTGTCGACAGTGGTCGCCGATAACAACAACGCCACCAACGATGAAGACAACTCTCGATGTTCATCTGGCAAAAAAATCGCCCATTCACTGCGCCATTGCGCCTCAAGGGCAATGACCTTGTCGGCAACATTATCATGCAACGGCTTTAGCATCAGGATTGAAAACTCGCCACTTGCCTTATCACGAGTAAAGCCCAGGCGCGCAACCTTAAAGTTAGCCTGATGCCAAAAGTGAAACAAGGATTGGTTGACGCCAAAACTTGTGGACAAACAATCGAGCTGTTTGTCAGTTGCAAAGCTTTCACAGGCACGAATTAACTGATTGCCCAGGCCATGACCTTGCAAATCAGGATGAACGGCAATGCGCACAACGCGGGCATAACGAAAATCAAATGCCCAATCAACGTTTGCCTGAGTCATTAATGACTGCGGCGTAAATTGCCCGGGGATCCGCCGCTGTCCCAGGTTAACCTTGTCAATCAGCTCTGTAGACAAGTCACCTTCAATCATTATCAACGCAACCCCGGACAATAGCGTCTCACCCTGACGCGCACCCGATTCACTCGTCACATCCATAAACTGCAACCCCAAAAATACAGACTCTTCATCTAGCAGCAGCTTAAGGTCGGAAGGTTTGGTCTGATAATGAGCTGCAACTAACATCGCGAACGCCTGGGCAAATATCTCCTCACGTTCTAACAATTCCTTACCCTGTAACCATTGATAACGTATCGTGCCAGTCACCGTGGACGGTGTCATCAGGTCACCTGCTTCAAAGGTAAATTTTGAACCGTCCGGGCTTGATGAAATGTTTAAGGATTCGTGTTCCCTATATTGTGCCGGCAATATGGGTAGGCCTGCATTTAAGAAAAAGCGTTCAAACAATAATGGTTCTACTTCATCTTGTTGCGACCAACGCACCGGTGAATTCAGGTGCAATTGACGGCTGTTGGTATAGGTTTGATGCAGATAGGTCAGAAACTTATGGGTAAAACCTCTGCCAGCCCCTTCATAGCCATGCACCGTGGAAGAGAATACCAGACGATGATAACACTCGCTCAGGCGCTGTAATTGCGCGATTGGAATACCAGCCGCTTCATCAATCAAAAGCAGCTGGCATTGCCTCGGATTTTCTATAAGCTCATCGACTGGCACAAAACAGATCTTATGTTGGCGATACTCCGCCACCAGAGCATGAATCGAGATCTCAAGCGGACATTGTTGTAAATGGCGAAAATAGGTTTTTACCGCTGCAGGTGTTGGCGCAGTAATAATTATCGTTATCGGTGATGGGCGTTGTTGCAATAACTGAATACTCGCTAATGCCAACGATGTGGTTTTGCCACGCCCGCGATCTGCAGTGATCACCAAAGGACGATCCCGACGTCCGGTTGCGACCTTAATGATATCTTCAATGGTCTGATGTTGTTCTGAGTTTACCGCGCCGTGCGGGTTGTGTATCTCGCTTTCTTTGTTTGGACTTATCGCATCAAAATTCGTCTTATCCCTTGCGGCATGCCCTTGTAAACCGACTGTATCATTCTGCCCAGTTGGTTCTTTGCGACTAAAGATGTTGGTAATTATTTGCTGCCAGTCTTGTTCTAACCCCTCGCGGCTGACATTGACATAATGGCAGCTGTTGTAACGCTTAAACCCCTGAATAAAGTGTCGCAGGACATTCGATGGCGTTTGCTGCTGGCTCACAAAGACAATCATCACCCCACCGCCGATCACTGTACCGGCCAGAGCGGCAATTACATCAGGATTAAAAGATTGACGCATATCCGCCAATACCAGACGATTTTCACCGCCTAATTGCGCCCGATACTGTTGCCCAAATGTGGCTGTCGTAGAAAAAAACGGCGGTGTATCGACGCTGTTTTGCTGCCCCATTCCGTCGTTGCCAGTGGCAATATTGCGAAAAAGTGACGCTATTGTGTCTTGTTTTTGACACCCTTCAATGCCTCGAACCGCAGATGAATTTGCAGCATGCTGATAGGTTACCGTATTTAGATTGGCAGGTTCGAGTTTAAACTGAGTTTGGTATGTCTGATTCTGGGCACGAAAATAATAACGAAGCTGGGCGTGCAATAACTCACTCAACAACACAGGAGTTCGCTCTGACACGTCAATGCAAAGCAAATGTCTTGCCTGTTGCCCAGACCAATTTAACCATTGAAAATCCTGCGCTGTCATTAACCCAATCGGTAACCTGTTAATTGTAAAGCTATAGTCTAACAGAATTGTTTATAGGAAATGCAATGGCTCTCGCGCTAGTTTGACGTCGAAAACTTCACGGATAATTTACCAGTACTGCCAATTTCCCGTTCCTCTGCTAACTTTAAGATAGGAAACCCCACATGTTTTGGGGTTTTACTGAATAAAAGCCTTAAACGCCTGAGTTTAAAACGCCTAACTAAAGTTGTGAGCAATTTTATGTCAGATCCAAAAACCTTAGATCATGATGAAAATCCTGCATTGGATGCCCGAGAAGAAAAATCTCGGGAACGAAATACGTTTCTGTTCCTGACGATATTTCTTGCCCCCATATTGGCTGTGGTTATCGTTGGCAGTTATGGCTTTTTCATCTGGATGATGCAAATCATTTACGGTCCTCCAGGGGGACATTAGCGGTGACATTGCGTCAGGTAGATTTATCACGGCGGAGGTTTTTTCGAGCCCAAACCCGCAACGCTGTAACCCATTTTCGTTTACCCTTTATTATCGGTGAAAAGCACTTTGCCGCGCACTGCAGTCAGTGTCATGCTTGTGTGGATGTTTGTGAAACGCACATTATTGAACTCGATGCGGACGGCCTCCCTTATTTAAACTTTACAAAAGATGAATGCACATTTTGCGGTGTCTGCGTAGATACGTGCCCGGAGCCTTTATTTAGAGCGCGCGATGAAGCGCCATTCTCAGGGATGTTGAATATCAAACAAACCTGCCTGGCTAAACAGCAGATTTTTTGTCAAAGCTGTGCCGATAGTTGTGACCAACAAGCAATTTCATTCAAATATCTTACGTCGATTCCCACACCGGAAGTTGACCAACAAGCCTGCAATCAATGCGGTGCCTGTATCAGTGTTTGTCCCAATCAATCCACCGAACTTATCAATACTCAGGAGCAGGACTATGCCATCCGTTGATGAATACCACGTCGCCAGCTTCGTTGCCCAGGTCTTGCATCAAGAATTAGCCAATGTAAAACAGCATATAACCACCCTCCCAGGCGGCGAAGTTCATGCTCAATCGGAGACAGGAAAAATTGTATTTACATTAGAAGCAAGTACTCACAATCAAATTGCCAGAGATATGGATGTACTCAAAGACCTGCAAGGAGTGCTTTCCCTTGCACCTGTCTATCACCAATATACCAGCGAGTAGCGGAGAATAACCCTATGAAACTAGATCGCCGTGCGTTTATCAAAGCCAATGCCATTGCAGCTGCAGCAACCGCAGCTGGCTTAAGTATTCCAGCTAGCGCATCCAATTTAATCACCGCCAAAGACATCACTAAGCTTAAATGGGATAAAGCGCCCTGCCGCTTCTGCGGAACGGGTTGCAGTGTCAACGTCGCGACACTGGATGGTAAGGTAGTTGCTACCCATGGCGATATAAAATCGCCAGTTAATAAAGGCCTGAACTGCATTAAAGGCTATTTTTTATCAAAAATCATGTACGGCAAGGACAGGCTAACGAAACCCTTACTGCGCATGAGTAATGGCGAATACGACAAAAATGGCGAATTTGCCGAAATCAGCTGGGATCAGGCGTTCGACATCATGGCCGAGAAAGCCAAAAAAGCCCTTAACGAAAAAGGTCCGGAAGCGGTTGGTATGTTTGGCTCTGGACAATGGACCGTTCACGAAGGCTATGCGGCAGTGAAATTAATTAAAGCCGGATTCCGTAGTAACAACATCGACCCCAATGCCAGACACTGCATGGCATCTGCCGTGGTCGGCTTTATGCGTACCTTTGGTATTGATGAACCGATGGGATGTTATGATGATATAGAAGCCGCAGATGCATTCGTATTGTGGGGTTCCAATATGGCGGAAATGCACCCAATATTATGGACTCGGGTGACTGACAGACGTTTGAGCGCTCCCCACGTTAAGGTTGCGGTGCTTTCAACGTTTACCCACCGTAGCTTTGATTTGGCCGATAACGGCATGATTTTCACCCCGCAAACCGATTTGGCTATCCTAAATTACATTGCCAATTACATCATTGAAAACGATAAAGTTAATCACGATTTCGTCAATAAACATACCAATTTCAGACTCGGAACTACCGACATTGGCTATGGGCTGCGCCCGGAAAACTCATTAGAAAAAGCAGCCAAGCACAACGATGAAACCGCAGGGGATTCGGTTGAAATTGATTTCGAGCAGTATGCTAAATTCGTCAGTAAATATACTCTGGACTATGTATCTGAATTATCGGGAGTCGGTAAGAAGAAATTGATCGAACTGGCAAAAATGTATGCCGATCCGGATGTCAAAGTCACCTCGTTTTGGACCATGGGCTTTAACCAGCATACTCGCGGTGTGTGGGCTAACAATCTGGTTTATAACATTCATCTGTTAACCGGTAAAATTTCCACCCCGGGCAATAGCCCATTTTCCCTGACCGGCCAACCATCGGCCTGCGGAACGGCTCGCGAGGTTGGAACTTTTGCTCATCGTTTGCCCGCAGATATGGTTGTTAACAAACCAGAACATCGAGCCAAAGCTGAGAAAATATGGAAATTACCCAAAGATACCATCAACCCAGTCCCCGGTTATCACGCGGTATTGCAAAATCGCATGTTAAAAGACGGCAAACTGAATTTTTACTGGGTCCAATGTAACAACAACATGCAGGCGGCGGCCAATATCAATGAAGAAGGTTACCCGGGTTATCGCAATCCGGAAAACTTTATCGTGGTATCCGATGTCTATCCAACAGTGACAGCACAAGCAGCAGACCTCATTCTACCAACGGCCATGTGGGTAGAAAAAGAAGGCGTTTATGGGAATGCGGAACGTCGTACCCAGGCCTGGTATCAACAGGTACCACCGCCAGAAGGTTGTTACTCCGATCTATGGCAATTGGTTGAATTCAGTAAGCGTTTCAAGGTTGAAGAGGTCTGGCCTAAAGAGCTCATTGCCCAGGGGGATTACCAGGGTAAAACCTTATATGAGGTGTTATTTAAGAATGGTCAGGTGGATAAATATCCATTGTCGGAAGTGGCAGATGATCAGCTTAATGATGATGCCCGTCATTTTGGCTTTTATCTGCAAAAAGGTCTGTTCGAAGAGTATGCCGAGTTTGGTCGCGGTCACGCCCATGATCTGGCGCCTTACGATGTCTATCACCAGGAACGCGGTTTACGTTGGCCTGTCGTCGATGGTAAAGAAACCCTTCGCCGCTTTAAAGAAGGGTCTGATCCCTATGTCGAATCCGGGAAAGACTGGCAGTTTTATGGCCACCCTGATGACCGGGCAATCATCTTCGCCCTGCCTTATGAGCCAGCGGCGGAATCGCCCGATGATGAGTACGATTTGTGGCTATCCACTGGGCGCGTACTCGAACATTGGCACAGTGGTTCGATGACTCAACGGGTGCCTGAACTATATCGTGCGATCCCCGATGCCTTGCTATACATGCATCCGGATGATGCGAAAAAACGAAATATTCGTCGCGGTGAGCGGGTCAAGATCATATCAAGACGGGGAGAATTATTGACTCGTCTTGAAACCAGAGGCAGAAATAAACCCCCTAAAGGGTTGGTGTTTATGCCGTGGTTTGACGCCAGCCGGCTGATAAACAAGATCACTTTAGATGCCACGGATCCTCTTTCCAAGCAAACGGATTTTAAGAAGTGTGCCGTTAAAATTGTCAAAGCGTGAGGAGGTAGATGATGAACTATGCCAAAGTAATACTCGTTCCGGTTCTGGTTTTATGCTTCGCCGCGATGGCTGAGGAGATAGCAACACTGCGAAATAACACCGCTATCGATGCCGATGTGAACCCAGAATACATACCAAAGCCAACCAATGACGATATTAAACAAGCGCGCAACTATCCGATGCAACCGCCGATAATCCCACATACGGATCGGGATTATGAGGTTAATCTGAACGTCAATACGTGTATGTCATGCCATGCTCGAAATCGTACCAGCGAATCACAAGCGCCCATGGTCAGCGTGACCCATTATATGGACCGGGATGGTAATTTTCTCGCTGAAATTTCCGCCAGACGTTACTTCTGTAATCAGTGTCACGTTACCCAATTGTCAACAGAGCCGAAAGTAGAAAACGATTTTGTTGATATGCACACAATATTGGCGGAAAAAGCTGCTAAGCCACAGGGTCAATAACCAGGAGTCATTATGAAAGCGTTCTTTTTACGCGTATGGCACACAATCCGTCGCCCCAGTGTCCACTATTCATTAGGGTTTCTTACTCTTGGCGGTTTTATTGCCGGGATCATTTTCTGGGGCGGATTTAATACCGCGCTGGAACTGACCAATACGGAAGAGTTCTGTATTAGCTGTCATGAAATGAGCGACAACCCCTACGATGAACTAAAAACCACCATTCACTTTTCAAACCGTTCAGGCGTTAGAGCCACCTGCCCTGATTGTCATGTACCACACGAATGGACCGATAAAATTGCTCGGAAAATGCAAGCCTCGAAAGAGGTCTGGGGAAAAGTGTTTGGCACTATAAATACCCGCGAGAAATTTCTCGAAAAACGTCGTGAACTTGCAGAACATGAATGGGCAAGATTAAAAGCCAACGACTCGCTGGAATGTCGAAACTGTCATGATTTCAGCTATATGGATTTTACTTCACAAAGTGTTCGGGCGGCCAAACAACACAGTACATCATTAGCGTCTGGTGAAAAGACTTGCATTGATTGCCATAAAGGCATTGCTCACCACTTACCCGATATGGAAGGCGTGAGTGGTTGGTAGAAAAACTGGCCTTACGGCTAGTTTTTGTTGCGGATTCAATTGGTCAGTGCCACTTGGTTAAGGCTCATTGATTGCCTCAAGCTCCCACCGACGTCAGTCTGTCACCTGGACACCTTTCTAACAAAAAGGTGTTCTCGCCCGGCGAATGTCTGTCACCTTCTAACAAATAACGAGTTTGATAAAATTGCCGACTACTCATCATTGCTTCAAGTTCCCACCGACGTCAGTCTGTCACCCGCACACTTGTAATGCGTCGTAGAGGAATTCTTCGAAGAAGACGCTGTCGAATTATCCGATTATTGCTTCAAGTTCCCTCCGACGTCAGTCTGTCACCTGGACACCTTTCTAACAAAAAGGTGTTCTCGCCCGGCGAATGTCTGTCACCTTCTAACAAATAACGAGTTTGATAAAATTGCCGACTACTCATCATTGCTTCAAGTTCCCACCGACGCCAGTCTGTCACCCGCACACTTGTAATGCGTCGTAGAGGATTTCTTCGAAGAAGACGCTGTCGAATTATCCGATTATTGCTTCAAGTTCCCACCGACGCCAGTCTGTCACCCGCACACTTGTAATGCGTCGTAGAGGATTTCTTCGAAGAAG